>CAYPEL010000046.1:8426-17273 GCA_964409635.1 uncultured Gammaproteobacteria bacterium | reverse complement strand
ATTACCCGACAGATCATTTACAGACCGTCGGCAGCAAGGAGGCTGCCGCCGAGCGTAAAGGGATGTATTCACAGCGTGTCTGTAAATGATCTGTCGGGTAATCAACGTACTGTTTAGTATGTCTATAAAAAAGGGAATCCTAGGCGTTAGAGGAATCGTTTAATGTTTTATACGCTGCGCTGCAGCACCAGTTCCAGCACAAACTTGGAACCAAAATAGGCGAGCAGCAGGAATACGAATCCGCTCAGTGTCCAGCGAATAGCAGTGCGGCCGCGCCAGCCAAACCGCCAGTGGCCCCAAAGCAGAACACCGAACACTGCCCAGGCGACAATCGAGAGGACTGTTTTATGCACCAGGTGCTGTGCAAAAATGTCTTCCAGAAAAAAGAAACCGGTTAGCAGGGCGGCACTGAGTAGCACAAAGCCACTGCCGATCATTTGAAACAGCAATTGCTCCATAATTTGCATCGGCGGCAGGGCGCGGATAAAACCACCGGGTTGGCGATTGCGTAAATGCTTTTCCTGCACAGCTAGCAGCAGGGCTTGTACGGCGGCAAGTGCGAACACGCTGTAAGCCAAGACAGAGAACAGGATGTGTAGATCCAGCTTCCATGAACCGGTTGCAATCGTGTGGCCTTCGCCACGGTAAAGAATCACCAGGCCAACGGTGGCTGCTGCAATGGGAAATATCGGTATGCCGAGATTTTCAAGCGGTTGTTTTAACGAGGCGGCTAAAAGCACCGATACTGAGAGTAACGCAATCAAGGATGCGGCATTAAAAAACCCAAGATTCAGCCCGGATACTGTAAACAGTTCCGGGTAAAGCATCGTAGCATGCAAGACAACGGCGCCCAGCCCCAGCGCCAGGACAGGACCGCGTGGTAGTGAGAGTGCATCTTTGCCTTTGGTTAAACGCAAGGTCAACGCTGCACTGGTGACCAAGTACAGAATGATGGCCAGGCTGCCAAGCCAGACAGGACTCATCGGTTTGTTAGGACTTCCTCTATCATCAGATGCTAATCATCGCATAACCAGCCTGAGGCTTGAAGCCCAAGATCCACCCAAGATAGGTTAGTCCCGTCCAGGAATAGTGCTTCCATGTGACCGCTAAGGTCACCGGGTCTGCCGTGAAAGGGCAGGCTATTGCAAGTAAAGCGCCCAAATTCACAGAATTAGTGAATTGCCCTGCAAAATAAATGTGATCAAGCTATTGGTTTTAAGCAAATTACGACCTGGCACGATCCTCGCATCAACAGGTTGACGGACTACCAGAGCCAAAGGCTAATTGTGAGTAAACCATGATTTTACGTATATTGGGCTGCAGTGGCGGCATAAGCGGTAACAGGGCGACAACTTCTTTGTTAGTTGATCAGGATATCCTCATCGATGGAGGTACTGGCATTGGCGAACTTGATGGCGACGAAATGGCAGCAGTACGGCATATTTTTGTAACCCATTCGCACTTGGATCACATCGCCGGTATCCCTATGTTGATCGATACCGTGTTTGAGAAAACCAGCGCGCCGATTATCTTGCATGCGCGTGAAGAGACGCTTGCCACGCTTAAAAAGAATATTTTCAACTGGGAAGTATGGCCCGATTTTACAGAGTTGCCCAACGCCGCCAATCCGGTCGTGAAATTCGAAATCATGCAACCAGGAGAGGTGGTTACCCTGGACGGACGGCGTATCGAAATGATTGGCGTTAATCATTCCGTGCCGGGTGCCGGTTTTCGTTTACAGAACGGGGGTAAAAGTTTTGCCTTCAGCGGAGATACCACCAGCAATGACAGTTTCTGGCAGGCGCTCAATCAGCACCAGGATTTGGATATGCTGATCGTTGAGAGCGCTTTCGCGGATGAAGACGTTGAGTTGAGCCGCAAAGCCTATCATTACTGTCCGCAACTGCTTGCCGAAGATTTAAATAAACTCAATCACCGTCCGCAACTGTACATTACCCATATGAAACCCGGCTCGGAAGATAGGATTCTCGAGCAGTGTCAACAGCGCATCAGCAATATGGGTGTAAACCGCCTGTGCGGAGGCGACACCTTCCAGCTATAATCTCCCTGCACTGATTCTGTAGGGAGCAAGTATGTTCGACAATCTGAGTGACCGCCTGTCACAAACCATCAAGAACCTGCGCGGGCAGGGCCGTCTTAGCGAAGAAAACATCAAAGATACGCTGCGTGATGTGCGCATGGCCTTGCTGGAAGCTGATGTGGCGCTGCCGGTGGTTAAGGAATTTACCGATAAGGTAAGCGCACGCGCCGTCGGCCAGGAGGTGATGAAAAGCCTGACGCCGGGCCAGGCGCTGGTGAAAATAGTCAATGATGAGCTCGTGTCGATCATGGGTGAGACGTGTGACGAACTCAATCTCAATGCTCAGCCGCCAGTGGTTATACTTATGGCCGGTCTGCAAGGTTCCGGTAAAACCACCAGCACCGCAAAGCTGGCGCGCCTGCTCAAGGAACGCCACAATAAGTCTGTTCTGGTCACCAGTTGTGATATTTACCGTCCCGCTGCTATCGATCAGCTAAAGACACTGGCCAGCCAGGTCAAGGCTGACTTTTTCCCGAGCAGTACAGATCAGGCGCCGGTTGCCATTGCGACAGCGGCACTGGCGCAGGCGCGCAAGCAGTTTACCGATGTTTTGATCATCGATACCGCAGGCCGGCTGCACATCGATGAAGAAATGATGGCTGAGATTCAACGCGTCCATGCAGCGGTGCAGCCTACCGAAACCCTGTTTGTTGTGGACAGCATGACCGGCCAGGACGCAGCGAATACTGCGCAGGCTTTTAATGCAGCGTTACCGCTGACCGGTGTGGTGCTGACAAAAACGGACGGTGATGCGCGTGGCGGCGCCGCTTTGTCGATTCGCTCGATTACCGGCAAGCCGATCAAGTTTCTGGGCGTCGGCGAAAAAACCGACGCGCTGGAACCCTTTCATCCTGACCGTGTGGTCTCACGGATCCTGGGTATGGGCGATGTGCTCAGCCTGGTTGAAGAAGCCGAACGTAAGGTGGATAAGGATAAAGCCGCCAAGCTTGCGAATAAGCTTAAAAAAGGTAAACGTTTTGACCTGGGGGATTTTCACGACCAACTAGAACAGATGACCGGTATGGGTGGTCTGGGCAGCTTAATGGAAAAATTACCCGGTATGGGCGAGATTCCCAAAAATGTACGCAATCAAGTCAACGATAAAGAACTGCACAGGATGCTGGCGATGATTCGTTCCATGACACCTAAAGAACGGCGTTTCCCGGATAGTATCAAAGGCTCACACCGGCGGCGGATCGCGGCAGGTTCCGGTACCCAGGTGCAGGACGTGAACCGGTTGCTCAAGCAATTCAAACAGATGCAGAAAATGATGAAAAAAATGGCCGGCGGCGGTTTGAAAAATATGCTGCGGGGGATGAAAGGCCGCATGCCGCAGGGTTTTCCATTTTAAGATGAGTGCTTAGCCACGCAATACCCGGAAAGCACGGAATTTCATTCTTTAGAAAAAATATTTTCGTGCTTTCCGGGTATTGCGTGGCAAAAAAATAAATTTCTATCATTCCCTCGCAGGAAAAAGCAAAAAAAAGCGAACCCGAAAGTTCGCTGTTGCTTAAAGTAAGGGTCTTGCTTGTTACTCCCCCTTGATACCAGTACTCATTATTATAATTGCTGGTACCCGTTGTAGCCGACGCAGGTCATTTCTGTGTTAACTGACGGTCGGCCTTTTTTACACGCTTATTTTTATTAAAGGCGTAACTGGAATAATGCAAAGGCTGTGCCATTTTTAATATTTGTTATAAAACAATGCGTTAAAATATTTTCGTATACAAACCGAAGCCCAACTGTAAAATATTGTGTCACCTTTGTTGAGTTCAATCTAGCGAATATGCAGGCTAAATCAATGATAAAACAGGTGGTTATCCGTAAATAATCCGGCATTTAATTTGACGTAAAAAAAACCGACATAATTTACGCGAATAGAGCTTGGTTTAGGCATCGGCAACGCATATCCAGACGAATCTCTGCTTGCTGACGTGATTATGTGTAATACCCGGGTTAATGCTTCACTTTTTCTATAAATCCCGTACAATTACCGGCTTCCTGTGGCCGCAGTTGTTGCGGTCTTTTTGCATTAACGAATTATTTTATAGAGGGCCGGACAATATGGTGACTATTCGCCTGTCCCGAGGTGGCGCGAAGAAACGCCCCTTTTACCATGTAGTCGTGACTGACAGCCGGAATCGCCGTGACGGGCGTTATTTGGAGCGCCTGGGTTATTTCAACCCCGGAGCAACCGGTCAGGATGTGCGACTGAACATTGATGTAGAGCGTGTCAAACACTGGGTGAGCAAGGGCGCACAACCCTCCGAGCGCGTGTCGAAATTGATCAAGGAACAACAGCAGTAAGCACCAGCGGTTCGCGCTTGCAGCTGATTCCGGTTGGCCGAATTTCCGGTGTGTTTGGTGTGCAGGGCTGGGTGCGGATTTTTTCCTATACCCAACCTCGTGAAAATATCATTCGTTACCGTCCCTGGTTTATCGGCAAGGGCGAAGGTGGCTGGGCAGAAACGGTTTTAGAAGATGGCCGCCGTCATGGAAAAGGTGTTGTTGCACTATTGGCCGGTTGTACGGACCGCGATGCAGCGCATGCATTAATTGGTAATGAGATTGCAGTTAAGCGTGAACAACTGCCGGATACAAAAGCGGGTGAGTACTACTGGAACGACTTGATCGGTTTGCAGGTGATCAATGCCCGCGACGAAAATCTGGGGAAAGTTGATCATCTCTTAGAGACTGGCGCGAATGATGTGCTGGTTCTCAAAGGTGATCAGGAACGCCTGGTTCCCTTTGTGATGGAACAGGTGGTTTTACAGGTAGATCTGGACAGCGGTGTAATCCGGGTTGACTGGGATAAAGATTTTTAGGTGGTGACATGCGTGTTGATGTGATCACATTGTTTCCGGACATGGTTCGGGAACTTTGCCGCTACGGCATTCCGCGACGCGCTGAACAGCAGGGTTTGTTCGGCTTGCATACCTGGAATCCACGCGACTATGCCGAGGACCGGCACAAGACGGTCGATGACCGTTCTTACGGCGGTGGCCCCGGGATGGTGATGCAGGTCAAGCCGGTCAAGGATGCCATTGCGGCGGCGCGGAAAGCCGGCGCTAGCGGGCCTTTGGTTTACCTGAGTCCACAAGGCAAGCGCCTGGATCAGTCAGCGGTACAGCAATTTGCACAGCTGCCAGGGCTGATGTTACTGGCCGGCCGTTACGAAGGCATCGACGAACGCTTGATCGAGCAGGAAGTCGACGCAGAGTGGTCGATTGGCGATTACGTGTTAAGTGGCGGTGAAACAGCCGCCCTGGTTTTCATCGACGCCATGGTACGGTTACTGCCCGGCGCGCTGGGTGATGCGGAATCAGCTGAAAAAGATTCTTTCATGCATGGCTTGCTGGACTATCCGCACTACACGCGGCCTGAAGTGATCGATGGGCATGAAGTACCGGATGTGCTGCTCAGTGGTAACCACGCCAGGATTGAACGCTGGCGGTTAAAGCAGTCACTGGGGCGAACCTGGGAAAGGCGGCCGGATTTGCTGGATGCCTGTGAGTTGGACGAAACACAACGCGCCTTGCTGGAAGAATATATACTCGAGCAAAGTGGTAAGTAATTTAATTTTGAATGAACCCGTTGATGGGGATAAAACGATGAGCAACATAATCGAACAACTTGAAAAAGAGCAGATGACCAAAAAGATCCCGGAATTTTCACCGGGAGACACTATTGTGGTGCAGGTAAAAGTGAAAGAAGGTGAGCGCGAACGCTTACAGGCTTTTGAAGGTGTGGTGATCGCCAAGCGTAACCGCGGCTTGAATTCAGCGTTTACCGTGCGCAAGATTTCACACGGCGAAGGCGTGGAGCGTGTGTTTCAAACCTACAGCCCTTTGGTGGCTGAAATTCAGGTCAAGCGCCGCGGTGATGTGCGCCGGGCCAAGCTCTATTATCTTCGTGATCGCTCAGGCAAGTCTGCACGTATCAAAGAGAAGTTATCCAGATAACAGCGGTTATCACCGGATTACACGACGGGCAACCAGCGCTGGTTGCCCGTTTTTATTTGGGTGTAACCCACCCTCTTAGGCAGAAGTGATATATACGAGCAGAAAACCTGGAAGCGTCAGTGACCGACTATACTACTAGGTTACAAGAAACCGTAAAATCAGCTAACAGGTGAGGAGTAAACGATGCCAAACACAAGTGGTATTACCCCGACTGATAAACACCAGACACCAAAACTTGATGCAACCGTAAGTTGGCCGCTCGGTGTGCTGGGAATAAAGATGGATGGCGACGCAATAAGCCGCCTGTTATTTCTGGAAAAAGAGGTCACTGCAGTACGGCCACGTACCGCAGCGGCGAAGCGAGCCGCCGCAGCAATCAAACGATACCTTGAAAATCCACAAAAAATACCGCGTGTATCTGTCGATCTCAAAGGCACCGCATTCCAGCAAAAGGTCTGGCATGCCTTACAGCAGCTAAAACCGGGCGAAGTGGTCAGCTACGGTGAGCTAGCGAAACGTCTGAGTTCAGGCGCCCGCGCGGTCGGTAACGCTTGCCGTAATAACCCAGTGCCCGTGCTGGTGCCCTGTCACCGGGTAGTGGCCCAAAATGGACTGGGTGGCTTTTCCGGCAAACAAACCGGGGAGATGATGGCTATAAAAACCTGGCTGCTGACCCACGAAGGGGTTGAAATCCCCGCGCGCCAACCCCACTAATTATCCAGATTCAATCCCTGCAGGAGCGGTTTCTAACCGCGCTTAATCCCGGATATAAGCCGCTCCTGTTTATTTATTAATCTACTAGTTTGGTAAGCCACATGACAACCGAAACCCAAAAAGAAACCCTCGAATTTCAAACCGAAGCACGGCAACTGCTGAGCCTGATGATCCACTCCCTGTATTCGAACAAAGAGATCTTCCTGCGAGAATTGATCTCAAATGCTTCGGATGCTTGCGACAAGCTGCGTTTTGAAGCGCTGCAGAATGACGCGCTCTACGCTGGCGACAGCGATTTGCGAGTCCGGATCACGACCGATAAAGATAAACGCACCATTACTATCAGTGACAACGGCATTGGTATGTCGCGGGAAGAAGTGGTGGATCATATTGGCACGATTGCCAAGTCGGGAACCCAGCAATTCTTTGAATCGTTGACCGGTGATCAAAACAAGGACATGGAACTGATCGGCCAGTTTGGCGTGGGGTTCTATTCAGCATTTATAGTGGCCGATGAAGTGACGCTGATAACCCGCCGTGCGGGTGCCGATGAAGCGGTTAAATGGATTTCGGCCGGGGAGGGTAATTATACCCTGGAACCAATTGACAAAGATTCGCGTGGCACGGATATCATCCTGCATTTGCGCGCAGAGGAAGATGAATTTCTGGAGGCCCACCGCCTGCGTTCTATTGTTACTAAATATTCTGATCACATTTCTTTGCCTATCCAGTTGCCGTCCCAGGAAGAGGGCAAAGAAGATGAGTTTGAAGCAGTAAATAATACTTCAGCGCTATGGAAGCGTCCTAAAAGAGATATTAGCGACGACGAGTATAAGGAATTCTATAAGCACGTTGCCCATGATTTTGGTGAACCCTTGATCTGGACACACAACCAGGTCGAAGGCACACAGGAATATACGACACTGCTGTATATCCCGAAACGTGCACCGTTCGATCTCTATGAACGCGATAACCAACACGGTATCAAGCTCTATGTGCGCCGTGTTTTCATCATGGACGACGCAGAAAATCTGATGCCGCAATACCTGCGTTTTATCCGCGGGCTAGTGGATTCCGATGACCTGCCACTGAATGTCTCGCGTGAAATTCTGCAAAAGAATAAATTCATCGACACTATTCGCGGTGCTTCGGTTAAGAAAATTCTTGGCCTGCTGGAAAAAATGGCCAAGGACGAGCCAGAACAATATACCGAGTTCTGGGAACAGTACGGCAATGTTCTGAAAGAAGGGCCAGCAGAGGATTTCAGTAACCGTGAACGGATTGCTGGCTTGTTACGGTTTGCGTCCACGCATATTGACAGTGATGTCCAGAATGTTTCCCTCCAGGATTACATTGGCCGTATGAAAGAGGGCCAGGAAAAAATTTATTACATTACGGCCGATAGCTTTGCGGCTGCAAAAAATAGCCCGCACCTGGAAATCTTCCGCAAGAAGGGCATTGAAGTATTGTTGATGTCAGACCGCGTGGATGAATGGTTGACGTCGCACATGAACGAGTTTGAGGGTAAGTCACTGGTATCGATTGCGAAGGGTGAGCTGGATCTGGGCGAGCTCAAAGATAAGGCTGATGAAAAAGCCGAAAAAGAAGCGGAAGATGCACACAAGGATCTTGTTGAACACATTCAGAAAGTACTGGGCGACGATATTAAGGAAGTACGCGTTAGTCACCGGCTGACTGATTCACCGTCCTGTCTGGTTATGGAAGATAACGAAATGCCTGTTCACCTGCTAAAAATGATGAAGCAAGCAGGACACGATGTGCCGGACACTAAACCGATCCTGGAAATTAACGCTGACCACATTTTGCTGAAGCGTCTAAAAGAAGAAAGCAACGAAGACCGTTTTACCGATTGGTCGAAATTACTATTCGAACAAGCCATGCTCAGCGAAGGCGGGCAACTGGACGATCCTGCAGCCTTCGTAAAACGAATGAACAACATGCTGGTGGAACTGGCATTGCTTAAATGATTCTGGGAATCGAGTTATACAATTCCCGCTTCCCCGGGCGCGTATTGTAAATTCCCGTAGGGTGGGAAACCCACTATTTCGC
>CAYPEL010000046.1:0-8326 GCA_964409635.1 uncultured Gammaproteobacteria bacterium | reverse complement strand
TTTGAATTTACCAGTAAAGCCAGCCAGCTACCGGAGAACTTAAATGCCCACCCCAAAACCCGAATTAAAAATAACCGTCTTCTCCGACTACATCTGCCCCTTCTGCTACATCGGTGACGCGCGTCTCAACCGCCTGCGCGAGCACTACGGCCTCAAGGTCAACTGGTGCTTCCTGGAAATTCATCCCAGTACACCCGCTGAAGGAATGCATATATCAAAGCTTGGCTATGAAGACGAAACCTGGCGCCAGATGGTCGCTACCCTGGTTAACATGGCGCAAGAGGATGGCCTGCCCTTTAAAGTACGCGATTTTACGACCAATTCCCGTTCGGCCTTGCTGCTGGCCGAAGCGGCTAAACGTGAAAATACGGCATCGTTTTATAAGCTGCACAACAGATTATTCATTTCCCTGTTCGTCGACGGCGACAATATTGGTGACCGCGATATATTACGAAAAATGGCCAGTGACGCCGGGCTATCGCGCGAGCTTACCGAATGTGCTTGGCAAGATCCAAAGTACGACAACTATCTAAAACAATATCAACAGGCTGCACAGGAATTAAAAGTGAGCGCAACGCCGACTTTCTTTGTTGGCGAAAACAGCCTGCGTATAGATGGCGCCGTGCCTTACGAGGATATGTTGAAAAGAATCCAGGCGTCCTAAAAACTGGCCAGCCCAAGCGCCTTGCGGGATATCAATAAAGCATCTGCAAGATTTACAATACCATCAGGCGTTGGTGTGCCGTTTATTAACGGTGCTACATCACCACGCACCAACTGGCTTGCCGATGGTGTAAGTAATCCTAAAGCAATACGATGCGCGAGCAAAACATCTGCTGCATTGACAGCGCCGTCTTCATTAAGATCACCGTTCGCAGGAATAGAGGTATTACTTAACGGATCACTGTTGTAAGTTACTTCAACATTATCATTAAATCCATCGCCGTCAGTATCTACAGCAAGTGGATTTAAATCAGTCGCGGGGTTATAGGCTGAAGCATTCCCGTCATAGCCAACTTCGAAGCCATCTGAAAGTGAATCGCCATCGGTATCGGCTTGGGTAGGGTCGGTGCCGATTGAAAGTTCGAAACTGTCTGTTAGACCATCGCCGTCAGTATCGACACTGGCCGCAAAATCACGCCTAAAGTGTCCGCCACCCGGTGTGCCGATATACACAATATCCGGATTCGATGGGTTGATCTTGACGGCTATCGCCATCGGCCATTCCAGACCTTCATTCACTTGTGTCCAACTCGTGCCGCCGTTGGTGGTTTTATATATGCCGCCCGAACTTGCATCATAACCTCCGGAGGTATAAGCGGAGGATGAAGTCGCGTAGATACTATCTGAATCCGAAGGATCGATGGCCACGTCCCGGAGGTAGGACACATTGTCAAGAACCAGCTGGCAGGTATCGACAACAACCGTTCCGGATACGTCGCAACGATACACTCCCTGACTGGCATCGTTCTGAAAGACTGCGGCGAACACAATGCCGGGATTATTTTCATCAGGCGCCAGACCGGTTATGCCAGCCCACTCTCCGCTATTAAAAACTGCCGTAGCATTATAAAACCCACCAATCTGATTCTCGCTCAGTACGCGCTGCCATGATCCGGACGCGCCATTGGTTTTTGACAGCCACAACCCATCTTCGCCACCGGCATACATATAGCCATTCGATGCATCGACAGCTGTAACCCGGCAACCATCATTACAAGTATGAACAGAGTTCCAACTAGCGCCGTGGTTGGTACTACGATATACCTTACCTTCAACCGTCACTAATAATCTACGTAAACTGCCTGAACTGGTTGGGTCTATAGATAGCCCGAAAACATCGCCACTGGCATTGGGCACGCTTCCGGAATTTGACCAGGTCACACCGAAATCAGAACTAAACAAAGGGTCAACCGACTGCCCCTGATCACCGCTAGCAAACATCCAGACGGTACCGGCTGCGCTGGGGTCCGACGCCAATGCCGTCACGACGCCACCGTAAGAATTTCCATCGACACCAGGCCAGAACGAATGATCATGTATGCATAGCCTCCAATGATCGCCATCATCGCGGCTCACCACACAACCCAGATCATTCAAACCGGCGTAGATCACATCCGGATCGGCCTTATTGATATCCAGAATAAAGGGTGTTGTGTTATCGATGTCAGTAGATTGCCAACCGCTTGTCTCATCACCAAGTGTAGCCAGATTAGAAAACAACAAAGTACCATTCTGATTGTCAGTGATTTGAAAGATAAATTGATTCGTGACCCAATAGGCCTTATCAGTATCGGATAAATCAAGCCCCAGCGTATGTGCAGGGCTCATAATGGAAGGATTGAGGATGCTATGTAATTTGGACCAGCCTAATGACCAGTTATTTTCTCCGCCTGACCATTCTTCTACATTGCCCAGGCCAGTGAAGGTCCAACTGCTACCGTCATGAAACACGCGCAGCCCGGCGTCGTGGTTGGCGGCACGAAAATAACTGGTATTGGTATCGAATACCCGAATCTCATTGGCGACGGCTGAATTTGGCCAAATAACAAATTGCGGCTGAACATTGGGATCGTGGCCGGAATTTCCAGGCAGCGGGTAAGCAAATTGTGAGTCGAATGAGTAGAACCAGTCATCATTTATGATATTGCTTGTTGACGTTAAGTCGGTAAATTCGATCCTCGCAGAATGCAGTGTGGGTTTGAACGCCATAAACAACGAATTTGTACCGGCAGGATGAAACTCGATATCGGTGAGCCCGGCTTTAGATTGAGCCATATGGCGCCAGCTCTGGCCTCCATCAGTAGAAACATAGACGCCTGTATCAATACCGCTAATAAAACGGGTATTGATTGATAACATGGCTACAATATCCGGATCCTGGGGGTGAACAAGCACCTTGGCACCGATGATTTGCGCTGTGTTTGAAATTCCGTTTGAACCCTGAGGGTTGGTGACGTAGTTAAAAGTGACGCCACCATCCACGCTGCGCATTAACGGTGATGGAATTGTGCCATTGCTTTCCTCCACGCTGTTGAAGAACGGTGTTCGCGATGCATAAACAATCTGAGGATTGCTGGGTGCGACGGCAACATCCTGGAATACCTCACCCACCGTATCCACACGCGTAAAATTATTGCCTTCATCAGTGCTTCGATACAAGCCGCCCTCAGATGCGAGGAAGATGATATTCGGATTAGTCGGGTGAAAGGTAGCATTTGTAGTATGCGTGCCATTGACGCCACTTGCCGCGCCAATCAGGTTCCACTTAGCTTGTGAGGTACGTTTTATATTGGCGCCACCAAGATCTGTACTCACGAGAATCGTACCGTTAGATCCGGCTGTAACACTGTTCATCGCACCGCCGCCACCAATATTACGTGTTTGCCAGAGCGCCTGCGTACTGGAACTGTACACCAGCATAACAAGCAACAAGGGTTTAATGATATTTAGATGGATTGAACCTAGTGTTAATTTGATGGGTGCAATATATGCCACAGTATCCTCCGTAATTAATTTCTCGAAGATGTATTAAGACAACCAAGCAACAATAGAATCTTATTAACTTCAAGATGACTTGCTTCCGAGTTACGTGATTATATCTCAAGTATTCGTAGAAGATAGTCGCAAGGGGGATTTGTATACCGATAAAACCAGCCAGCCCTATTCTGCCGGATGCATTGTTATCATAGCTCCTCTATATATGATCTCGCTATAGGTGTTTGTACGTAGCGTTTTTTACCTTCGATCATTGCCCAGAAGTAGTAGTAACCCTTGGCAGGTTCGCTGGTCACCTTGCCGCTATCGACAATCCAGCTTTTCACGTGGCTGCCATCTGCATAGGTGATTTTATAATCTCCTTCCAGAAAAGTGATACCAAGCCGTGATATTTTATTTTGCTGTTCCTGGGTGCAGCCCGAAATAAACAGAAAAGATAACATCGAAATAAAAATCAGTGTGGCGCTAAAATATTTTGCCATGATAATTCCCCTTAACCCGTATTTCACACAATATACCAATAAAAAAAGCGGGTAGATAGGTGTAATAAGTCAATAGAGCGATAGCAAGAAAGTCTTATTATGAGGCGTATTGCCGTGCTTGACTAATACTGAACTCTCACACGGTATTTCAACGTGGTATTTCCTTCCGCCGGTATTTCAATTTTCCATTCGGCCGTGCCTGAGGCAACTTTTTCGTGCGGCTGAGATTCTTCTTTCATTTTCCAGTCGCCAGGAATCGGTTCGCGTACTACAACAGTAACCGGTTCGGATTTAGCATTTTTCAGTTTAATTTCATAGCTGCTTTCAAAGGCATAGTGAGATTTTCCGGATGCGTTGTGTTTGCGGAAGTCAGTTTGTTTTTTATCGGCAGTGATATCAAAAGCATCACCAAGTTTCAACTTGATGGTCTCGTTTTTCGGTGTGTGGTCAATCCGATCCTCACCGATGAATTGTGCATTGCCAGTTTTATCTTTTTTATAAACACGGACAATGCCTTTGGGCAAGGGCATGCCCATCCCCGCTGATTCTCGATTTTCAAGTTTGACAAAAACGCCGACCTTCATTTTCTGGCCGATATCGCCATAGCTGCTACGGTAGTAATAATCGTTGCCCTGTAGCAGAAATTCCTTGTCGACTGGGACGTTCGAAGCACCCATCAGTGATACCTGTTTGGTCTGATTGTCTGCAATCGTAGTGGGGCGTCCTAAGGTGTAAAGGTGGTATTCAAACAGGGCTTCTTCAGCCATAGGCGGGGCCATATCCATTTCTGACATTGATGCTACGTTGCGCGACATGGTTTTTCGATATTCCCGTTTAACCCGGTTAACATCGCCAGCAACCAGTTGCATCTGTGCATTCTGGTACGTTGTGCCGCTGTGGTTATTCAACGTAACCCAACCCAGTAAATCAATCCGGTTATCGTCGGCGTTTAATTCAGCCACATAGTCAGCCTTCCAGGACAAACCGCCGGTTAAATAACTCAGTTCAACATCTTGTGGGCTGGGTGAGGTATTATTTAATTGTGTGACCAGCGTAGGTTTGTCACGTAAATTTTCCGGTACGCCATCAAAAATCAAGCGTCCGCGCGGGTTGATTTCTATTCTGTCGCCGACCTGTAAAACCGTTCCGTTATTGGTGCTGAGTACTTTTGCGGTTTCTATTTTTTCGTTACCTGTCGCTGGATTCATGGTCGCTATACGAATACTTTTGCCAACGTATTTTTCCAGCAGTTTTTGCGGCGTCAGCAAATCGAAGTCAAAATTCTGCTCGATCACCTGTAACCCGTTTGCTTTTGAAATATTCCTCAGCATGGCTGTTTCCGGACGCATTTTCGCGCTCACATCACGAAAGGCCAGCGTATTAAAACCCTGATCGAGCTTAATGGTACGGCGGTCTTTGACCAGAGCGAGATTTTCGTTATAGATGGTCACAGCTACGGAACTTTGATCCTGAAGATCGGTGCGTTTTTCATCATTTGCTGCCTGGGCTGTGAATGCGAGGATGGCTGCAGCCAATGGTATTAGTGTGTAGGTAAAAGAACGTGCCATGTGTAACCCCTTGATTGTGTATTCATTAAAATAGCGTATCACGTATATTAACGTGCTGGGCTTGGAAAGGGGTTAATCTTTTCCGGCTTTAAATTACTTAAATATCTCAGCAGACGAAGGTTGAGCCGTCGGCACGCCACTCGGACAGAGTGACAACGGGACGCAATAATTATTGCCACCACTAACCGCGCAAACCTGCCCATCGGGACAAGGTGCCTTCAATGAACAATCCTGGGTGCCTGAACAAACGTTTGGTGCTGCTATCTGTCTGCCATCTCCGCAAGTCACTTGCCAGGCAAGGCATTGGTGGGCACAGTTATCACGAGTCAGAAAGCTATCGCCCTTACGTTCACAACTTGCACCTATACCACCATGGCTACAAGCTGTGGTGAATAATAAAAAAGCGCACACCGTTAGCATGTGTGTGATAATCCGGAGCATATTATATTCAGCCTTTGCTACATGAAAATTAAATTTCAAGCAGATGATTTTACCTGCGTTAGCCTATTTCAAAACCGCAGCTTTGATCTCGCCGGCTGTTAATTCAAACTCTATCGGTTTCATGCCTGGAACACCATGAGGCTTTATGCGGTAACGTCCCGGCGGGACTTTAAGCACCTTACCGGGTCTCATGAAAGTTTTAATCGGTTTCTGGCCGTCCAACGGCACCAGGGAGGCGCGGTCAGGTTTGCGGGCATACTCCGCAGCGGCATAGGTCACGCTGATACTTGCCGTGGGTTTGGCGATCAGGCTTACGGTTTTGGACTCGTTATTTGCAATATCAAATTCGACCGGATCAAAATACCCTGAGTTGTAATGGGCTACAAGCTTATAATGTCCTGGCGTTACCGGGATTGCGACATTGGTGTGTCCAAAATGGCGGGCCAAAAACTTTTTCGTCTTTGGGTTATAGGGATGGTAAAAAGCGCGATCCGGTTCGTTCAACAGATCGGTCTCCGCTCCCTCATAAACGATGGTTAAAAACCCGGCAGGAAGATCGAGCACTCTGGTTTGTTTGTCTGCATCAAATTCGACATAGACCGGTCCGGGGAGCGCCAGTTTTGTGTCTGCTGAGCGCACTTCATAACGCCCAGGTTTTGCTGTCGTCCAGTTGCCGGAATACAGAGGGTAAACCTCTTCGCCGTCTTTGAAGAGCCTGCCGCCGCGGGTGATGATTTCGCCATTCGGTAATTTATATTCCACCCGCACTTTAATCGTTTTGACCAGTTTGAAATCCAGAACGGTATGCTCACCTTCTGCCAGGGTCGCGTCGACGGATATTTCGTTGTCTTTATTGGGTGTGGCGCGAAACTCGTAGTTTCCAGGATGTGCCAGCGCTTCATCAAAGGCGCGAAAACTAAATACTTCCTTGCCGTTCTGATAAGCCGTGACATGGCTGCCCTTGTGATCTTCACCGTCTTCGGAAAAACTTGCACTAACAATCGCGGGACGGACTACTTTAAAATCAACAACGGTGTCTCCAGTTTCTGTCACTGAAACCTGTTTCTGAATCGGTTTATAAGCCGTGCCGTCTTTTAACAGCGGCCCAGCTTCAATGGTGTAATCACCGGGGCCGTCCACCCCGTAACGTCCATTGCTGGTGATTTCCCCCAAATCCTTATTATTTAAAGCGTGCGTACCGGTCATTCTGAATGAACGTCCGGTTTCGTCTTTACCGCGAATGATGAGCGCATATCTTCCGGCGTGCTCTACCGGTGTTGCTTCACCGGGTTCAACCTTGACAGCCTCATTCATGGCTTCGATCAGCTCTGCTTCGGAACCGGCATCGAAATATTTACCACCGCCGGTTTGTGCAACGCAAGCCATGGCTGCACGTTCGATCTCATTCAGGCCAACGCCAACGACGTGGACACGGATTTTTACACCTTGGTTGCGCCATTCTTCCATCAATTCACAAGGATCAATATCGCAGGTTTCAATACCATCACTGATAAGCAAGATATCGCCCTGGCGATCGCCGATATCTTTCAACCCTTCACGCAGTGAGTAGGAAATAGGTGTCTTACCGGTTGGACGAATACGGGTAACCGCTTTTTTTATCGCCGGTTTGGCTATCTTTGGCGAGCTCGCTGTAACGATCAATTCAGAATCGCGGCAATCCGTTTTATCGCGGTGGCCATAGGCGCGAAACGCCAAATCCCGATCATCAAGTTTTAAATCCAGTACTGAGCTCATGGCCGTCCGCCCGGATTGATATTTGCGTGACTTGTCGGACAGTTCGCCCCACATAGAATTAGAGCTATCGTAGATTAGATACAGGAGTTTTCTCGCTTGTGTCTCAGGTGTTTTTTTATCCGGTTCGGTTTGCGCAAAAACATTCCCGGAAAAAATTGTGCAGCAGATCAACAAGCTGATAAAAAGACGTGTCATTAGAGATTCTCCAGAAATCGCTACCATAACAGTGACAGTATACCCATTTAGGATGCACTTACGACGTGATGTAAGAAATGAGTATACTGTCCCTGCATTCCCGTTTATCTTTCTAGTCTAATATCTGACTTTACTAAATACGACATCTTGGTGGATGTAGTGTGAACCGTACTTTGAGGGAAAGAAATGCAATACAGGAAATTAGGCCGTACCGGACTGGATATTAGCTTGATCGGTTTGGGTACCATGACCTGGGGTCTACAAAACAACCAGCAGCAAGGTTTTAAACAAATGGATTATGCCTTGGGGCAGGGCATTAATATTTTTGACACGGCGGAAATGTATGCCATACCTCCCAGTGAAAAAACCTTTGGTACAACTGAAACT
>CAYPEL010000045.1:0-17275 GCA_964409635.1 uncultured Gammaproteobacteria bacterium | reverse complement strand
CAGCGGGTTGCCAGTCAGCGGGAATTTTCATCGCGACAGTTTATCATGTTAAATAGTCATGTTCGGTCAACTATATTTCTTTTGGCGCCCTCTCCCTCAGGGAGGGTGGACGCTTTGAACTTAATGTGGTGTTTAGTTTTACTATCCGATTTTTAATGAGTGATTACGGTTACGTTTTTCACGCCGGTTAACGTTCCAGGCGATCCAGAATTTTCTCACAGGCGTCAGACTGACTTGCTGATCCAGCAGATGATAACCATCTGCTGCAATTTCTTTTAATAACGCTTGATAAATAGCCGCCTGAATCAATCCTTGTCGCTGATTATAACGATCCTCATCAGCCAGCTGTGCAAAAGCCTGATCAAAATAATCACTGGCCTGTTGTACCAGGTGTTCAAACAAAGGACGAAATTGATTCGGGTCTGACTTTTGCAGCAAGTCATCTGGCTGCGTGTCAAATTGATGCAGGGTTTCCAACGGTATATACATTCGCCCCTGTTGTACATCAGCATGGATGTTTTTCAATATCCGGGTCAGTTGCAAGGCCGTGCCGAGGCTTTGGGCATATTTAACGGTGTTTCGATTATGGTATCCGTAAACTTCCGTCAATAATAAACTGGCAACTCCTGAGGTACGATAACAGTAAAGAGCAAGTTCACTCAATGTCTGGTAGTGATGCTGCTGCAGATCCATCTGAACGCTATCCAGGATTTCATGAAAGTATTCCTGTGGCAGGTTCCAGGTTTGCAGGGGTGTGAGTAATGCCTTGCTGACCGGGTGTTGTGCTTGTCCGTTAAAACAGCGGTCTAGTTCACTGCGCCACCAGTCAAGTTTCGAATGAGCAATCGCAGGTTCAGTACATTGAGTCACGATTGCGCGTGATTCAATGCAAAACGCAAGCAGGGCAGTAGCGGCATTGCGCTCCTTTTCAGGCAAATACAGCATGCTGTAATACAAGCTGGAGCCTGTCTTAACTGCTTTCTTATAGCAATACTGCTCAGGCGTCATTTTGATGAAACATACACTCAGTATTCCCGTAGGGTGGGGGAACCCCACCATTTTCGCAGACTCCTGTGGATTTCGTAGCCAATCACCCGACAAGTTAAGCGCCACTAAAAAACAGAATATTACGACTCTTTCAGCCTGTTATTCTGCTCTGATTCCACTGAGCGCGGCAAGCGTTCGACCTGGGGCAATTCCTCTATTTCTTTTTTAGAACGGATTCCCAGTTCAGTGAAACGGCGTACGCTTGGCAGCACGCGTGAGTCAAAAGATCCAACCGCTTTGTTATAGGCTTCAACGCTGCCATTGAGATTACGGCCAACTTTACCAAGATGGTCTGAAAATTTAATCAGCCTGTCGTAAAAATCTTCACCGATTTTGCGTATTTGCTCAGCATTTTCCGCCAATACTTTCTGGCGCCAGCCATAGGCGAGGGTGCGGAGCAAGGCAACCAGACTGGTCGGTGTGGCGAGAATTATTTTATCAGCCAGTGCGTCTTCGAGAATTTGTGGGTCTGTATTCAGCGCGCTGCTCAAGAATTGATCCCCCGGAATAAATAGCACCACGAATTCGGGTGACTTCGGTAATTGCTGCCAATAATGTTTTGACGCGAGTTCACGCACCCGTTCGCGAACTTTCCTGGCATGACGTTCCAGATGCTGGTTGCGTTGCTGGTCATCTTTTGCTTCGATAGCGGACAGATAGGCATCCAGTGAAGTTTTTGCGTCGATGACAATTTCACGGTCGTCCGACATGCGTACGATCATATCGGGCCGTAACAGACCTTCATCAGTTTGAATGCTTTCTTGTTGAAAAAAATCGCAATGCTCAGCCATACCGGCAAGTTCGACGAGACGCTTCAGGGTTAGCTCTCCCCATTGACCACGCACTTCGGGCCGGCGTAATGCTTGCACCAGATTGCGGGTTTCACTCTGTAATAAATGATGTGATTCGGTCATGGTCTTGAGGTGCTGATCCAGGGAACCGAATGCCTGTTGGCGTTCGCGTTCCATTGCTCGCACCTGTTTTTCGGTTTTTTCCAGCGCCTGCTGTATGGGTTTAACCATGTTTTCAACAGACTTTTGGCGTTGGTTAAGATCACTTTTCGCGTTGCTTTGAAAATGTTTGAGATTAGCTTCTGCCAGCTTCAGGAATTCACTGCTGTTGCTCTTCAGCGCATCACCGGCCAGGGCCTTAAAGGTTTGCTGAAACTGTTCGCGGGCTTGTTCGTAGGCGCGTAGTTTTGCCATAGCGGCCATGCGTTCGCTGTCGAGCTGGGCTTGCAGGCGCGCCCTGTCTTCGTGCAGGCGGGTAATTTCACCTTGATCCCGCAGGTGTGACCAGAAAAATCCAATCAAACCGGAAAGCAGCGCAATCAGGATCGCAATCAGGTATTCGGGTATGACCATAGCCGGTGATCATACCTTAGAGCAGGCTGTGGCGCAGTGGCTGGAGTACTAGCCACACATCATGCCTCTTGGTAAGGTAGTCCACAAAGCACACTCCTTTACCAACTCATTTACGATTAATTACTATCTATAGAACAGGAAACAGATCAATGACAGCGCCACAACAAATGTTCGAAAAAGCCATTGAGTTATACGATATTGCGAACAGCAAAGACCCCAATATTGAAAATGACTATGATGGACAGGAAGTATCCAAAGAATTGCTGTATTCGCAACGCATGCTGGATATGATCAACCGTTTTATGCCAGACGCCGATGATGTCGCAAAACTTTCAGTCGCGGCACAACATATAGAACGCTGGAAATCACCCCGCAGCGATTATCCCATGAACCGCAAAGGCTACCACCTTTGGCGGACCAAGCTGTACAAGTTCCATGCAGAAACAGCGGCTGAATTACTACAAGAGGCAGGCTACGGCACAGAAATCATTGAGCGGGTTAAACTCGCAATTGGCAAAAAGAACTTAAAAAATAATGCTGACACCCAAATACTGGAAGACATCGCTGCGCTGACATTTATCGAGCATTACATGATGGCAATGTACAACAACTTCCCGGATTATGACGAAGCAAAGTGGATCGATATTATTATCAGAACATGGAATAAAATGTCGCCGCAGGCACATGATTTCGCACTTTCCGGAAATGTGAAATTGCCGGAAGCATTAGTTCCTGTGGTTCAGAAAGCGATTGAGAAAAATAACGCAGGTTAATGTTATGGAGTCTTGGCTTCGGCCGGTGGCCACATAGCGTTAACTTCGCCGCAGCCGCGTGGCAAAAGGGCCAGCCTTCAATTTCTATTATTAATAATAGGAATCATTCGTATTATTAATAAAGAAATTGAAGTGGGTATGATTACGGGGCGGTTTTAAGGATTAAATAACCAATCCAG
Source organism: uncultured Gammaproteobacteria bacterium (assembly GCA_964409635.1). GTDB lineage: Bacteria > Pseudomonadota > Gammaproteobacteria > DSM-19610 > DSM-19610 > CAYPEL01. The sequence continues at coordinate 13,912 of CAYPEL010000045.1, read as the reverse complement.
AATTTCACTGGGTGCTTTAATTAATGTATCAGCACCCCAGGTTTCAGGCTGGTCATTCTCCAGGAGATAACCAAATAAAGCGGCCATGGTTTGCATCTGCGCGTTACGTCCGGCTTCGATGTCACGTTCTGCATCACCGACATAAAGGCATGTATTCGGTTCGGCACCTATCAAGGTGCAGGCGTACAGTAAGGGGGCGGGGTGTGGTTTGCGTTCAGGTAGGGTATCGCCGGATACAACACAAGCTGCTCTATGAAACAGGTCGAGCTCGCGCAGCAGGGGGTTGGTCAGCCAACCAGGTTTGTTGGTGACTATGCCCCAGGTGATAGCGTGTTTTTCAAGCGCGTCCAGGACTTCAGGCATGCCTGAAAACAGCTGTGTGTGAACGCAAATATTTTCCTTGTAGTAGGCGAGTAATTGCTGGCGTAATTGTTCGAAATCTGCAACTTCTGATTCGAACCCGAAACCCAGTTCAATTAATGCCCGGCCGCCGTGTGAAACGACCCGGCGGATGTTTTCATAGGGCAGTGGTTGCCGGCCGTTATGCAGCAGCACATGGTTCAGTGCCTTGGCAAGGTCGGGTGCGGTATCAAGGAGTGTACCGTCCAGGTCGAACAGTACGGCGCGTATCTTTGGAGGCACGTATCAGGTCTTGCGGAACCAGGCCAGATAATTCACGTCAACATCACGGCTCATGCTATAGGTAGTGGTTAACGGGTTGTAGCTCATGCCTGTGATGTCCTGTACTTCAAGTCCAGCTTGCCGTGACCAGCGTTCGAGTTCGGAGGGGCGTATAAATTTACTGAAATCATGCGTGCCTTTCGGTAACATTCGCAACAGGTATTCAGCGCCGATAATTGCAAATAGATAAGCTTTCGGGTTGCGGTTGATGGTTGAGAAAATTACATCCCCACCGGGCTTCACGAGTTGAGCACAGGCGGCAATGACGGATGCTGGATCCGGAACATGTTCCAGCATTTCCAGGCAAGTAACCGTATCAAAGCTTTCGGCTTGCCGTTCGGCTAATTGTTCGGCGGTGATTTTCTGGTAATCAACTTCCACACCGGATTCGTGCCGGTGCAGGCGTGCTACATTGAGTGGCGCTTCACCCATGTCAATCCCGGTAACATCCGCCCCCTGCAGTGCCATGGCTTCGCTGAGCAAGCCACCGCCGCAGCCGACATCCAGCACGGCTTTGCCATTCAATGGTGCCTTTTGATCGATGTAGTCAATCCGTAACGGGTTGATGTCGTGCAGCGGTTTGAATTCACTGTGCGGATCCCACCAGCGCGAGGCGAGCGCTTCAAATTTGTTGACCTCTGCGTAGTCGACATTGTGTGTGGTTGTGGCCATGAGGCTAAAGATACCGGGCAGGCGGCATGTGAGCAAGTCTTGTCACCAGGGGTTTCGGTTATACTCGCGAGGTATGTGGTTACGGGGGGATTGGTATGAACAATCAACGTCAGGGCTATTGGATTTTTGCGACCGGTTTGCTTGTGGTGCTCGGCAGTATACTTGCTGGAGGGTTGATCCAGGAAGAATTGAAAACGCTGGGCGATCAGGCCTTCCTGGCCCGTCACGGCGCTGGCGGCTGGTTGGTGTTTTTGTCGTTCGGCTTTGGTTTCCCGCTGGGTGTGGCGATCTGTGCGAGCGGTATGTTCATGGCCAGCGAAAGCTCAACCGTAAAACGCGTAGTATTTATCCTTACCGCGCTAATCATAGCCTTGTCGGCCATTCTGGTGCCGGGTATTGCCGGCCGGGCGCCGAGCCCGCTTTTTTTCGGTACCGGCGGCTACATCATCTTATTGCTGGTGCTGGTTACGATCTGGCTGTGGGGAAGACACCGCGCCAGCCTGTCGCCACAGGCGCGCACGGGCGCTGACCTGCAGGGTGCCGGTTATCTCTGTTTCGCCATCGTCGCCTGGAATCTGTGTGGTCTCGGCGGACTGCCTTCGTTTGCGCTGGATCCGGAAAAAATGCTGGCGACCGGCAGCCGCGGTTTCGCCATCGGCCAAATGAAATCGATCATGGTGGTGCTCGTCGCCGGCTGGTTGCTGACGGCGGCTGGCTATCGCAAAATACTGCAGGATGCGAAGTAAGCCCGAACAAACAACAGGATGACTGTGCAAAACTGTCTACGGTATGACCGCAAACTCAGGAGGCTGCCGCAAAAGTCCCGTAGGGTGGGTGAAACCCACCCTACGCTGTGGCATCCAGTGGGAATTTACAACACCCTCATCAGGGGGTTGATACGCTCTTGTCAGACCACAGCGCTGGTGTTGCTGCTCGCGGGTTGCAGCGGCATTCAACTGGCGTATAACAATCTCGACTGGCTGCTGGCGCACCGGCTCGCATCCTACATGCCTTTGAATGACCAGCAGGACAGCCAGCTGGATAATCACATCAAGCAATTCCTGCAGTGGCATTGTACTACCCAGGTTGGTGCTTATGCGCAGCTGCTGCGTGAGGTCAATGGACGTTTCCAGAGCAGTAACCTGACCCGTGCTGAAGTGGCCGCTTTCAATACGCGTATTGAACAGGTCTGGATGAACATCATGCAACAGGCCGGTCCGCCAATCGCTGGCATCCTGGTGACTGCAAATGAAACCCAGGTTCAGAAACTCTTCAAAGGATTCGAGAAACGCAACGCTGAGTGGTTGCAGGAATTCGAGGACGATAGCCCTGAAGTGCTGCGCCGTAACTACCAGAAGCGTATGGATAAGGAACTGCGCCGCTGGTTCGGCAAACTCGATAAACAACAACGTCAGACCTTGACCGCATGGAGCGGGCAGTTCCAGCCACTGGGCCTGGAGGGACTCGAGACCCGGCGGCGCTGGCAAACCCGCTTACAGAAGCTCATGCCCAGCCGCACGAGACCTGATGAATTCCGGCGCGAGTTCGCAAAACTGCTCGCTAACCCCGGTGAACTGCGCACCGCACTTTACCTGCAGCGCAGCCACAACAACCGCACAGCAACCATCGATATGCTCTACTCGATCATCAGCCAGCTTAGCGATAAACAGAAACAACACCTGCAAAAGAAGGTCAACGCCGTTGCGGGAGACTTCGACAACCTGGTGTGTAGAAGTGAGACAGAAACATCCTCCTGACCTGAAGAAGCGTGATGTAAATTTCCGTAGGGTGGGTGAAACCCACCCTACGCTGCGACATCCCCGGTGGGTTTCACCCACAAAAACTGCTCGTACGGGTTAGCCCCGATCAGTCAGCGTCGATTCGCGCCTGCCATCGCCGAGCCTTATCGAGTATTTCGTTGCTGTCCAGCGTGGTCAGTTCGCGTTGTTTTAATAGCTGATGGCCTGCCACCCACACATCACTGACTTGCGAGCGGCTGGCGGCATAGACAATCAATGAGATAGTTTCATAATTCGGAGAGGTTTCCAGTTTTCCAAGATCGATCGCACACAAGTCGGCCCACTTACCCGCTTCAATCGAGCCTGTCTGGCTATCGATACCCAGTGCTTTTGCCCCGTTGATGGTAGCCATGCGCAACGCCTGTGGTGCGGGCAATGCCCTGGCATCCTGGTGGACGGCTTTCGCCAATAAAGCCGCCGTACGCATTTCGCCCAGCATATCCAAATCGTTATTGCTCGCCGTGCCGTCTGTGCCTAGTGCCACGTTGACACCCGCGTCGAGCAATGACTGCACCGGGCAAAAGCCACTGGCCAGTTTTAGGTTTGATTCCGGGCAGTGTATTACCTGCACACCGTCTTCCGCTAGCTGGCTTATTTCTTGGTCTTCAAGTTGTGTCATGTGGACGGCGAGCAAGCCTGGTGCGGCAAGACCAAGTTGTTTGAGCCGTTGCAACGGCCGGACACCAAATTGCGAAAGGCTTTGCTCGATTTCGGTTTTGGTTTCGTGCAGGTGAATGTGTATTGGTATATCCAGTTCGTCGGCCAGTACGCGGACACGCTGCAAAGGTTCATCGGACACTGTATAGGGCGCGTGGGGTGCAAACGCAGTCTGAATTAAAGGGTGGTGTTTGTGCTCATCGTGTAGCGCCAGGCCTTTGCTGATGTATTGTTCCGCACTGTCTGCATAGGCGGTGGGAAAATCGAGCAGTATGAGTCCGACGCAAGCGCGCATGCCTGCAGCGGCTGCTACGCGCGCCGTAGTTTCAGGGAAAAAATACATATCATTAAAACAGGTGGTGCCACTGCGCAGCATTTCAGCGATGGCTAACTGCGTTCCGTCATGGACAAACTGTTCATTGACCCATTTTTGTTCGGCAGGCCAGATATGTTTTTCCAGCCATTCCATGAGTGGCAGGTCATCAGCCAGCCCGCGCAACAAGGCCATGGCGGCGTGGGTATGGGTATTAATAAGACCCGGTATGACGGCATGGGATGGCAGGTCAATGGTGTTTTTAGCACGCCAGTTTTGTTTCGCATCAGCCGCAGGGAGCAGGGCTTGAATGCGGCCATCGCTGATCGCAATGCTGTGGTTTTCCAGCACCTGTGACGCATCGGGTTCGACGGGTACAAGCCAACGTGTATTGATCAGCGTGTCTGTACTGGGCATGTGTTTTCCCTGGTTATATTAGGCAATAAAAAACGGCAGTGACACACTGTGCCACTGCCGTTTGATTGTAACGCGTCTTTATGAAATGTGTTTATTCGACGCTGGTACCCTTGATGCCGATATCCACGCGGCGATTCTGGGCGCGGCCGTCACGGGTCTTGTTATCAGCGATAGGTTGTGATTCGCCCATGCCGGATGCGCTCATCAGCGCCGGGTCTACACCTTTACCTATCAGGTACTCTCTGACAGAATTCGCACGGCGTTCTGAAAGATCCTGGTTGTAGGAGGCGGCACCCGTACTATCGGCATGGCCGACGATGCTGATGCTTTCTATTGAACTCAGCTTTCCAAGGTCGCTGGCCAGTTGGTCGAGTTCAGCTTGACCCGCAGCTTTCAAGGTTGCCTTGTTGAGAGCAAACAGTGCACCGGCACCGAGCGAAACTGTTGTGGTTATAGTCTGTGGTACAGCAGGCTCTGGTACAGGCGCTTCGGCGGGTGCAGTTTCAGGTGGTGCTGGTTCCGGCTCAGGTGCTTTAGCGACTTCGCCACAATGGGCGTCTTTGCTACCGGTTCCGGAACGCACACAATTGCCGAAACCATCGGTGAGCAGGTGTTTGCTGCCGTCACCAACATAATTTTCGTCGCCATTGGTGGCTTCGTGGGCAAAAAGTGAAAACGAGGCGACCAGGCTGAAACAGCCAAATGTCAGTGCTACAGACCGGGCAGATGTTATCATGATGTCTCTCCTTCGAGGCATTGTTGTGAAAAGTCCACATGTATATAGCCTTAATTAAAGAACACTTTTCAGGAAAAAGCAACAACTAATCACACAAGTGTATGAAAAAAACGACAATGGCCAGAGGAGCCGGATACGATGCCTAAATCTGAGTACGATTCGATACAAGCGGTAGATTGGTACCGTGGGCGGTTGCGTCTGCTGGATCAGCGAAAATTACCCAAGGTGGAAAAATACCTGAGCTTTGAAGACAGTGCTTCAGTCGCTGATGCAATTCAGAACATGGTCGTCCGGGGTGCGCCGGCAATTGGTATAACCGCAGCCTATGCGGCGGTATTATCTGCCCGCGCCCGCTACCAACGCGCCCAATCTGACTGGCGCACAGGCTTTAATAAAGACATGGATCAACTGCAGGCCGCCCGGCCTACCGCGATAAATCTGTCCTGGGCAGTGCAGCGCATGCGGACGTTGGCAGAGGGGATTGAAGCCGACCCGGAAGCGGTGTTGCTGGCAGAAGCCAGCGCAATCCACGCAGCGGATATTGCTGCGAACCAGAAAATGGGCGGCCTGGGCGCCAGCTTGATTGAACCGGGGAGTGGCGTTTTGACCCATTGCAACGCGGGCGCTTTGGCTACCGGTGGTTATGGCACGGCGCTTGGTGTGATCCGCTCTGCCTGGTCGGCCGGAAAGTTGACCCAGGTCTATGCCGATGAAACCCGGCCCTGGCTGCAGGGCGCCCGGTTGACGGCCTGGGAATTACTCAAAGATAAAATTCCGGTGACCTTATTGGCCGATGGGGCGGTAGCGCATTTGATGAAGTCCGGCAAAGTGCAGTGTGTCGTGGTCGGCTCCGACCGGATTGCGGCTAACGGCGATGTGGCCAATAAAATTGGTACCTATTGTGTGGCCATTGCGGCGCGCCATCACGGCGTCAGGTTTATTGTGGCGGCGCCCGCCTCGACGGTGGATATGAATGCCGAAACCGGTGCAGATATTCCGATTGAGACCCGTGCGGAACAAGAAATTCTCGAGCTGGCGTCACAACCGGTGGCAGCCAGCGGGGCTCGCGCCTGGAACCCGGCTTTTGATGTGACGCCGGCCGGGCTGGTGGATGCTATCGTCACCGAGCGTGGCATCGTGTTGCAGCCGACAGCGGCAAAAATGGCAGAAATGATGTCGACAAAAAATTGATATCGCCTGCTTCAGACCGCCTGAGAGGCGCGCTCAGCTACGATCATTCTAATGCAGTGGGGAGGAAGGGTGTGCTACAATCCCCTTTTTTCTCGCGGCGCGATTGTCTTGCGCGCTGTGGGCTACTGATACCGGTAATCAACTGCCGTGTATTCAGTCCATCTGACTAGAGATAAACATGGCCGATTTCGCAAAAGAAATTCTCCCGGTAAACCTGGAAGACGAGATGCGCAAGTCGTATCTCGACTATGCCATGAGCGTCATCGTCGGCCGCGCCCTGCCCGATGTGCGCGACGGTTTAAAGCCGGTTCATCGCCGTGTTTTGTACGCGATGAATGTGTTGGGCAATGACTATAACAAATCCTATAAAAAATCTGCCCGTGTTGTCGGTGATGTCATCGGTAAATATCACCCGCACGGTGATACCGCAGTGTATGACACTATCGTCCGAATGGCGCAGCCTTTTTCACTGCGCTACATGCTGGTCGACGGGCAGGGTAACTTTGGTTCCGTCGATGGCGATTCACCGGCAGCCATGCGCTATACCGAAGTGCGCATGTCCAAGATCGCGCATCAAATGCTCGCCGATCTGGATAAGGAAACGGTCGATTTCGTCCCCAACTACGACGAATCAGAATCTGAACCTGCGGTCTTTCCGACCCGTCTCCCCAACCTGCTGGTCAATGGTTCGACCGGTATCGCCGTGGGTATGGCGACCAACATACCGCCGCATAACCTGACGGAGATTATTAATGGTTGCATCGCGTTAATTGACAACCCGGAGTTGGATGTCAAAGCCTTAATGGAAATCATACCCGGCCCGGATTTCCCGACAGCCGGCATCATTAACGGAGTGCGCGGCATCCAGGAAGCCTATTTAACGGGCCGTGGCCGCGTGCATATGCGCGCCCGGCACCACATTGAAGGTGGCGATGGCAGTAAACAAACGATTATCGTTACCGAGTTGCCATACCAGGTAAACAAGGCGCGCCTGATCGAAAAAATTGCCGAACTGGTGCGGGATAAAAAAATCGACGGTATCGCCCAGCAAGGCCTGCGTGATGAGTCCGATAAGGATGGCATGCGCATTGTCATCGACCTCAAGCGTGGTGAAAGCCCGGATGTATTAATCAATAATTTGTATAAGCACACCCAGCTGCAGAGTGTGTTCGGTATCAATATGGTCGCGCTGGTCGATAAGCAGCCGCGCTTGTTAAACCTGAAACAGATACTGGATGCATTCATCCGACACCGCCGCGAAGTGGTTACCCGCAGGACAGTGTATAGGCTGCGCAAGGCGCGTGAACGCGGTCATGTGTTGGAAGGCCTGGCGGTTGCGCTGGCTAATATTGATGAAGTTATTGCGCTGATCAAAGCGTCAAAAAGCCGCGCAGAAGCCCGCGAAGAATTGGTCAAGCGCGATTGGGTGCCTGGACTGGTCGCCGACTTGCTGAGCCGTGCTGGCGCCGACGCTTCACGCCCGGATGATTTACCGGCTGAGCTGGGCTTTCAGGGTGAAATATATAAATTATCGGAAGCGCAGGCCCAGGCTATTCTGGAATTGCGCCTGCACCAGCTGACGGGGCTTGAGCAGAACAAGATTGTCGAAGAATACAAGGAAATTATTGAACGCATCGACGAATTGCTGACCATACTGAATAATCCGGATTGCCTGATGCAGGTGATTCATGAGGAACTTGTAGAAGTCCGCGATCAGTTTGGTGACGAGCGGCGGACGGAAATTTTAATTGACCACCTCGACCTGTCAATGGAAGACCTGATTACCGAAGAAGATGTGGTGGTAACGCTGTCGCACGCGGGCTATGCGAAAGCGCAGCCGGTATCGGACTATACCGCGCAACGGCGTGGTGGGCGCGGCAAAACAGCGACCAAGGTCAAGGAAGAAGACTTTGTCGATAAACTGTTCATTGCCAGTACCCACGATACAATTTTGTGCTTTTCTAGCCGTGGTAAAGCCTACTGGCTGAAAGTGTATCAACTGCCGCAGGCGGGCCGCACTGCGCGCGGCAAGCCGTTGGTGAATCTGTTACCACTGGAAGAGGGCGAGCGTATCAATGCAGTGCTGCCGGTTCGCGAGTTTACCGAAACCGACTATGTCTTTATGGCAACGGCCGCCGGAACCGTTAAGAAAACGGCGTTGAAGGATTTTTCACGGCCGCGTACCAACGGCATTATCGCCGTGGATCTGCGCGATGATGACTACCTGATTAATGTCTCGCTGACGAATGGCCAGCGTGATGTCATGTTGTTCAGTAATGCCGGTAAGGCAATCCGTTTTAATGAATCTGAAGTCAGGCCGATGGGGCGTACTGCCTGTGGTGTGCGTGGTATCCGCTTACAGAAAGATCAGCAGGTCATCGCGCTGATTATTTCTGATGAAGGCACGGTATTGACGGCGACTGAAAATGGCTATGGTAAACGCACCAGCCTGGCTGACTATCCCTCTCACAAGCGCGGTGGTCAGGGTGTCATCTCGATACAGGGTTCTGACCGTAACGGCAAGGTAGTCGGTGCGGTACTGGTCAATGAAGATGACGAGATCATGTTGATCAGTAGCGGTGGAACGCTGGTCCGCACCCGTGTCAACGAAGTGTCAGTGCAGGGCAGAAACACCCAGGGCGTGCGTTTAATCAAGCTGCACAGCGAAGAAAAACTGGTTGGGCTGGAGCGTATAATTGAAGAGCAGGGTGATGAGGAAGAGGCCGGCGACGTTGCAGAGTAGCTGAGCCAGTTTTAACCGCGATAGGGTGCCGTGGCTATCGCGGTTAAAACCGCTCCTTGTGCACACCCATTAATCAGAAGTTCCTTGGAGACAGTCGTTAATGACACAAATCTATAACTTCAGCGCCGGCCCTGCCGTACTGCCCGCCGAAGTACTCAAGCGCGCACAAGCCGAAATGATTGACTGGCAGGGCTGCAGCATGTCCGTGATGGAAATGAGCCACCGCGGCAAGCAATTCATGTCGATTGCCGGACAAGCCGAAGCAGACCTGCGCGAACTCATGGCTATCCCGGAAAATTACCAGGTATTGTTTCTGCAAGGTGGTGCTTCCAGTCAGTTTGCCATGGTGCCGATTAATTTATTGCGGGGTAAAAAATCAGCGGACTATACCCATACCGGCGCCTGGTCCAAGAAAGCCATCGCTGAAGCAAAACGCTACTGTGAGGTAAATATTGCAGCCACTTCGGAAGCTGATAAATTCACTTCAGTGCCCGCATTTGATAGCTGGTCTTTAAATAAAGAGGCCGCCTATGTCCACTATACGCCGAACGAAACCATCGGCGGCGTGGAATTTCCGTTTGTGCCGGACAGCGGTGATACCCCGTTAGTGGCGGACATGTCGTCGACGATTTTGTCGCGGCCGGTTGATGTCAGTAAGTTTGGTATTATTTATGCTGGTGCGCAGAAAAATATCGGTCCGGCCGGGCTGACTGTGGTGATTGTGCGCGAGGATTTAATTGGCCACGCTGATGCTAAAGCGCCCGCCATGTTTGACTACAAAGCGCACGCTGACAATGGTTCCATGTATAACACGCCGCCGACTTACGGCTGGTATCTTGCCGGGCTGGTATTTCAGTGGTTGAAAGAAAAGGGAGGCCTGGCAAAGATGGCTGAAATCAACCAGCGCAAGGCGAACAAGCTGTATGCCGCCATTGATGGTTCAGGTTTTTACGCCAACCCGGTGCAGAAAGACAGTCGTTCCTGGATGAATATACCCTTTACGCTGGCCAATCCTGATCTTGATGGTGATTTTCTAAGTGCAGCGGCTGATGCCGGTCTTATGACACTAAAGGGCCACCGGTCTGTCGGCGGTATGCGTGCAAGTATTTATAATGCCATGCCCGAAGCCGGGGTGGATGCATTGATAAGCTTCATGGCGGATTTCGAAAAACGCCGTGGCTAGCTTTTGTTTATAGCCACGGAACCCACGGAAGAACATGAAAAACACACATAATTATTGCTGTGTTTTTGCGTGGCTTCCGTGACCATAATTTGGATTAAATATGTACAAAATTCTGACCTTAAATAATATTTCTGTAGAAGGCCTGGAACGGTTGCCGCGTGATAACTACGAAGTGGCCTCTGAAATCCAGCATCCTGATGCAGTTTTAGTGCGGTCTCATAATATGCACGAAATGGATATTCCTGACTCGGTAAAAGCCATCGGGCGGGCGGGTGCAGGTGTCAATAATATCCCGGTTGCTGATATGAGCAAACGCGGCATTCCGGTGTTTAATGCCCCCGGTGCTAACGCCAATGCCGTTAAGGAATTAGTCATCGCCGGCATGTTGCTAGCGGCGCGGAACATCTGTCAGGCGTGGGATTATGCGCGCAATATCACAGGTGAAGATGCTGAACTCAACAAGCAGGTTGAAGCCGGTAAAAAGAAATACGTGGGGTTTGAACTGCCGGGCCGCACGCTGGGTGTGATTGGTCTGGGCGCGATCGGCGTACAGGTGGCCAATGCGGCCCATTCACTAGGCATGAAAGTCATTGGTTACGATCCGGAAATCACCGTGCAAAGCGCCTGGCAAATGGCCGCCGATGTGCAACAGGCCGCGAGTGTCGATGACCTGTTAAGCCAAGTGGATTTTGTGACCTTCCATGTGCCTTTGATAGAGGCTACCCGCAACATGATCAATGCACAGCGGCTGCGGTTGATGAAAGACGGTGTTGTTATCATGAACTTTGCCCGCAATGGCATTATTGATGACCAGGCGGTTGTCGATTCGCTCGGCAGTGGTAAGGTCGGTGCTTATGTTTCCGATTTCCCCTCTAATCTATTGCAGGGTCATCCGCGAGTGATTACCTTGCCGCACCTGGGTGCCTCGACCAAAGAAGCCGAAGACAATTGTGCAATGATGGTGGCAGACCAGGTCAAGGATTACCTGGAAAACGGCAATATCCGCAACTCGGTTAACTTCCCCAAAGTCTATATGAAACGCAATAGCAAGTACCGTATCGCAGTGGTCAATGAAAATATTCCCAATATGCTCGGCCAGATTTCCACCGCGCTTGCTGATTCGGGTCTTAATATCCTCGATATGATCAACAAATCACAGGCTGATCTGGCGTATTCGCTGGTGGATGTGGAAGGGGATGTCTGCGCAGACTGCGTCACGCGGATTAAATCGATACCGGGTGTACTTGCAGTGCAGGTGTTTGACTGACATTGTATGTGCTATGCCGCAAGAGGATCTTGAAAAATTACGTCAGCGCATCGATGCTCTGGATAAGCAAATCCAGTCGTTAGTCAATGAGCGCGCGTCCTGCGCGCAACAAGTCGGAAAAGTAAAACAACGTTTGCAGGATCCGGTTTTTTACAAGCCGGAGCGCGAGGCGCTGGTATTGCGCAGTGTGCGTGAGCGTAACCAGGGCCCGTTATCCGATGCAACCATGGCGCGGCTTTTTCGCGAGATTATGTCGGCCTGCCTGGCGTTGGAGCGTCCATTACGGGTAGCCTATCTTGGTCCGGCGGGGACTTATACCCAGGCGGCTGCACTCAAGCATTTTGGCGACGGTGTGGAACTGAAGTCCCTGGCTACCATCGCCGAAGTTTTCCGTGAAGTGGAGGCCGATGGAGCAGACTATGGCATTGTGCCGGTGGAAAATTCTACCGAAGGTGTCGTAAATCATACGCTGGATATGTTTCTGCGTTCACCACTATCAATTTCGGGTGACGTCGAGCTGCCTATCCATCACCAGCTGATGGGCAAGCAAACTGATTATTCGAAAATTAAAAAAATCATTACCCACCAACAATCACTCGCCCAGTGCCGCAAGTGGCTGGATGCAAATCTGCCGCAGGCGGATCGGATTGCAGTTAGCAGCAACGCAGAAGCGGCGCGCATTGTGGCGGGGGATCATGAGTCTGCAGCAATAGCCAGTGATGCTGTATCCCGAATGTACGACCTCGAACTGCTGGCAAAGAATATAGAAGATGACCCCAACAACACCACACGGTTTTTAATCATCGGCAAGCAGACGGTTGAGCGTACTGGGCACGATAAAACTTCATTAATGATATCGGCACACAATCAGTCTGGCGCCTTATACCATCTGCTCGAACCCTTAGCGCGCCATGGCGTCAGCTTGACGCGTATCGAGTCCCGTCCTTCCCGGCTCAGTAAATGGGACTATGTGTTTTTTGTTGACCTTGAAGGCCACATTAGTGATGCGAATATTGGTACAGCACTCAAAGAACTGGAAGCCAATTCAGTGCAGATAAAAGTGCTCGGGTCTTATCCGCGCAGCGAGCTGTAGGGTGGGTTACACCCACCCTGCAAATATATGACCCAGTCGATTTTACAACTTGCGACTGAAGCTGTGCAGAGCCTCCGCCCCTATGCGCCCGGCAAACCGCTCAGTGAGCTGGAGCGTGAGTACGGCATCAAAAATGCCATTAAGCTCGCATCCAACGAAAACCCATTGGGCCCGGGTAAACCGGCCGTCGAAGCAATCACCCACGCACTGTCCGAACTCGCACGTTACCCGGATGGCAACGGCTTTGAACTCAAACAGGCACTGTCTGAAAAACTGCAACTACCAACCGGCTGGATAACGCTGGGCAATGGTTCTAATGACATACTAGAGCTTGTCGCACGCGCCTTTTTGTCGCCCGCTACAGAAGCGGTTTTTTCTGAACACGCCTTTGCTGTCTACCCGATAGTCACCCAGGCAATAGGGGCAAAAGCCTGTGTTGCAGCGGCGCACGATGGCAGCCGCGGCCCGGCATACGGACATGATCTCGAGGCCTTATCGAACTGTATAACTGAGGCTACCCGGATTATCTTTATCGCCAATCCAAATAACCCGACTGGCACCTGGCTGAAGGGCGACACGCTTAAGCGGTTTGTAAGTGCAGTGCCGCCACAGGTCATCATTGTGATTGATGAAGCTTATTTTGAATACGTCACGGAAGCTGAGTACCCCGATGCTGTGCAGTGGCTACAGGAATATCCCAACCTGTTAGTGACCCGGACATTTTCCAAAGCCCACGGCCTGGCAGCATTGCGGGTAGGTTATGGCATGTGTCAGCCTGAACTTGCGGATGTATTGAATCGTGTGCGCCAGCCATTCAACGTCAATAGCCTGGCGCAGGCGGCCGCGCTGGCGGCACTCAACGATTCGACGCATCTACAATGCAGTGTAGCGCTAAACACAGCCGGCTTGAAACAGTTCGAAACTGGTTTGCTGCAACTGGGTCTTGACTACATTCCCTCGGTGGATAATTTTATAACAGTCGATACCGGCCGTGCTGCAGCGTCTGTCTATGAAGCACTCTTACACGAAGGTGTGATCGTGCGGCCGGTTGCAAATTATGGCTTACCCAACCACTTGCGTATCAGCGTCGGTCTTGCGGAAGAAAATCTCCGCACCCTGGAAGCACTGGACAAGGTGTTGTCTTGATTCAGCGTTTATGT
>CAYPEL010000044.1:0-17792 GCA_964409635.1 uncultured Gammaproteobacteria bacterium | reverse complement strand
TACAAATTAATTATTTAAAAAACGCCGCCAACCCGAACTGTCCGGCGGCCCGGCGGTAATGATTGCGGTAATGAGCAATAGCACTCATTCCATTCATTGAAATATCATAAGCCCGCCAGCCTTTTTTCGCATCATAGTGAAAGCTATAGGTTAAGCTCATGGGGGGTTGGTACGGTTGCAGTATACGCAGTGCGATGGTTACTTCTGCCGGGCCGGTTCGTCTTGGCGGGAAAAAGTTTAATCGTAATTCCTGATTACTGAATATCTTCAGTTGACGGCTAATGGCGACGAATATTTTATCTTTTAATAGGTTTTGAAACCCCTGCTGTTCGGCAGGGTTCATCTTAGGGTAGTAAGGGCCAGCAACCCACCGTGCCATCCTATCCATTTCGAGATGCTGTGCTACCTCATTCTGTAAAAACTGCATAATCGACGCCGTATCGTGCTCGCTACCGTCTTGCATAAATTCCCGGATACGATTCAGCTTCTTCCTGAGCAATTGCGCCGGTTGGTCAATGTCTTGAGATGACTGATAAGCGCCCGAGGGTGGTGGGTAAGCTGCAATCGAAGGTATTGCTACTGCTAACCCCAGGAGGGTTATTGCTGCCAGTACTCGTGTTTTCATAGCTCACCTACCACGTTAAATATTTTCAATTAACTACGTCAATCAGGCACAGCAGTAGTCGCTACTGAATCGCCCGTTCCGGCTGGACGCTGCACAGCCCTGACGGCAGACCGGCTTGGCTTTGTCTGCTTACCCGAGGGATCAGTAAAGCGATCATTGAGTGACTGTATGTACTTATCAGCATCTTCCAGAGTTGTCCGCACACGGCGACGGTTGAAGCGTCCCCAACCGGCCGGTTTATTATCAAAAATACTGCGCCAGAAACGCGTGTTCTTCATAAAAGCCCGCAGCAATCTATCCCGCTCTGGCCCCACCTGGAGTGCTTTAACCAGTTTTTTATAAATACGCTTCCTGACAATGCGGCGAGAAATAAAATGTATTGCGAGCAATACAGCTGCCAATACAACCAGGCTTGCTACAACTTGACCGGAATTTTGAATAAATGATTCCCACCAGGGCGGCGCAAAACTCAAACCCTTCCAGTAACCAGCCGCACCCGTCAGGCCAAGCACAATCGCCGCGAGCAATCCGTAGATCACTACATCCAGCCATAGCACACCACGGCTCCAGCTGCTTGTCAGCGATTTTATTTTAGGCACGTAGTAGTCTTCCAGGTCACGCGCCGCTTTATCAAGCGCACCGATTATCCGGTAAGCGCGCTCAACACTCACGGCTGCCATCCGGTCGTGTATAGCGCCAAGATCAGCATCACGCTTACTCTCAAAACGATCACGTAATGCGGGATCATCAATGGGTACTGCCGCATCAGGGTTGTAAATACTGTAGAAGCGCCCTGCTGTTAACCCTTCTTGCGCTAGCGCCCGTTGCCAGGCGCCAAAAATATCTTCCGGGTTGTCTTCGCGTGCCGCGGTATCAATCTGATTCAGCACATAGAGAAACTTGGTGGAATCCGCCCGCCCGATCGTGTCGCCGACCAGGTGAGTCAGGGTGTCTCCCATGGCGCCAGGTTCCGGGTGGCGTGCATCAAACAGCACCAATACCAAGTCAGACAGATCAATAATATGCTTGGTCAGCCTGAGTGTTGCTGAGCGTTGTGAGTCTGCATCAAAGCCGGGGGAGTCAATTAAAATCCTGCCCCGCAAGTTATCACTGCGGGCTGTCTTTAATTGTAAGTAGGCATCAACACGGCCACCTTCACCGGGCGCCACTTTTTCCAGTTCTTCACCGATTTGATAAAATGGGAAGCGTGGATCAGCGTCCAGCGCGAGGCCGGGCAGAATCCTCGATTCTTGATCAGGGCTGTAACACATAACCGTAAATTTATCATCGACCGCCTGGTTACCGGTATCCTGCAGGCGGGCCCCCAAGTAGTGGTTGATAAAAGTTGATTTGCCGGCAGAAAAAGTGCCCAGTACGGAAATCAGAGGCCACCAGGAAATTTGTGTCGCGAATGAATCATTTTTGTCCAACAGACCCATTGCATACCCCGCCTTGTCCAGCTTGCGGAAGCTGCCTACTACGGATACCAGAACTGGATTTTCCTCTTTAAGGTGTCCTTCCAGACTATTCAGTCTCTGGCGAATTATTTTTCCGGCTCGCATACTTCTTTCCTGTTATTAAGTTAAAGATAACCGTCAGACTACCAGGGTAAAATACCGCTCATCAGGCGCATCGGCCCCGATGCAACGTGCATATTCTCACCCATTGCCGCCGTGTCATAACGCATCTTGTAGAGGGTCTGGTTCATGTTGCTCATTGCAGAATTCATCACTTGAAGGTTCGATGTCATTTCACTCAACTCCGAACTCTGTGAAACGATGGCAGGCGTCATAATCTTCATGCTGGTAGCGATGGAATCCATATTAACAACGACCTGTGACATATATTCATCGACGTTAATCATATTGATAGCAACCGCTTCAACCCGCTGTGTAATAGCATCAATATCATTTGTCAGTTTGTAAATCAGGAAAAACCCATAGGCTGCCAGGATAATAAAAGCGATCATCGACGGATAGACAATCAACTCCCATCGCCTGGCGCTGGCTTCAAAGGTATTTGCAAACTGCTGCACGCAGGCACTAATTTCTTCGGCCACTGATTCGGGTTTTGAATGGTTGACACTATTATTAGCTTGAGTGGAAACGTTATCGGGTTTATTCATTACGTACTAATTCCTGTTAATTTCATCAGAACCTGTCATCTAAACTGAATCTATATAAATTCAAACGCTAGCATCATTGTCCTGGCGGTATGCCCACCTCACCTGGCGCGGGCAATGCGACATCCAAGTTCTTTTTCAGCTCACTGGCACGCTCGGTATCAAGTCCGCGCAATACAGAAACCATGTGCATGGCTTTCCCATACTGTTTGCGATCTATTAATCGCACACCCGCTTCATAATACATTTCGGACGCCTCGCTCCATTTACCCGCCGTGTAATAAACATTGCCCAATTCGCCGTATGGATCAGGACTATCCGCCTGCAATTCAATAAGCGCTTTATATTCCTTTTCAGCTTTTTCTGTATCCTGTTGCCAGAAGGCTTGCCGGGCACTGCTAATCAGTTTCATTTCCTGTTGGGAAAGTGATTCGGGTTCAGGTATTGCCGGAATGGGTAAGGCGGAGGATCCGTATTGATCACCCGCAGCTCGATTTGTTTGGGCCGCTTGCAGAGGCAATTCAGGAGCTTGCTTGTTTTCAATGTTAGCATCCTGCGCAGGTGCTACTTGAGAGGCGTCCGCTTGTGCAGCTTGATTCACCGGCTCTTGCTGAACAGGTGGCACAGCAGCCACGCCAGTATCCTCTATACCAGATTGCAGCTGTGCAACATTGGTATCACTGTCGGCCGCTTTAACCTCCGTAGTGGCCGCATCGGTTGATGCTGCATTTTCCGTAACTGCCTCGACTTCCGGTGTCAGTGGCCGGTATGCAGCCGCACTATCTGTTGAACCCTCTGTATCAGGTTGCAGCTGTTGTGCAACCTGGGTATTTTCTTCTGGTTCTTTTTTATCCGTAGAAGCGGTTTCGACTGGCTGCGCATTGTCTGCATCCGCCTCTACCTCCGGCGTCAGCGGCCGGTATTTTGACATGTCTGCTTGTGAGTCTTGACCGGACTCTTGGCTTGCTTGGGGATTACCACCAAACACTGTCTGGCCTTGCGACGCTCCACTTTCTGCTGTTTTTGCAGGTTGATTATTTTCAGCAGCAAGGTCATCAGAACTCTCTACCGTTACAATACCTTCATCTTCCTGCTGTACTGCAGCCTGATCATTTTTATCGGCGCCGCCGGAAAAAATATCCGCCCGGAAATACCAAGCCAGCGCAACGCCTGCAAGCAAAAATAGCAGGAAACTATGGCTCAAAATACGTCTTATAAAACTCATTACCCAACTCCTCTTTCAGGTTGTATATTTGCAGCGGCAAGTTTTGGATACAAGACGAAAGCCAACTCGTCAAATTCCCGTGCAGCTTTGCACGACGGCCACATTTCAAAAACTGCCAGACCTTCACTCATGGTGCGCCGGTACATCGTACGGTTACAGATACGATGCTTGATAATATCAAGACCATCAAGCCCCTCTAGTGCTTGTTCCGCTTCATCAGATTCACGTACTGCGCAGTGCGTATCCGCGCGATTTATGAACGCAACCACTTCTGATTTAACAGGGTGGTGTAACACGCCACTAACCTGCTGGAGAAAACGTTGCGTTGCCCATACATCCGGTTGACTGGGCGGCACTGGAATCAAGACCCTGTCTGCGACACTGATAGCGGTTTGCATAGCCCGCATGTTCGCCGCACCCACATCGAGAATAATTTCGCCTGCATGCGCCTGCAAATCCTCGGCATAAACATCTTTAACCGTATTTACGACAAGTTTTGGCTCGTGATGATCTTCAACCCTGATACGCCCTACATCTGATAGCGTACATTGAGGATCAAGGTCATAGGTGATTACTTTCTGCTTGCGATGCAACAACCAGACACTCAAATTGAATACAATAGTGCTTTTCCCTGAACCGCCTTTTAGGTTTGCCACTACAGTAATCATAGAAAACCACCTTTAGTAATAGATGCGCTGCATCATAGCAAAAATACAAAATCTCCGGTTTATTATCTGGCCGGCATAACGGGTGGGGGTGGCTTTGCATCAGCTGAGGGTTGTTTGACCATGGTGTATCCAGCAGGTATTTCAAATAACGCTTTAGGTTGAACACCAATCGAAATATTTTTTAATTCACGCCTATAACCACCCGGCATTTCCTCACGAATCGCAATTTTTAACTCCGGATCATACCACTGAGTAGAGCGCATAGACTGCCCTTGTGGACGACTGGCTACCATTTCCCACTTTTCCGTTTCCCGGCCATCAACGGTTTCCTTGCCCAGCAACTTTAATTCGGTGGAAGTGCCATCGGGTAACACTTGTTTAATTAACATATTCCGTTCACTGTCGATCCAATAGTGCGCCGTCATATCCTGACCATCTTTGTTCATTACCATTTGCCACTTTTCTGTGTTGCGTCCGTTGATAGACGCGTTACCCAGCTTTTTACAGCGCGCCGCCTTCAAACCGTGACAGGGATTCTTGGTTGCCCCACTCGCCCCAATTAAACTAGGGATAGCTCCCTCGCGCTCCATATAAACATGCTGCGCCGGCATCAGCAAAACCGCACGCTGCTTTTTCGCATCATATATTTCGATCAGTTGCTGGCCATTGGTTGCGTATTCCTTGCGGACACGCCTATCCCCAACAAACATTTTTGCTTTAACGGATGGGGTTTGTGGACCTTTTTGATAGGCATCAGCAGAAAACTCAACGACGTCTCCACCAGCCTGAACGACTGATACGGTAAATGCAGCCGTCAACAACAATGAACAAAAAAACCTGTTCATCAGCACTCCTCCTTCCCGGCAGTTTATAATCACCCACCTGCCGGTGAAAAATTTGGGCCCGTGTTAAATACGGGCCCAAGCCTTACCTGCTTACTTACTTTCTGGTACGGGTTGTTGCGCCGGAGGAGGTGGAGGCGGATGGCCACCACCATACCCACCATAAGGGCCTCCAGAATAACCAGGACCACCACCATAATAGCCAGGGCCTCCGCCCCAGGGACCACCACCGTAATAACCCGGGCCACCACCACCATAACCACGGTTGTAGCCACGCCCACGCCCGTCACCATAGCCACTGCCACGGCCGCTGCCACGGCCACTGAAATTCATGCTGAAATCACCATCACCCAGCATGTCTCCCATACCATTGCCCCAGCCACTGCCGTTGCCCCAGTTATTACCACCCCAAGGGCCGCCGCCACCGCCCCAAGGACCGCCGCCGCCCCAAGGACCGCCACCACCCCACGGCCCCCAGGCATTAGCTGATGACAGGGGTAGTGCGCAGGCGCCTGCAATCACTGCTGAAAGCATTACTTTTTTAAGTTTCATAGTAAAATACCTCTTCTTGAGTTAGAACTCTGGCATGCAATAAAAACACGCCACACATCACAACATACATCAGCTTCCCGATTTATATCTGAAGCGACAGTATGATTCGAAAAACAGCAGCAATAAACCTATGATTACTTCTGTTTTTTAGAATGCTATTTTATTGACAGCCATTCATCCTTGACTTACGTCAAGCATTATTTGGATGCCTGCCACTACCAGCCCATATGAGGGCCATACCCGCCTGGAAAACCACCGGGCCAGTGTGACCCATAGCCAGACCCCGGCGGAGAGTAAGCCCTGTACCCATTGGGGTAAGGTGGCGGCGCATACCCAGGAGCAGCACGATTCCAGTTTGTACCCGGTTGGTTTGATGTTTCGGGCGGGCTATTGAGTGGCCGGTATTGTCCGGTCATCCCTGGCGGCTGATTTGGGTATCCTCCTGGCCGTACGGCACCTTGGGGCTGGCGCCAGCTTGGTAGTGCGGCAGCTCCCATTGGAGGCCTTCCTGACCAGGGGTTATCCGGCGGCCTGGAGCCTGCGTTACTTTCTCCTCGTGGCGGCGGCTGTGGTGCGTAGTACTGACCCGGAGCATAGCCAGGCGCAGGCGGCCGCTGAGCATAGGCCGGCGGCGGATACGCTGCAGGAGGTAAATAGGGCTGCGCTGGTTGTTGTTGAACGGATGTTTGATTCTGGGGCGACGATGTCTGACTCTGAGGCGGCTTATCGGCTTCTGCCATTTCATCATCGCTACAGGCTGACAATAAAGTCAAACTGGCCAGTAATATCCCATGCCAGACATTCAACTGCCCTTCCTTAATTCTATAAATCATAAACTCCGCTATTCCTTATTCCCTAGCTGTAATAACAAAACGTTGCGTTAACCGGTTACTTAGATTTACCGGTTGCAGGTGCTGCCGTCGTCGTGCCGCCCTGAGTCTGCGGCGCATTCCACGGGCTTCTATAGCCTGGCGGTGGCACCGGGTAGTAGCCATAACCGGCTGGTGCCGGTGGGTAGCCATAGCCACGTGGTGGGCCAGGCGGATAGCCACGACCGGGGTATCTATAAGCAGGCGCAGCGCGTGTAACCCCCCCGGCTTGATTGTATGCATCGGGCCTGTACGCACCCCTGTTCTCGTTCTCCCATGAGGGCGCCGATGCATCCGTTTGAGGCGGGTAAACTGGCGCCGCGTTAGCGCCACCTTGTTGATAACCAGAGGGAGCCATCGGTTGTGCGGGGAAAGGGAGTGGCACCTGCCGGTTGAACGATTGCCTCATTCGGTTAAACCGATCGGCATGCGACGGTATACCCAAGCGTGATGTATAGGGACCCGGTGGCGGTGGAATAACAACGCGCTGCAGGGTTATCTGTTCTGACGCTGCTGCGCTTACGGATTGCAACTGGGTTTGTTCCGCAAAAGCCGCAGCAAATGCCCAGGGGCCGCCAAGAATGATAAGTTTGCCAGCAACCTTATAGACTTTGTTTGTCATGATTCACTTCCTTTACAAACAACAGATGCTCATGGTGAATTTGTCTTAACCGACTTGTTGTTATAAGTATAGGTTACTTATTCTTGCTCTGTGCCAGGCATAAGCCGGATACCACGGCGTTTAGACCCAGAACTTGCCTTACTCCCTGAGCCGGTCTTTTTAGCCGCTGTTTTTTTATTCTTTTCTGCAGCTTCCAACTCATCTTGCTCATCCGTAGATTGCTCGGCAGCGGCTTTACTGCTGGCTTTCTTTTTAACTACTTTCTTCTTGACGGATTTCTTCTTTGCCGTTTTCTTTTTAACCGTAGCGGCTTGCGTGCCGGTTACCTCTTTCCGGACTACCTCACCTTCAATGGCATCAGCAGCTTCCTTGGCAACACGGCTACTATTTTTTACTGTGGCTGCAGCAGCAGGCGCAGAAGAAGACGGTGAGGCCGGGTTAACAGGCTGCGGTGGTGTCCCGCCTCCCGAAGAAGAGGCAGCGGGGGGTGGTGGAAGGGGTGGCTCGGAAGATTTACTGCTACCAAATAGACTAAAGATTTTCTTCAGCCCTTCAGCCGCCATAATAAAGATGGCCCTTACCAGATAGAAAGCCATGAAGGCTGCGCCGATGGCTTTGCTCCACACCGTCATCCACAACGGCATACCCGAATCAGAGGAAGTGCTGCTGGAAACAGCAGCTGTGGCAACTGAACCTGAACCTGCCCCTCCAGCTGCAAGTGACTGCTCGCCACCTTCAGCAGGATAGAACCTTTTTTCAGCACTGATGCAGCCCATCGGAATAACAATCAAAGTAAACAATGTGGCAACGCCAGCACCAAACATCAGGGAAACCGCCATACCTTGAAAGATAGGATCGTCAACAATGGCAAAGGCGCCAGCCATCAAGGTCAGTGAAGTAATTAAGATTGGACGCAGCCGGGTTTGCGCAGCATTAACCGCCGCTTCCCTGATTTCCGTTCCGGCTGCCACTTCAATCTTGACAAACTCGACGATCAAAATAGAAATACGCACAATGATGCCGCCAAGCGCGATCATGCCGATCATGGAGGTGGCCGTGAATTCTGCACCCATGATCCAGTGACCCGGAACAATACCAATCATGGTCAAAGGGATGGGCGCCATAATCAACCCCGCCAGGGCGTAGTCTTTAAACTCCAGCACGATCAGCGCGTAGATCAGCAACATAGCTGCCATGAATGCGCCGCCCATGTCACGGAAAGTTTCATAGGTCACCGTCCACTCGCCACCCCATTCAAACCCAGATATAGAGTCCGTATCGGGTGGACCCAATAAGCCCCACGGCATTCCGGTAATCTGCACACCATCTGGCGTGGTGTAATTATCCAACTCGTCTTCAACACCGAACATACCGTAGATGGGCGCACCAAGACGACCCTCCATTTCACCTGTCACATACTCAATGCCGCGCAAATCCTGGTGGTAAATAACCGGGTCTTCCTGCACTTGCACAAAGCGGCCTAGCTCACCCAGCGGCAGTATTTTACCCTGCGGGTTAGCAATCGGCAGATTGGTCAAACGGGATAATTGCGAACGTACCGCAAGCGGCGTCTGCAAGACGATAAAGGTTGGTTCCAACTGCGATGCCCGTTTGACATCACCCAGTTTAAATCCGCCCATCGCCATCGTCAGGTTACGATTTATAGTTTCTACTGAAATTCTGTTACGAGCTGCCTTTTCAGTATTGATTTCAAATCGCCAATAGAAATGTGGATCCGTCATATAACTATCAACATCAACAATATTCTCAACCTTCTCGAATATTCCCATCATGTCACGTGCAACCTGGCGGCGTGTTTCCGGATCCGGGCCGTAAATTTCTGCGGTCACCGTTTGCAATACCGGCGGCCCAGGTGGCATT
Organism: uncultured Gammaproteobacteria bacterium; assembly: GCA_964409635.1. Classification (GTDB taxonomy): domain Bacteria; phylum Pseudomonadota; class Gammaproteobacteria; order DSM-19610; family DSM-19610; genus CAYPEL01. The sequence goes on along the minus strand of CAYPEL010000044.1, from coordinate 8,386 downwards.
TCGACTACCTGGATACGTGCACCAAACGCCTTTGCTATCGGTTGCAGAATGCGGCGGGCTTCCACTGAAATATCGTGGCTATTGCGATCCCGGTCGTCTTTATCCAGCAACATAACCTGGATATCCGCAACGTTCGAACCTTTTCGTAAATAATAGTGCCGCACCAGTCCGTTAAAATTAAAGGGTGATGCCGTGCCTACGTAGGTCTGCAATTCGGTCACTTCAGGAATTGAACGCAATTCCTCCGCCATCTGTTGGGTAGCGTTGGCCGTAACCGGCAGTGCCGTACCCTCCGGCATATTAATGACAACGTTGAATTCCGGCTTGTTATCAAATGGCAGCATTTTTACTGTGACTGCTTGTGTGTAAAACATGACACAGACTAACGCGGTCAAGCCAATAATACTCACCAGAAATATTATCCCGAGCTTCCGGTTGTTAATCAGCGGCATAATAATCGGCCGGTAAAACCGCCCAATAATTTCATGGCTCTTGCGCTCGCGTTCCTCTGCTTTTTCAAAAGCCTTGACACTGGCTGGCCGTACTTTCATAGCAAACCAAGGCGTGAAAACAAACGCCGCAATCAGTGAGAAAAACATCGCGGTAGCGCCAAGCACAGGAATGGGCTGCATATAGGGCCCCATGAGCCCGCGCACAACACCCATCGGCAATAGCGCTGCAATAATGGTTAAAGTTGCAAGGATGGTTGGGTTACCCACTTCACGTACGGCATCCACCGCAATCGCCATGGTGGTTTTACCCGCCTTCATCCAGCGCCGGAATATGTTCTCGACCACAACGGTTGCATCGTCAACCAATATACCGATGGAAAATATCAGTGCGAACAAACTGACGCGGTCTATGGTGTAATTCAATACCATCGCCGCAAAAATGGTCACCAGAATTACAATCGGGATAATGGTAATAACAACAAAAGCGGCGCGGCCACCCAGCCCTATCAGACAGAGAAACGCAACGATCGCGGTGGCTTCAAACATCGCCATTAGCAATTCGTTCACCTTGTCGTTGGCTGTCTTACCGTAGTCGCGGGTAATACTGATGTTGACATTATCCGGGATTAACTGGCCCTTTAATTCGTCGAGTCTTTCCAGAATATCTTTGGAAACCGATACACCATTTGTGCCTTCTTTCTTGGCCAGCGCAATCGTTATCGCCGATTCACCATTGCCTTTTACTGCCTCTTCATCCAGTGCCGGGCCGCTGTAATAAGACACCATCTGGTCAGTTTCAGAAGGCCCGTGCACAATCGTTGCAACGTCCCGCAAATACACCGGCCCACCTTCACGCACACCTACAACCAGTTTTGACAGATCCTGCGCATCACGCAAAAATGACCCGGTAACGACTTTGAACGATGCGCTGCCGGATTCGACATGACCTGCTGACTGTTCCGAGTTAGCACTTCTAACGCTGTTCGCTATTTGATCAAGCGTTATGCCAAAACCGTTAAGCCGCTCCGGCTTTACTTCAATCCTGATCTGCTCACTACGGCCACCCACAACAAAACCCTGACCGGTATTCGGCACTTCCTGCAAACGCTGCATGACATCCAGCCCAAGCGTTCTCAAGGCTGCATCATCGACATTACCGGACCACAAAGTCACCGTCACAATCGGAACGTCATCAATGCCTTTGGGCTTGACCAGGGGCATAGATACACCCGGCGGAATCATGTCCATGTTTGACTGGAGCTTATCGTGGACTTTTACGATGGAGGGTCCGAGCGGTTCACCGACCTTGAAGCGAACAGTAACCATAGCTTGCCCGCGCTCGCTGACAGAGTACACATGCCGTATGCCCGGAATTTCGCTCATGATGCGTTCCAGCGGTTCGGTTACCAGACTGGCTACCTGCCCAGACGAAGCGCCCGGATACTGGACAAAAATATCCACCATAGGCACCGAAATCTGGGGGTCTTCCTGACGCGGCGTAAACAGCAAGCCAATCAAACCGATAAACAACGCCGTCACCATCAGCATGGGCGTAATCGGCGAGTCAATAAAGGTACGGGCTATGTTGCCGGCTATACCGAGATTTTCGGTATCTAGTTGATCACTATTTTCGGGCTCGTGATGTTCGTTTGTCGTGTTTTTTTCTGACATGGCTCAGACTAGTCTCACTCCAAAATTTACTTTATTTTTTATACAGCTCAGGCAGCAAGGGGACAACTTGCAAAACGCTATTTTGCCCGGCCACCTGCCCAGCTTGATGCTTCGCGTGACGATGGATTCATCCTGATCCTGTCACCCACCTGCAAGCCGGATAGCACGCTGACTCGATTACCCTTTAAGCGGCTCCCAAGCCGGACCATCCGCAACTGGTTTTGGTTGTCATTGGATACCACGTAAACAGCCGGCAAACTGCCGCGCCACATGACAGCCGATTCGGGAATAATAGGGACTGCTTCCACCTGGGTATTGGTATCCGGCACCATCACTTCGGCATACATGCCAGGCCCACCCGGTACGCCCTGTGGCAAATCAAGCTTCACAGTCACGGTGTGCCCCTGCGCATTCGCTACCGGGAAAATCTGCGCAACACGCGCATCCACATAGGTATCTCCAACATCGAGGTGGGCAGGCACCATCATGCCCTTGCTCAAGCCGGAAATGAGTTTGGAGGGAATCTTCGTCTCGATCTGCAGATAACGGGTATCCGCATACTGCAACAGAGCCTGACCCGGTTGCACGGTATCACCCACCTCGACCAGCTTACGCACCACAACCCCTTCAAACGGAGCAATGGAGCGGGAATCGCGCAGCTTGGCATCGATTTCATCAATCCGGGATCTTGCCCGCATACGGCGACCCTCCGCCTGACTGATCTGGTGGCCCTGCGAATACAGATCCGCTTGCCTGTCGACCCAAGGTGTGCCCCCGGTATTGCCCGGCATCATGCCAGCCATGGGCTGTGTGAACATCTGGTCGAACATCGACGGCATACCCATGCCCGGACTTCTGGCAATACTGCGTGACTGTGGCGACCACAACTCACGCGAGTACTGAACCTTGGCATTCTGTACGGCTGAAGCCGCATTATTGAACTCTGCCAGCGCCGCGCGGCGCTTGGCCAACAGGGCATCGTCATCGATGGTCACCAATAACTGTTTCGCTTTGAACCAGTCACCTTCGGTGCCAGCAATGAATTCTATCCGGCCAGGAATCTGTGCCGTCAATGTCACTTCCCGATACGGCACAACAGTCCCACCCAGGGTAACAGTGGCGCCCATCTGATTGGCCATGACCGTGACGACATCGGCGCCCGCTTGCGCCTGGTTTTGCGGATTATTCGCATTGGCTGCCTGTAAAATAGCCGTTGCCGGTAATAACAAGACACCTGCTACATAGAAACGAAGAGCACTGAATATTTTCATTATCGCTACATTCCTCGATGTTACTGCCCCGGCCAGACGATCTAATTTTTACGCACTCTGCCGTTGGCCGGCTTTGCTTTTCTCATGACCTGTTTGGGGACAGCCCCAGAACAAACGCTAGGGTGTAAGCCAAAACAAGCCTTGTAAATTTTCCCGGCTAGGTCACTGTACCCATAACAGCAAAACTCTTGATAAACGGGCCCGCCATACGCGGATCTTTAATCATCGCACCGTAATCTCCGACCAGAAATTTAAGTTTGCGCGAAGTGTAGGCCATACCCAGCCCCATCATGCCCGGCGGCTTTTTCATCCATTTGCCCCAATTAGCCTGAGTGGCACGCATATCCCAACTCAGTGTCTCTCCGCTAAAAGGCCCGGCAGCAACGGCTTTGCCGTTTTCGACGGTCAGCACACCACGCGGTTCTGGCTCACCGTCGATGCCATAGGCGATAACAGAGTTGAATCCGATTTTCTCAAGCGCACCCGATAGATCGGGGTCGGCGTTCCAGGACTCCATAAAACCTTTCATCCATTCTTCTGAAAACAAGTCTGACATGGTCATCTCCTCTGTAACGGTTAATTTATAGCTATAAAAAAACAAGGTAGCTGTGTTAGTTCTACCAGCTAAAGTTAATGCAACCTGTACGTTAGCTGGTATTTTTTTGCCGTTTTAATCAGCATTATGCAATCAATTAACGTGCCAATAATTATTATCCAATTGATTTTATTGCTATTTTATTTTGTGCAGTGCCTTTCGCACCAAAATCATAAATTAATAATAAATATGAGAAAGATTATTCAACTCATTGTTATTACTAATTAATCCTTAAAACTAGAAATGTTGCAGCAACGTTGCACGCCCCGCCAAAACGCATCATATGCAACACACCACATGACGCACGGCTTTATCTTTAAGCTATTAAGCTATATAGAATAATGATTTGCGCATCGCCGCCACTGACAAACTGTCAGCCCCAGTTAGCGCTTTTTGAATAATGCTGTCAAGCAGAACTTTGATCACTTTGTGATACCCGGCCCGAGCAGAATAGCTAACCAACGGCTATCGTTATTTGAGTCAAGAATGATCTGTACGGCAATCGTCAAGGGCACGGATAGAAACATACCCACCGGTCCTAGCACCCAACCCCAAAACACCAGCGATACAAAAACCACCAACGGCGACAATCCAAGCCGGTGTCCCATCAGCCGGGGTTCAATCATGCTGCCGACAGCCAAGTTCACAACCAGATAGATAAGCATCACAATCAATGCCGCACCGGGACCCAGTTGCAGTAAAGCAATCAGTACCGCCGGTACAGCGGCGATAATTGAACCGATATTGGGTATAAAATTAAACAGGAAGGCGAGAAAGCCCCATAACACCGCAAAATCAACCTTCATCAGCAACAACGCGCCACCGGTTAAAACACCGGTTAATGCCGATGTGAGCGTCTTTATACCCATATATCTTTTTACGTTATCCAGCATCAAGCGGAAATGCCCAAGAGAGGATTCGGGCGAACCTAATGCAGTACGCAACTTGTCAGAAAACGTAGACACTTCAAGCAGGATAAAAACCACCGTCAACAGTATTAAAAAGGTATTCGTCAGGACGCCACCCAGACCTTTTAACATACCGGATGCCAGCACCATCACTGAACCCGGGTTAAGGAAATCCTGGAAAGTATCTCTGGAAACGCCGATACCCATTTTTGTTAACCAGCCAGCCAGCCGGTCAACCTGTAGCGTCAGTTTTTCCTGATAAACCGGCAGTTCCCGCGAAAATCCATCCAGTGATCCGCCGACCAGGGTGGCGATGCCAACCACGACCGCGAGGATGGAAAAAATTGCTGCGAGTAACGCCACTGGCGTCGGCAAACCGCGTTGCTGCAGGCCTGTCAGTAGTGGTGTGCTGATAATGGCGATAAAAACAGCCAGTAAAAAGGGCACAATCATATCCTGTGCAGCCCGCATCCCGGCGACAACGATGATAAATGCCGCCAGCCCTATCAGTACCCGATAGGACACATTTTTCAGATTTTCTTCACCCATTCATGCCACCTGGTAGTGATTCCCAATTCCAAACTCTAGCTTCTTTATTCATATAATACAATATGTTATATAAATTTTACCCGATTAAAAACCAGTATCTGACCAGCCCGCATCTCATCGTTGCTTTACAGCTCAAGCCTGATGCATGGCAAGCCGATGATATATCAGATATTGCTGGAACAACTTAAACGACCATCTGCCGACTAAATGGAGCAAGACCAGAAACATGTCAATCGCGCCCACCTATAAAAAGATACTGGATAACTGTCATAAGATGGCCCGCAGCCATCTCTCTGGGCTAGTGGACAGGATGTTTGAAAACGCAGATATCGGACTGCTCGATTTCGCCGAAAAAGCGGAGAGCAACGCAGCACAGGCTTTGTTTTTCGAAGCCATGAACGAAGTCCGTAAAAAACGGCCCGATGTAGAGCGCCGCTTTCACAAAGAAGTGCTGGACAGCTTCGAGAAATTTCCGGAATGGTCTCCACCCTCGGATGAAATTGTTGATGAGGAAGATGAAGACAGTGAATTTTCATTCTCGCTGGTCAAAGACGACGCCATGGAAGAGGATGTGGCGATAAAAAACATTCTCACTAAAAACGCATCAAAAGTTCAAGACAACCTCAACGCACTGGTGCAGCGCCTATCCTTCGTCAATGACGGCGATCCGATATCTGAACATCAGATTCCGGCCGGTCCTGTTGCCCTGACAGAAGCCTTCCGCCTAGCTACTCATGAAATGGAAATGGACACCAAGGTTCGTTTGGTCATCCTGGCTTTGTTCGACAAATTTGTCATGGGCAAAACCAGCCAGATGTACAGTGAGTATAACGAGCTGCTTGTTCAGGAAGGCATCCTGCCTAAACTGAAATACAAAATTCATAAATCCGCAGCAGGCAGCATAGGCAGCGGTGCGATGGGTACCGGTGACACGGCACAAGCCATGGCTGAAGGCGAAGAGGGTGATCCCTCCTCACCGGAAGAACTGGGTACAGAACTGTTTGGAACGATCTGTCAGTTTCTCTCCCAACGGCATCCACAGGCAAGCCCCGGCCAAGTCCAGGCGGTGGGTGGCGGCCAACCCGGACAAGCCATGCAGCCTGGTTACCGCAGCGTTACCGCGCCTGTAAACGGCCCTGTGACCGGCCTCGCTCTGGCGCCTGCAGAAAACCTGGTTGGTTCGATTAACCAGATGCAAGGCCACGTCCGATCTGGACAAACATTAATATCCAGCAACGAATACTTTGAAAACATCAAGGTTGACGAAAATCTTGTCGCCACGTTACAGCAAACCCTTTTTGAAGAACGCCAGAAGATCTTTGGTGCTGTGGATAGGCGTAAAATACCAACGGCCGATTCAGATGTCATCGATCTGGTTGGCATGTTATTCGAATTTATGCTTAAAGAAGAGCAGTTACCCAGCATTGTTAAGGCACTCATCAGCCGCCTGCATACACCCATGCTCAAAGTTGCGATTCTTGATCGCCGTTTCTTCACCCAAAGCAAACACCCTGCCCGCCGCCTGATGAACGATATGATTGCGGCCGGGGTACGCTGGGTAAATGATAAAAATATTGATGCGGGCATCTTTCCAAGAATGCGGAAAATTGTCGAGCAACTGCTGGCTGACTTCGAGGAAGAAGTTGATATTTTTGAAAGCGCGCGGGTAGAGTTTATAAAAATTACGGAAGAAACCAAAAAACGTTCAGAGGTGGTCGAACAACGTACGAATGAAGCTGCAAATGGACAGGAAAAACTGCTGACGGCACGCAACCGTGCACAGCAGGAAACACGTACATTCTTGAGCGGTAAAGCACTCGCCCGCGCCAGCTGCAATTTACTGACCAAGCTCTGGACAGATAAAATGATCTTTATTCTGCTCCGCGAACCGGAGGGCGACCAAAGCGAAGCGTGGAAAAGTGCAACCAGCATGGCAAGAAATATCGTAACCAGCGCAGCGCCTCCTGCAAATGAAACAGAACGCATCCAACGTGAATCTGAACTGGAAAACCTGCAGAAAGACATACGCAGCGCACTCAATACGACCCAGCACGCTGAAAAAGAAGCCTTGCTACTGGCGCTGTTCAAATCTCAGCAGGAAGTTCTAGCTCCGAACCTTGATGAAATGCCGGCTGAAGAAATGGTAGAAACACCTGCCATTGAAATAGCACCGGAGCCTGAGGCTACACCAGAAAAGGCCGTCGAGATGATGAGCACCGAAGAAAAAGCTGCCCTGGAGAAAATATCCGACCTACCCTTTGGCACCTGGTTTGAATTCACAGATGAAACCACCGGAAAAGCTCATCGCGCCAAACTATCCTGGCGCAGTACGATTACCCAAAAATACATGTTTGTCGATCAGATGGGCGTGAAATCAGTCGTGATCTCCATGACGGATCTGGCGGGCGCGCTGGTTAGAGGCAATGCCGAGATTGTCGTACCTGATAAGAAACCTTTTGTAGACCGTGCACTCACCGCCATCCACCGCATGCTGGATCGTGGCGTGGCTGCGACGGCCTGATACAACCACTCTATCCCGATAAGGAATACAAAATGAGTCAAGTAAAAGCCAGCAGTGAACACCGCCAGCAGCGGCGGCTTGAAATCACTGATGAATTAATTGTAACCGATGCTAAATCCGGCGCCCCGCTAGGGCAACTCGCAAACCTGTCTACTGGAGGCTTAATGCTGGCCAGTCAGGAACCGGTCGCCGTCAACACACGCTATCACCTGAATGTGCCATTATCTGCTGAAGGTGTTGCAGATGCCTCAATACTGATTACGGCCGAAAGTTTGTGGTGTGAAGATATTAATGGTTCCGGCACCTACTGGACCGGATTACATATAGAAAATATCTCCGAAGAGCACCAGGCCATCCTGGACAAAATAGTGGCCAGCTAAAAAATACGTTCTAACCGGCTATTCATTTTGCATCAAACC
>CAYPEL010000043.1:0-17985 GCA_964409635.1 uncultured Gammaproteobacteria bacterium | reverse complement strand
GATGCGGGTAAAACAACACTGACTGAGAAGCTGCTGCTATTCGGTGGCGCCATCCAGATGGCAGGTACCGTCAAGGGACGTAAGGCGGCGCGGCACGCTACCTCAGATTGGATGGAGCTGGAAAAACAGCGTGGTATATCCGTGACCTCATCCGTCATGCAGTTTCCATACAAGGACGCAATGGTGAACTTGCTGGATACCCCGGGCCATGAAGATTTCTCGGAAGACACCTATCGTACGCTGACAGCGGTTGATTCTGCCTTGATGGTGATCGACGTGGCGAAGGGTGTTGAAACCAGAACCATAAAATTGATGGAAGTTTGCCGGTTGCGTACCACACCTATATTCACTTTTATCAACAAACTTGACCGGGAAGGCCGCGATGCGATCGACCTGATGGATGAAGTTGAGGACGTGCTTAAAATAAACTGTGCGCCAATCACCTGGCCGATCGGTATGGGAAAGCGCTTCAAGGGCGTTTATCACATAGACTTGGATAAAATTTATTTGTACACGCCGGGTGATAATAGTAAACGGCGTGATGTGACCGTCATCGATGGTTTGGACAATCCTTCATTAAATGACGTGCTAGGCGCCCAGGCAGATGAACTCAGGGATGAAATTGAACTGGTGCGGGGGGCGAGCCATCGTTTTGATAAACCGGCTTACCTGAAGGGTGAATTGACACCGGTGTTTTTTGGCTCAGCAATCAATAATTTTGGTGTTCAGGAATTGCTGGACTATTTTATTGAGCACGCTCCGGCACCATTACCCAGGAAAACCGTAACGCGTCTGCTGGAGCCTACAGAGGAGAAGCTAACGGGTTTTGTGTTCAAGATCCAGGCAAATATGGATCCGCAGCACCGTGACCGGATAGCCTTTTTCAGGGTCTGCTCCGGGTGTTACACCAAAGGTATGAAAATGCGCCATGTGCGCATCGGGCGGGATGTACAGGTTGCTAATGCTATGACGTTTCTTGCGTCTGAGCGTGGCCATGTAGAGCAAGCCTGGCCGGGAGATATTATCGGCTTGCACAACCACGGTACGATCCGTATCGGTGATACCTTTACCCAGGGCGAAGCGTTGAAATACACCGGGATACCCAATTTTGCTCCGGAATTATTTCGCCGGGCGGTGCTCAAGGATCCTTTACGTATGAAAGCCTTGCAGAAAGGACTTGATCAGTTAAGTGAAGAAGGAGCAACGCAACTATTCAGGCCATTTAAAAATAATGATCTGATTCTGGGTGCGGTGGGTATTTTGCAATTTGATGTGGTCGCGCATCGCTTGCAAGGCGAATATAAAGTGGAATGTATGTTTGAGAATATAGCCGTTGCCACTGCACGCTGGATCGAATGCAATGACGAAAAAATGCTCGAAAAATTCCGTGACAAGGCCTACGAAAACCTGGCCCTGGATCAAGCAGGAGAACTGGTCTATATCGCGCCTACCCGAGTGAACCTTGACCTGGCGATGGAACGCTGGCCAGATATTGATTTCAGGGCTACCCGGGAAGTTTAGTGCCGTTTGCCGGCGGCTTCTATTTTATAGAAACTGTGATTTGTGCGGGGTATTTTAATTGTTGTTTGGCGGGGCTGGATGATGAGCGCTTTTGTTTGGGTTCGATAGGGACCAATGGGGTCAATGGCGGTCATAATTTTGTATCTCCCGGCGCGTAATACCCGTGTTTCCAGCAGGATCTCATTGGCATTACTCTCAGTTTTTACGCCATCATAGGGTGCGGCCAGTGGTTCACCAATGAACAGACCTTCCCCAGGCTGCTGGACGCTCTTCCAGTAGGCCTCAATCAGGGTTTGACCGCTTGTGTAATAGTCCATTAGCAGGCCGGGATTCGGGAATTTCCCGAGTAGATTACAGGGTTCGATAACCGTTCCATAACTGCCCGTAGCGCCGGCTTCCAGCCATTTGAGTGCACTCATCTGGCTGTGCCCATCGAGCACGCCGCCGGCCGAGGTAAGGTGATCAGCCACAGCGCCCGGTAAAAAACGCAGCGTTTGCAGGCCAGGTACTTTTGTGAGGCCCGTGAAATAAAACATCACATCAAAGTGTTCCAGAATACTGTTGCCGCGCACAATCTCGACTTTGATTTGCGGTGGAAACAGTTGTTTTATCAGCTCAAAACCTGTTGCCCTGACATTGCGGTTTTTATCTGAGGTACTCACTAAATAGGCGGTGCCTTGAGGGTTTGTCTTATCGGCGGCAACACCCCGGTCGATTAAGCGCTTTGCCTGATTAAAATCCAAAGCCGCGATCGCCATGGCGGGCCTTATGCCATGGTTGGTAAAGGGGGTCGCGCTGTTGCTGTCGTAGTATGGACTGGGTTGTGTAGCCGCACAGGTTTTGCGGGAGCAATAGGCCTTATCAAAACCAAATGTGAATGCGGAAGTGATTGACATACAGCCCACCCGGTAGGGCAGCGCCCAAGTCAGCGCCAGCGCCTGTATTGAATCACTGAGCTGGCTGATAGCCCGATTACGAATACCACGAAAAACGTCCGGGGACAGGGTGCGTTCACCGGGTTTAAAATTAACGTGGATGAGGTTTTTTGAGGGGATCTGCCGGGCCTGCAGGTAATAATTTGCGATTCGAACGCTGAGGGGGTCCTGGTCATTGACAATCACGCCCACTTCATCGGGCTGGAGGCGGTGTTTTGGCAGCCAGACGGCTGGTTTTTGCATAGCAACAGCGGGCGGAGGCAGCATTGCCAGGCCCAGTATAGCCAGCAGGCCGCATATCCAAAACAGGTGGTTCTTCATATTACGCTGGGAATAAAGAGAATTCTGTGTGGCTTCTGCTATAGATTTTCAATGAAATGTGGATGATATAGAATCAAGTTAAGTGATAATCATACTATTCCGGCTAGCCTGGTGCGTGCCATAAGCGAATAGTGATCTACTAATCGACCTGTGTATAATCAATCCGATTTGTCAGGTAACAGTACTATACGCTATATTTACTGTGTTGAGTCATGTACTACACTTATTTCGCCTACGTGAATAAAAGGAAACGCTGATTATGAAGAAAACTGCAATGGTGCTTACACAAGGCCTGATTACTTCTGCTGTGCTGCTGGCTGGGGCGGCAGTGGCCGAAGAAACAGATGGTTCAGGTTTGAATCAAGCGCTCCCGAATGCTAAACCGGGTGAGTGTTACGCCAAGGTGATGATACCGGCACAGTACAAGACTGAATCACAGGAAATCGTCAAACGCGACGCGTTCGAGAAAATCGAGATCGTACCTGCCAAGTACGAGACGGTAGTAGAAAAAGTGCTCGTCAGGCAGGGTGGTGAGAAAATTATCCCGGTACCTGCGGTCTACGGATTTCAGAAAGAACGCATCGAAGTAGAACCTGCGCGTCTGGTTTGGCGGCAGGGCGACGGCGCTAAAGCCAAACTGGCGGATTCCAGCTTGGTTGCGGGCGCACATGCGCTGGGCCTGCCAGAGTCGGCAAAAGCTGACCAGTGTTTTTCAGAGTATCATCAGCCGGCACAATTTAAGACTGAAACTAACAAAGTGTTAAAGACTGAAGCATCCAAGAAGTATGAAGTGATACCTGCCAAGTACGAAACCGTCGAAGAGAAAGTGCTGGTGAGTGAAGCTTCGGAAAAATTGATTGGAATACCGGCTAAATATGAGACGGTAACCGAGAAAGTTCTGGAACGTGCTGCTTACACGACTTGGAAAAAAGGCCGTGGCCCGGTTGAACGTATCGATAATAGTACGGGTGAAATTATGTGTCTTGTTGAAGTGCCAGCGAAATACAAGACCATTAAGAAGCGAATTTTGAAATCACCCGCTGCCACCCGGAAGGAAACTATTCCTGCCAAGTACACAGTTAAAAAAGTACGCAAGCTGGTAACCGCTTCAACTGAGAAAGCTATTGAAATCCCGGCTGAATTTGAAGTGATTTCAAAACGTGTCAAGGTTTCTGATGGTAAAACCACATGGACAACCAGTGGAGCGGCAGCCGATGGTGACAAAACCGGACGGTTATTATGTATGACTGAAACCCCGGCCAAATATCAGACCATTAAAAAGCGTATCGTAAAAACACCTGCATCGATCAAGAAAGTTGAAATTCCAGCTGTCTATCAAACCCAGAAAGTGCGTAAGCTGATAACGCCACCGCAGGAAAAACGCATCAAGATACCTGCTGAAAAACAGACAATCAGCAAGCGTGTCCGGGTTTCCTCTACTAAATTGGAGTGGCGTTCAGTACTGTGTGAAACAAATATGACTGAAAGCATGAATCTGAAAATTCAGGGTGCATTAAAAAGCGCGGGCTTTAACCCGGGACCGGTTGATGGTGTAATTGGGCGCCAGACATTGGTTGCAGTTGATGCCTATCAACGCAAGAACAGCCTGCCTACAGGTGGGTTGACAATGCGTACCTTGAAGGCACTGAATGTCTCGCTTTAGTAACCAGCAGTCATTGCAGTAACTGAAAAAGCCCTGTGGCAGTCCACGGGGCTTTTTTTTGCCTGTGTTTTTGGCAGCTGCCTGACCTGAATGTTAGGCGCTTATGCTGGCTTGCGTAGGCGTGTGAGATTCATCTCCCAATTGCAACTGAACGGCTTTGATCTTGTGTAATTGTGCATTGAACGCGTCAAGGGCTTCAGGACAAAAATGATTTCCCCTGCGCTCGTTCAGATAGTTGACGGAATCTTCAATTGACCATTTGCATTTGTAGGGTCGATCCGACGTTAAGGCATCGTAGGTGTCAGCAACCGCTACAATCCGGGCTGGGAGTGGAATATCGTGCCGTGCTACCCGGTTCGGGTAACCTGTACCATCAAATCGTTCGTGATGGTTTAGTGCGATGACAGCGCCCATTTGTAAATACCTCGATGGGCTTTCCTTAAGGATTTCATAACCAATCACGGTATGGGTCTTCATGACGTTGAATTCCGGGTAGGTAAGCCTGCCTGGTTTGAGTAATATTTCATCAGGAATTCCGATTTTGCCGATATCATGCATCGGCGCTGCCAGTTCAATGGCCGTGCATTCGGATTCAGGTAAATCCATTTTTTCCGCAATCAGGCGAGAATATATTGCCATTCGTACGATATGGTTACCGGTATCCTGGTCGCGGTATTCACCGGCCTTGGCGAGCCTGAGTAATGTTTCATGTTCCCGCTGCCGGATTTCATGGGTCGCATTCGCGACTTTCTGTTCTAGCCATCGGGTTCTTTCCTGGATGCTTTGCTGTTGCTTAAGATGTGCCAGTAAATTGCCGCATCTGGCCTTGCATTCGAGGTCGTCAATCGGTGTTGCCAACAGGTCAGTGGCGCCGGCCTCAAGCAGCTTATTTCGATCTTCAGGTTTATCCCAGGGGGCAAGCATCAGAAGGGATAAATGTTGTCCGTTAGGAAGTCGCCTGATTTGGCGGATAAATTTCGTCGGGAGAAAATTTGAAGATTGACTGTCAGCTATCAGCAGGTCGGCTGTTTGCAGGCTTAGCCAAGAGAGTACAGGGTTGGGTTTTGTAAAGCGTTGAATTTTCAGGTCTTGGCTGCACAGTAGGAGCAAGCTGGCTAGCTGCTCAGAGCGGGTTGTATTACAGCCCAGTATTAAAACTGTCGGCATACGGTTCTCCATTTCAAATATCGTGCACAGCAAAGTAACTTTACTGCGGCGCATCCTAGCGAACCGCAAACCAAGGAATAATTATCTTCTGACAGACAAATAGCTGTGTTGCAAGGCTATTTGCACTGTTGGAAAATATCGGCAAGCCAGTCAATAACGCTAGCCAGTTGGCTAGTTTTCACTGGCCGGGTTGCCCGATAACCTTTAAGGCGGGTATTATCAACCCATTCCAGGTAAATAATCAATAGCGGATAATCCATCCGTGCAACCCAGAGGTTTCAAGATGACGCAGGACAATAATACGGGCCGGCGCAAGCAGTCGTTGTTCAGCGTTTTTCGCAGTGTTGGTGCTTCAATGTTTGGTGTCCAGAGCAGTAAGCAGCATAAAGAAGATTTTGCGAATGGCAGTATATCCGCCTATATCGTCGTCGGGCTTGTAGCAACGCTGTTATTTATTCTTGGTGTGTGGGGACTTGTTAAGTTTGCCGTCAGCGTGACGGCCGGTTCTTGATAATAACCATAGAGAATTAGGTGAGATTTGTTATCGTCCCAGGATTCACTACAACCCTTCAATACGTTGGATTTGTTCGCCCAGCTTATTTAGAGCAATCTGTAAGTCAGCCGCTTTAGACTTTTCTTTCTCGACAACTTGCCCGGGCGCCCTGCCGGTGAAATTGCTGTTGGAGAGTTTCTTCTGTATGCGTTCTAGATCGGTTTGTTTTTTCACCTTTTCTTTTTGCAGGCGAGCCAGTTCAGCCTCTTTGTCGATCAGTCCGGCCATGGGTATAAGCACTTTCATTTCACCCACCAGCGCGGTAGCTGATTCCGGCGCAGCTTCATTGTCCAGCCAGGTAATTGAATCAACGCGTGCCAGCGATTTTATGTAGTGCCGGTTATTTTGCAGACGGGTGGCGTCAGCCTCTGAACCGTTCTGAATCAGTACCTGTAATTGTTTGCTAGGCTTGATGTTCATACCGCTGCGTATTTTACGGATACCCAGTACAAAAGACTTGACCCATGCCATCTCGTCAGTTGCTTGCTCATCAATCTGTTTTACGTCCTGTTCAGGCCAGGCTTGCAGCATGAGTGTTTTATCTTGCCTACCCGCGAGCGGGGCAACACGTTGCCAGATTTCTTCGGTAATAAAGGGAATCAAAGGGTGTGCCAGGCGCAACAGCGTTTCCAGCACTTGAGCCAGTGTTTGCCGGGTGCCACGCAAGGCGGCTTCGGAACTGTCTGGATTGGTCAGGACAGGTTTTGAAAGCTCGAGATACCAGTCACAATATTCGTCCCAAAAGAAGCTGTAAATCGTTTGTGCAGCGTGATCGAGCCGGTACTGGCGCATTGAATCCGTGATTTTCTGCGTACTTTCCTGTAACTGGCTGACAATCCATCGGTCTGCGCTGGATAATTCGACCTGCCCGCCAGTGGCGCCACAGTCGTGTCCTTCGGTATTCATTAATACATAGCGTGCGGCGTTCCAAAGCTTGTTACAGAAATTCCGATAGCCTTCGATACGGCCCATATCAAAATTAATGTCCCGGCCGGTGGAGGCCATTGCCGCAAAGGTGAAGCGCAGCGCATCGGTACCGAATGAAGGAATGCCATCTGGAAAATCCTTGCGGGTTTGTTTGGCGATTTTTTCAGCCAGGTGCGGCTGCATCATGCCTCTGGTGCGTTTTTCGACCAGAGTTTCGAGTTCAATACCGTCGATCAGGTCGATTGGGTCAAGTACATTACCTTTGGATTTCGACATCTTTTGACCGTGCGAGTCGCGTACCAGACCGTGGATATAAATTTCACGAAACGGAACATCGTCCATGAATTTCAGACCCATCATGATCATGCGCGCGACCCAGAAAAAGATAATGTCAAACCCGGTGACCAGAACACTGGTGGGGTAAAATGTTTTCAAACGGTCTGTTTGCTCGGGCCAGCCCAATGTAGAGAATGGCCAGAGCGCTGAACTGAACCAGGTATCCAGAACGTCTTCATCCTGGGATAGTGGGTAATCCAGGGCTAACTTATGTTGTTCACGCACGTCCTGTTCTGAACGCCCGACATAGATGTTACCTGCTTCGTCGTACCAGGCAGGAATGCGGTGTCCCCACCAGATCTGCCGTGAAATGCACCAGTCCTGGATGTTGCGCATCCATTCATAGTAGGTGTTTTTCCAGTTGTCTGGTACAAAGCGGATGGTGCCATTTTCGACGGCTTCTATGGCGGGCTCCGCCAGTGGGCCAACCTTGACATACCACTGATCGGTCAGGAAAGGTTCGATAATTGAACCGGAGCGGTCGCCGCGTGGTACCACCAGCTTATGGTTCTGAATTTTCTCCAGCAGGTTTTGTGTTTCCAGATCGGTAACGATCTGTTTGCGTGCCTTGAACCTGTCCAGTCCGATATAGGCTGGAGGGATGAGTGAGCCTTCATCCGGCTGGTTGTCACGAACGGCAGCATCAGTGGAAAAAATGTTGATCAAGCCGCCATTGGGTTGTTCACTGAGCGCTTTTTTATCGCGGTGCCGCTGCCAGACTGCGTAGTCATTGAAATCGTGTGCCGGGGTAATCTTTACACAGCCGGTACCGAATTCAGGATCGACATAGTCGTCGGCGATGATGGGGATTTTACGTCCGCACAATGGCAGTTCGACAAATTCACCGAGCAGGTGTTTGTAACGCTCATCGTCCGGGTGTATGGCGACAGCACAATCGCCGAGCAGGGTTTCTGGGCGCGTTGTGGCGACGACCAGATGTCCGCTACCGTCAGTCAATGGATAACGCATGTGCCAGAGGTGACCGTTTTCTTCTTTGGACAATACTTCCAGGTCAGAGATGGCCGTGTGTAATACGGGATCCCAGTTGACCAGACGTTTACCGCGGTAAATCAGGCCTTCTTCATAAAGCCGGACAAAGACTTCCTTGACGGCATCGGATAAACCCTCGTCCATGGTGAAGCGTTCGTGTTCCCAGTCGAGCGAGGTGCCCATGCGGCGTAGCTGGCGGGTAATATGACCGCCGGAGCTTTTTTTCCATTCCCATACGCGTTCAATAAATTTATCACGGCCAAGGTCATGGCGGGTCTTGCCCTCAGCTTCGAGTTGCCGTTCGACAACCATTTGGGTGGCTATACCCGCGTGGTCGCTGCCTGCCTGCCAGAGTGTGTTATCACCCTGCATGCGGTGAAAGCGGGTCAGGGCATCCATTAAGGTGTCTTGAAACGCATGCCCCATGTGCAAGTTGCCGGTGACATTGGGCGGGGGGATCATGATGCAATAGGCTGGGTCACCGCCTTGTGGCCTGAAGTAACCCTGGGTTTCCCAAGTTTCATACCAGCGTTGTTCGATGGCGTGCGGGTTGTAAGTTTTATCCATGGATTCAGGCCAGCAAGGCAGTCAACACAAAGGCCGGATTATACCCAGTCATACTGACGGGTTCAGCATTTATCAGCTCAGAGCGGCTACCCGTTGTCTAATTGATTCTAAAGTTCACCGCGGGCGCGGCGTATTGCCTGGGTTAACAGGCACGGTAAGGCCTGGCGTAATTGGGTTCGTATATCCTCAGCTAATTTTGGTCCGCTGCGTTGTGCCGTCTCATGGATAACCTGCTGGATATTTTGTTTGAGAAATTCTTCAATTTTGCAGGTGACCAGGTTTTGTAAATCGGCGGTCATGTCGTCGAGCAGTTGATCGATAGACTCATCCTTGAGCAAGTGTTCAATCACTGCCTGGTCGAGCAGGTCAGGTTCAGAGGGCTTCGCCAGTGTAGTGTATTCCGGTTCGTTAGGGTCAACAATATCTTCCAGAATAGGAATGCCGTCGCTGTCAGTTTTGATGGTCGGATCAGACATGATTCAAGCGTTAATTTTGTGGCTGTTCAAAGGATAGCCGCGATCACGGTAAAAGCCATAGCGGGAGCGGCCCTGCTCGCGTGAACCGGTTTGCTGGTCAACCAGCTCAGCAACGCGTTCATAGCGGCTGAAGAACAGCGGGACGTCAGCTGTCAGGTTAATCAGCACCTGATTTTGTGCATCCGGTTCTGCATCGTGACCGAGCATAACCGGCGCCGGTGCTGTACCGGCTTCCCGGTACAGGCAATGCGGTACGAAACTGTTTTGCTGGAATGTCCAGAGCAATGTGTCGATATGCGCGCTTTGCTCGGCTGAACGGGTATGAATATAGACCTGATGGCCTAAGCGGTAGGCTTTGTCAGCCAAGCGGCAGGCAAACTTCTCGCGTTGTAGCGCCTGATCGCCTGGCAGGATGTAGAAATCAACCCGCGTCATAATGCGATAACTTTACTCAATCTTCGGCATCGATTCCACTGCGGTCGAGCAGGAACTGGGTAAGTAAGGGCACTGGCCGCCCGGTCGCACCCTTGGCTGAACCGCTTTTCCAGGCAACGCCAGCGATATCCAGGTGCGCCCAGCGGTAATCTTTGGTAAAGCGCGCCAGAAAGCAGGCGGCTGTGATGGTGCCTGCACCCCTGCCACCAATATTTGCCATATCGGCAAAATTACTCGCTATTTGTTCGTCGTATTCGTCCCACATTGGCAGTTGCCAACCCCGGTCACCGGCAGCGTTTCCTGCTGCCAGTAAGGCATCGGCAAGCGGTTGATGATTGGTCATTACACCAGTGGCGTGATGCCCTAACGCGACAATACAGGCGCCGGTAAGCGTAGCTATATCGATAACAACATCCGGGTTGAAGCGGTCAGCGTAGGTAAGCGCATCGCATAAAATCAACCGGCCTTCGGCATCGGTATTGAGTACTTCAATGGTTTGTCCGGACATGCTGGTAACAACATCACCGGGTTTGCTGGCCTCGCCGTCCGGCAGGTTCTCGGTTGCCGGTACAATGCCGACCAGATTAATCGGCAGTTCCAGTTCTGCGCAAGCGGCTACTGTCCCCAGCACGCTGGCCGCGCCACACATGTCGAATTTCATTTCGTCCATCGCCGCGCCTGGTTTCAGTGAGATGCCACCCGAATCAAAGGTAACGCCTTTGCCCACCAGTACAACGGGCTTTTCTTTCTGGCGGCCACCCGTGTATTTAAGGACAATCAGCTTGGCCGGTTGACGGCTGCCTCGTGAAACCGATAGCAGTGATCCCATGCCGAGCTTTTGCATGTCCTTTTCTTCAAGGATGTCGATTTTGAGATTGCCAAGCTGTTTGTTAATTGCTTCGGCCTGGTCTGCAAGATAAGCCGGTGTGCAAATATTGCCGGGTAAATCTCCCAGCCGTCTGGCGCGTTCTACGCCGCCTGCAATCGCCTTACCCTGGCGCATGCCTTCCTTCAGGCGGCTGCTTTCATCTGCACTGGCCGTTGCCAACATCAATTTGCGCAGCGGACGCTTGGGTGATTTAACATCACTTTTAAGCTCATCAAATCGGTAGCTGCAAGCGTCACTGGCGATCACAATCTGCCGGGCTTTCCAGGTTAAGGTTTGATCGGTGGCATCCAGTTCGGTCAGATAACTGACCGCTTCTGTAGCGGCGCTTTTATTGAGTACCGCAGCAGCACTGGCAGCGATTTTTTGAAAAGCTTGTGCGT
The DNA here is from genome assembly GCA_964409635.1 of uncultured Gammaproteobacteria bacterium. Taxonomy (GTDB): domain Bacteria; phylum Pseudomonadota; class Gammaproteobacteria; order DSM-19610; family DSM-19610; genus CAYPEL01. The sequence continues at coordinate 6,825 of CAYPEL010000043.1, read as the reverse complement.
TGAATTTTTTCTGGCTACCGCAGCCGATGACAAGCACCCGTTTTGCCTGGATACGTCCTGCGGGTGAGTGAATCAGGGTGGTGGCTCCGCAACTGGTATCAATATCGCCCCGTTTGAGTAACTCGCTGAGCTGACCCCGACTGGCTTTGTCGATACGTTGTGCGGCAGGGGAGAGGCGTTTAGGTGAAAAAATGCCAATCACTACGCAAGCGCTACGCTGTTTTTCGGCGTCGCCGGTTTTAACGGTAAAATCCATTCCTGGCTCCAGGCTAAATTTTAGTAAATAAAGCTATCTAAACAAAAGACTGCCGGTATATTTATCGCTACCAACTATCGGCTAGTGTACTGTAACCTTACAGGTTAGCCCACCTCTTTCATCGAGCATGCCAAGCGTAATTTCAGCATCACTAAACCGGGAGGTTTTACACCATTGGGCCGCTATTGTGTTGATCCTTTGGTTTGTATTGTTGAGCGCGCGGTTTTCGTTGTACCTCGCCCAGGCTGTGACGGGTCAGTTACCGGCCGAGGCAGTATTCATTTTGGCAGGCCTTAAATCGCTTGGATTTGCCGTATTCGTCATGCCGCTGGCATTATTTATTGCGCTGTTAATGGTGTTGGGGCGCTGGAATCGTGACCGGGAGTCGGTGGCGCTAGCGGCCAGTGGTTTTAGTGTCTACGGATACTTGCGTTCGCTTTGGCCTTGCCTGTTACTGGTAAGCTTGCTGGTGTTTGTGATGGCGTTGTTTGTTGTGCCAGAGACGACGCGGCAGGGTTATTTGATGCGGCACCAGGCCAGTCAGTCAGTCGAAAATAAATTATGGACGGCTGGCCGGTTCTTTTCCTTGCGTAACGGCGAGTTATTGTTATACGCCGATACGTTATCTAGTGATGGCCGCACACTTCATGGTATCTTTATTCAACTAGCGAACAATAAAACACAGCTACTCTTTTCGGCTGAATACGCAGTACGCCATTCCGATAGCCGCAGTGGTGACAGGTTTATCGTTTTACAAAATGGTTATCGTTACGATGGTCTGCCCGGCAGTGCCAATTACCGTGTTTTGAAGTTTAAACAGTACGGTGTGCGCATCGATATGCCGGGCAAAAATGCAGCCTTCAAATGGGACGCAGTGGCCACTCAGTTGCTATGGGGCAATGCGGATCCAGCCGCCATTGCCGAATTGCAGGCAAGACTTTCCCGTCCGGTATCGGTTATTGTGCTTGTAATAGCGGGCGTATGGCTAGGCCGTTATATTCCTGGCAGGGGAAGGTATACCGGTCTCTTATCCGGGGTAGTAATTTTTATACTGTATTTTAATCTCCTTGGGCTGTCCCGTGCATGGCTTGCCAAAGGTGAAATTCATCCGGGTATAGGTTTATGGTGGGTGCACCTGACCCCATTAGCAAGCGTCTGGCTATTGGAGAAATGGCCACTGCGGGATTGGTTCAGCAGGCGAGGGACATGAACCGCTTGTTTGGCTATTTTTTGCGCCATTTAGTGACCACTATGCTGCTGGTGCTGCTGGTGTTATTGAGCTTTGATGTTGCCTTTGCGTTTTTTGGTGAAGTAGCTGATATCGGGCGTGGACAATTTACCTTCACGCATCTGGTTCAAGGTATTGGCTTAAGCTTGCCAAGGCGTCTCCATGAACTGTTGCCGATGGCGGCTTTGATTGGTTCAATGCTGGCTGCTGGCAATCTTGCAGCGCAAGGTGAGTTGGTTGCAGCACGTGCAGCCGGTTTGTCAACTTCACGGCTTGTGGCTTGGATTGTGGTATCTGGGTTGCTTATCTTGATCCCTGCCACTTGGCTTGGTGAATACGTTGCGCCAGCGGCTGAGCAGCGCGCCAACATGATTCGCACTCACGCGCTCTTCAAACAGGTTGCGCTACAGGATGACCTGGGTATCTGGATCCGCGATGGATCACGCTATGTGCATATCGGGTCGGTAGCCGATAATGGCCAGCTACAGGATATAGAAATCTATGACTTTGCTGAAAATAGACGCCTGATTCAGGCCAGTAGGATTGGTTCGGGAGAATATTCAGGAAATAGCTGGCAGCTACAGAATATAAGCCAGACAAATTTCAAGGCAGATCACATCAGTGTCACCAAATCTGCGAGTCAGGAAGTTAGCCGATTAATCGATCCGGCTATGGTGCAAGTGCTGGCCCGTGAGCCGGAGTTTATGCGGCTAGGCAATTTGTCCCGTTATGCGGGATACCTGGAAGCGAATGGCGTTGCAGCCTCGCGCTTCCGTCTGGATTACTGGTCGAGAGTGACGCGTCCCCTGACCGTCATTGCCATGCTGTTATTGGGTGCCGGATTTGTACTTACAGTGAAGCAGCGCCAAAGCAGTGGCTGGCGATTATTTCTTGGTGTGCTGGCAGGGCTGACATTCAAGCTAATGAATGATTTATTTGCTCAAGCCGGTCTGGTGTTCGGGTTGGCGCCGGTTCTGAGTGCAATTGTGCCTACACTGTTAGTTATAGGATTGACTGTCTGGATGTTTCGCCGGCAACCGGAGTTCTAATTCTGGCGCGGATTTATTTCGAGCTGCTCAATCATGGTTTCAGAGATCCGGTCATGGATGGCGAGGTGTTTTTTATCGATCAGCATCCACCAGTAGCCAATTCCACCGAGCAGAAGTGAGGGTATCGCGGTCATAAAACGCAACAAGACGTGCCACCAGCTAAGGGGTTTGCCGTCAATCCTGGTGAGGCGTAACCGCCAGGCGCGCATGCCAAGCGTTTGTCCACCGTGCATCCAGAACCAGCCAAAAAAAAAGAAACTGACCACCAATAGATAAGATGAAAAAAGTGGATTATTAGCTTGTACTGCTTGGCCATCATTGAATGGCAAGGCCAGCAGGGTGGCGCCGAATAATATTGCAAGCAGCAGCAAAGAATCATAAAACATAGCTGCAAGTCTATGGAACAGATTTGCAGCCTTTACACTTTTATCGGGAGGGGCCATAAAGAATTTTCCGGGAGCTGTTAAATGGACTATAAGCTATTGTTAATGTAGCTTTATTGCTAGAGATAACAAAAAAGCCGTGCTATGGTAATTATCTAAAATAAATTTATACACCATACTAGAAATAGTAACACTACCGAAAAACTAAAATAACCGATGTAAGGCAAACTATGAGTGTATACAGTGATCTGGCAGATATCCCTGGTGTTATTGCAGCCGGAGAATACGCCTACCGGGGGGATCGTTATAACTACAAGGGGCACCTCGATGACGATCAGGCGCGTATGGCGTCACTCATGTGCCGGGCAACCACCATGGCGACGCATATGCAGACCGATATACTCTGTGCAAATACAGAAGATTGTCCTTTCGATACAGCCTTTGGTTGGTCAGTAAAAGGGCCACAGTTTAGCGTTTGCGTGGTTGCCAATGTATTTTGCTTTGTGCAGAACGAACAGGGGTTATTGAATAAGGTTTTGCAGAAAATGCGCGACAAACTGACTGCTGTGCAGGATCTGGTTTAGCGCGTGGATGGCGGCAATTGAACACTATAAAGAAAATGAAGTGGGGGTGAAATATAATGAGCAGTCTGGATAAGCTGATGGATCTGCAAGGCGCCGCTGCCGCGTTCGAATACTCCGACAGCGGAGAATTAGTAGATCATCGAATTGCTGAGGATTCAGGATTCGCGCCTGATTCGCTTGATCTGCTGGCGCATATGTTTGTCGCCAACACTGCAATCGCCACCATGCAGGCGCGTGGTTGGGAAAACACAACCGGCCAGGGCGGCTTCTATCCGATTGAGGGCTTTACCTTGATTGGCCTCGAATGGTCGGCCATCGGCAAAGGCAACCGCGGTGTGGTGGTAAAAAATACTGTTGTCGACTATGAGGCGGCCTATGCGGTGCTGGGTGCCTGAGAAAGCCAGTGATTAAACAACTTCTGGCATTGGATGGCGTCTTGGTGATTTGTCATTTTCGCGACGATGGTGCGCTGGTTGATGGCTATGGTATGTTGGGGGAAGATCTGATGATCCAGCTGGCAAAGTTTGCGCATGATTATAAGCGTATGGTGCAGGGCAATACCGATCAATTTTCCATGTTTACCCAGTTGCCTGGTTGGGCGCCACCGGGTGGCTGGATGGTGCGGGGCGCGCAAACAACGGTATGTTCTGTAGGTAATCTTGTCTGCTTTATTAATAATAGTGAGGCATCACTGAATGAAGTGATGGCGGAGCTGGCAGAAGCCTCGCATTATTAGCTACCCGGCGATTGAGTTTGGTGCTCCCTAGGGGAATCGAACCCCTGTTACCGGCGTGAGAGGCCAGTGTCCTGACCGCTAGACGAAGGGAGCAAATACTAAAGTGTATGTTACTATATACATTGGTGCTAAAGGAAACAGAACAGACTAGTGAGTAATTCAGACGATATCGATTCCGGTAACGTCCAGGTAACGACGCTTCCCCGATCCGAACATTCGGTTTCCCGGTCTAATATCAGTGAAAGTGCCCTCAAGGTGCTGTACCGGCTTAAGGAAGCCGGCTATCAGAGTTGCCTGGTGGGTGGAGGTGTGCGGGATTTATTGCTTGGACGGGAACCGAAGGATTTTGACATTGGCACTAATGCCCATCCTGAAGAAATCCGGCAACTGTTCCGCAACAGCCGGTTAATCGGCCGCCGTTTCCGCCTGGCGCACGTCCGCTATGGCCGGGAGATCATCGAAGTGGCAACCTTTCGCTCACTTCACGAGAACAGCGAAGGCGATAATCAGGATGTTGTGCTGAATGATGAAGGGCGAATTCTCCGGGATAATGTTTACGGTACACTCGAGGATGATGTGTTCCGGCGCGATTTTACGATTAACGCGCTGTACTACGACATTGACGGCTTTTCGGTCATTGACTATGTAGGCGGATTGGAAGATCTAGAAGCCGGTGTGTTGCGTTTAATCGGTGATCCGGAACAACGTTACCGGGAGGATCCAGTGCGGATGCTGCGGGCTGTGCGCTTTGCTGCCAAGCTTGGTTTTCGTATTCACCCGGACAGTGAAGCGCCTATAGCCGAGTTGGGTTGTCTGCTCAGTGATGTTCCGCCGGCACGTTTATTTGAAGAAGTCCTGAAATTATTTCAGGGCGGGTGTGCATTAGCCACCTTTGAATTACTGCGCCACTACGACTTGTTTCGTTATCTGTTCCCGCTGACGGAAGAAGCACTCACCCATCTGGAAAATGAATTTCCGATCATGCTGGTCAGCAAGGCACTGGCAAATACCGACAAGCGGGTGGCAGAAGGCAAGCCAATCACACCGGCATTTTTATACGCCGCCTTACTGTGGGAGCCGATGCGCCAGCGGGCGGAGGTATTGCAGAAGGAGGGCGCGCGCCCGGTCGAATCGATACAGGTTGCGGGTAATGAAATAACGGGTCAACAGGTTAAAATTACCTCGCTACCCAAGCGCTTCAGCTTTCCGATGCGTGAAATCTGGTTGTTGCAACCGAAGCTGGAACGACAGCGTGGCAAGGCGCCTTACCGTATGCTGGAACACCCCCGGTTCCGCGCGGCGTATGATTTTTTACTGTTACGCAGTGAATGTGGTGAAGCGTCTGTAGAACTTGCAGAATGGTGGACAAAATTCCAGGAATTAAATGCAGTAGAACGTGAACAATTAACACAGCATGCGCCAAAAAATAAAGGGCCACGGCGGCGTCGGCGTAACCGCAAACCAGGCTAGTAGTCCTGCAAGATGTCAGATTTAGTCGTAGCTTATGTTGGCCTGGGTAGTAATCTGGACAACCCCGAACAGCAGATACTTAGTGCGTTTGGCGAGCTCGATGAGTTGCGGGTAACCCGTTTGGTCGCGCGATCCTCTTTGTACCTGAGTCCACCCATGGGGCCTGTAGATCAGCCGGACTATATAAATGCAGTTGCCAGGCTGGAAACTGGGTTGCAAGCAGAGGACTTATTGCAGGCTATGCAACAGGTAGAGCGTGCCCACGGCCGCCAGCCTGGCGAACATTGGGGGCCGCGAACGCTGGATCTGGATCTATTGTTGTATGGTCAGGTGCAGATTAACAGTAACACCCTGACGGTACCGCATCCCGGTATCGCTGACCGGGATTTTGTGCTCTATCCACTTGCCGAGTTAGATACTGCCCTTGAAATACCGGGTGTTGGGACGCTGGCAACATTGTTGGAATCCAGAACAACCGATGACCTGGTTAAGTTGGCGGCAGTCAATCTGCCCACCGATACAGGTTGTTAATAACAATAAAGAAGCAGGTTTAATGCAGTCTGAAAACCCAGGGTTTATTGTGGTCGAGGGGCCGATTGGTGTGGGTAAAACCAGTCTCGCACGGCGTTTGGCGAAAACCTATGGCAGCGAATTGTTACTAGAGGGCGCGGCAGACAATCCCTTTTTGGAACGCTTCTACCGTAACCCACGTCAGACTGCTCTGCATACCCAGTTGTATTTTCTGTTGCAGCGCGCCCAACAGATGCAGGAGCTCCGGCAAGGTGATATGTTCGAACCGGTACGGGTGGCCGACTTCCTGATCGATAAAGACCGGTTGTTCGCAGGCTTAACGCTGGATCAGGAAGAGTTTAAATTGTATGAACAGGTGTACGAACACCTGGCGGTCGATGCGCCCAAGCCGGATATGGTGATTTATCTGCAGGCGCCCGTGAATGTTTTATTAAAACGCATCCACCGCCGGGGTGTCAGTTATGAACATCAGATCGGTAGCAGTTATTTGCAGGCTTTATGTGATGCCTATACACGGTTCTTTCATTTTTATGACGACGCTACGCTGCTGATTGTCAATGCAGCAGATATTAACCTGGTGGACTCTGA
>CAYPEL010000042.1:0-18203 GCA_964409635.1 uncultured Gammaproteobacteria bacterium | reverse complement strand
GCGTTGTATGCCCTCCAGTAAAACCTGCATACGGCCATCCATTTTACCCACCCGGTGGATACGGCAGGCGGTGCCCATGCTATAAAAATCTTTTGTTTTTGTCGCTTCATCACGCCGGGTTTGCGACAGCAAGAGGCCGATAATGCCGTTAGATTTTTCTGTTGCCGCATCAATCGTATCACCCCAGATGTCTGGGTCTACCAGTAAGGGGATCGCCTGACCCGGAAAAAATGGCCTTTCGGTTTGCGGCAGTATCGGTATCGCACCTGGCAGAATGTCGGTAGCGCGTACCAGTGCGCCAGGGGCGTCTGTATCGGCGCTGTCATTTTGGTCGATGTCCATAGGCTTTTAAATTTATGTCGAGGTAGGTATATGGGGTGTATGACGGTTGAATTTCAAGGCTGGAATCATACCAATTCTAATTGCCAACAAGATGGCTATTTGCTTCGCAGACTTATCCACATTATCTGTGGATAAGTCTGTGGATGAATGCCTGTAAACCGCGTGGAACACCTAGAAATGCTGACTTTGCGTTAAATAGGATAAAATATCTACAATTTAAATAAACAAATATAAATCAATAAGATACAATCATTTTATTAATAAAAAATGAAACTGTATGCGTTCTGCAGCATGATTTATGACTCTCCGTCGTAATTGTGTATAACCACACACTTGAGTACTCGAGACCCGCTACAGAAAGTCAAGAAAAAATAAGGATAGAATGATCGCAAATTACAAACCGACAGGCCATGCCTCTGGTGTTTTTTGCCGCACTTTGTACCGTTCAGATTGCATCATTTTGTATACTGTTAATGTGCTTTTGCCAGCTTAGGCATTACCCTGACCCAGCACACCTTTCTTGTGGTCACGGGCAAAATCAAGCATGCGTTGGGTCGCCTTGAGCGCTTTTTTACGCACGCTTTCTTCGACATGAATTTCGTTGTCGCCGGTTTCCAGTACATGCGCCAGGTTGCGCAGCTCGTTCATCGCCATCCACGGGCAATGGGCACAGGATTCACAGGTTGCACCCACACCGGCTGTGGGCGCCTCGATAAAGGTCTTATCCGGTGCGGCCTGTTTCATTTTGTAGAGAATACCGTTATCAGTTGCCACGATGAAAGTTGAATTGGGTAATTCCTGTGAGGCGTTTATAATTTGCGTGGTTGAACCGACCCGGTCAGCCAGATCAATAACGGCTTGCGGTGATTCTGGATGCACAAGGACGGCGGCTTCCGGGTGCAGGTCTTTCAGATTTTTTAATGCTTCGGCCTTAAACGCTTCGTGCACAATACAACTGGCTTGCCAGATCAGCATGTCCGCGCCGGTTTTTCCCTGAATATAGCGGCCCAGGTGCTGATCGGGTGCCCACAGTACTTTCTTGCCCTGGCCATGCAGCCAGCGAATCAGATCCACGCCTATCGAAGAGGTCACGACATAATCCGCGCGTGCTTTAACTTCTGCGCTGGTGTTGGCATAGACCACCACAGTGCGATCCGGGTTGGCATCGCAAAACGGTACGAACTGTTCTGCCGGACAACCCAGATCCAGTGAACACTCGGCCAGCAGGGTGGGCATCAGCACGCGTTTTTCCGGGGTAAGAATTTTTGCAGTTTCCCCCATGAAACGCACCCCCGCCACGACCAGGGTGCTGGCTGAATGTTCTTTACCAAAGCGCGCCATGTCCAGCGAGTCCGAGACATAACCGCCGGTTTCATCTGCAATCATTTGCAGGTCGGCGTCGGTATAGTAGTGCGCCACCAGTACAGCGTGTTTTTCTTTCAGCAGCCGTTTGATGCGCGCTATCAGTTCATCGCGTTCACCGGGTGCGTAGTCAGGTTGGCCGACACTGCCGGGTAAGGGCAAGTCCATGTTGGTGGTCGGCGGGATAAGGGGAACAATTTGTCCAGGCATTTAGTATTTCCAATTGCTATCCGGTGGCTTCCGGATCATTAATCTATTCTTAGCATGGGGGTCAGTCATGGGATTTTCAACTTCCCAAACGGGGGGTAAGTACAGAATTATAAGGGATTTTACTGCTTCAAGTCCTTGAAAACCTTATTTGATGCCCAATAAGTACTATTCCTTATGGAGTGGAATGCCATGCCAGATTGGCTCCATTCAACGCCGGACAAAGCGTCGTGACGGGCAAAACGTGGCGAATTTCGTGAGCGCCTGGATGCAATTAGCCGTGATGTCGTCTGAGGTGGGCTGGATGCGCATCAGCGGGAAAGTGGTACTGCATATACTCTCGCCGGTCTGGTGGATCTGCTGACCACGACAGTCAGCAAAGCTTCCCATCCTCGTGCGTTAGGCCGTAAAATGGCCAGGGGTGACAGCAGGATATCAGTGGCGAAGGCGTGCACACACGAGAGAGGGCCTATCAAGCCCGGTTATTTGATGTCGATGAATATCCGCTGTTTGAAGTCACCCAAAAATTGTCAACGATCCGGTTGATGCAAGACAGGCGTTGCCCCGATCCTGCAATGTCAGGCTTGCCAGTGGAGTGAGCGATGCGTGGTAACAGCAGTAAAATTAATCGCCTATTTATGAAAGTCTGTGAAGGTTCTGCGCGATTAACACCGTTTGACAAGTTATACACCCCGGTCTTTCTGGTGACATTAATGGCGGTACCGCCGTTATTGGCAGTAGAAACCGACCCCTGGTTTGATGATGACTGGGAGTCGCGTACAGAGGCGGTCAGTGATGGCGAGCTGCGCTTTTTAGCGGTACCACCCGACGAGTCGGCACTGCACACCAGCAACTACCTGAGTTTGACACTGGACAGTCTCGACACTGGCTGGGTATCCCTCTATCAATGCCAGCGTAACCTCGACCCGATATCGGCTGTCGAGATAAGCTATCAATACCAGCAAATCCGGCGCTTGCGGATTGCCTCGTCGAAGCTTATCGGCAAGGCCTGGGTTGAAGGTCAGACCGTTCAGCTTGTGGATGGCAGCAAGGGGGCGGAGGTCTGTATACGTGCCGAGGTGCGTATACTCAAGAAAACCTCAACGGGTGATTTCCAGATACGTAGCGGCCCGTTCTATAGGCGCTTCCTCGATGGTTACTATCCGGTTCATCTCGATTACCGGTTGTTCTATCCCGAGGATCTGTTAAATTTTAAATTTGCTGAGCCGTTTGTGCAGGAGGGTTTGCCGGTGAGTGTGCAACCCGGCAAAGTGATCATCGACACCTGGTTTGAGGGAGAACTCAATATTACACTTGTTTTAAGCGAGGCAAGCTAATTTTAGTTTTCAAATGAACACAACGATCATACCCAACAAATCCGATCAGTGGTTCGTTACCCGCTGCTTTTTTATTTTGGCAGCCCTGCTTTTCTGCACGGATAGCAGCGCTGATCCCGAAATCGATGAGCTGCAGCCGTTCGCGGACACCCTGTTGAAAGAGGAAATTGTTTATCCTGACTGGTTCAAGCTCAGCCTGGGTGACCTGCGTGCGGATCTTGAGGCGGCGCTAAAGGCAAAAAAGCAGGGCATCGTTGTTTACTTCGGCCAAAAGCGGTGTGCATATTGCGAGCAGTTTATGCAGCAGAATCTTGGTTCACCGGATATTGCCTACTCCATGCAGCAATATTTTGATGTTATCCCCATCGATATCTGGGGAATCGAAGAGATTACCGATGTAGACGGTAAGCAATATACTGAACGCGAACTGTCTATCAAGTACAAGACAAATTTTACACCTTCATTGATATTTTTTGATCCTGCTGGAAAAGCGGTTTTCGGGCTGCGTGGTTTTTACCCGCCCTATAAATTCAGGGCTGCGTTGAAGTACGTCGCAGAAGAATTTTATAAGCAAGAGACATTTCGCGAATACCTGGCAAGGGCAGAACCGGGTATGTTCTTTATGCTGGGTGGTCTCAACGAGCGCGAATTCTTTTCCGAGGCGCCGTATGACTTGACGCAATACAGGGCTACAAACAAACTGCTGGCGGTTTTCTTTGAACAGGGGAATTGTCACGCCTGTGACCTGCTGCATTCAGGCCCACTGAATCAGGAAGAGACGCTGGAAGAGATTCGCAGGATGAGCGCAGTACAGCTCAATATGTGGTCAGACGTTGCTGTCACTACACCGAAGGGTAAACAGACGACGGCAAAACAATGGGCTAAGCAGTTGGGCTTGTTTCATGCCCCGACGGTGATCTTCTTTGACGCTGAAGGGAACGAAATTATGCGTATTGACTCCATAGTGCAGTTCTACCGCTTATGGGGTGTGCTTGATTTCATTAATAAGCGTGCGTATGAAACCGAACCGGACTATCAAGGCTGGCGGTTGAAGCAGCGTAAAATTCGGTGACAAATATGAATGTATATCACCTAATACTGCTGTCCCGTTAACAGCCTCATCAGCGAGACGGGATTTAGGTGTAATACAGGGTGTGAAATCTTTCAGATACGAGGTTTAAATGTTAAATATTCTAGCTGCCACAGCACGAAGCAGTGGCTATTGGTTGTCACTCATTGCGCTGGGTGTGATGCTTGAAAGCGTTGCGCTGTTTTACCAATATAAACTGGATTACTATCCCTGTGTAGTTTGCATCCATGTGCGTATCTGGGTGATGGCGTTTATCTTGATTGCAGTCATCGCTGTATTTCTGCGCCGTTCCTGGTCACTGCGCAGCCTGATGCATGCGCTGCTTACATTCATCATGGCCGTCTTGCTGGAGCGCTCCTGGAATTTGCTCGGCGTGGAGCGCGGCACAATTGAAGGCAGTTGCAGTATGGAGTCCGGGCTGCCCGGTTGGTTTGCCTTGGATACGTGGTTTCCGGCGATGTTTAAAATTTGGGAACCCTGTGGTTACACCCCAGAGCTGATGTTCGGTGTCACGATGGCCGAAGCACTACTGGTGTTATTTTCAGGCTTATTACTAGTCAGTGCCACGCTGACACTGGCATCAATACTGGACAGGCACAGTGCTTAACCACCATAACCCGGCCGCATGCATCCGATGACCAGCGTTATTTTTGCTGTTGCAGCCTTTGCAGTGCTTTTAAATGCGAGCCTCTTCGTGCAACTACCCAGCATGGTTTTTTACCCGGATAAAAAACTGCTTGCTACCCCGGCAGACTGGGGACTCGAATACGAAAATGTCGACATGGTAGCAAAAGATGGCACGCGCCTGCACGGCTGGTTCTTACCCAATGCGCAGACAGACCGGGTGTTGCTCTTCTTTCACGGCAATGCCGGCAATATTTCACACCGGGGTGAGTCGATCCAAATATTTCACCGCTTGGGGCTGAACATATTGATTATCGATTACCGGGGTTACGGTCAAAGTAACGGCTCGCCCAGTGAACAAGGGCTTTACCAGGATGCCGAAGCCGCCTGGAATTATCTGACTGACATTAAAAACTATCCGCCGGAGAATATTGCCATTTTCGGGCGATCACTGGGCGGGACAGTTGCGGCTCATTTAGCTTCAAACACCAAGCCAGGAGGCCTGATCCTGGAATCAACCATGAGTTCGGTGCGCGATTTTGCCAGGGTTGTCTACCCTGTGCTAATACGAATGGTCGCGTTACGCTACAGCTTCAACGTATCAGAATATCTGCAATCGGTAACTTGCCCGGTGCTGGTTTTACACAGCCCGGACGACGAGATCATGCCGTACTCACTCGGCGAAAAAGTTTTTCAATCAGCCCGTGAACCAAAAGTATTTTTTAAATTAAAGGGTAATCACAACAGTGGTTTTATGAGTAGCCAGCCAGCTTATGAACAAGCGCTCGGCACTTTCATTCAGGCCAATATAAAAACCAGCGGCAAAGGCAGCCGGGGTATTGTTAGTAACGGGAATTAGGCTGTTGCTGAAAATACAAAACTTGCCCTGAAGGGTGCTGCAGCATCAAGTTACCACGCTTGCGAACGTAGCGGTAAGGCATGACCAATCTGGCTTGAGGCACATACAGTTTAAGCAGATTATTTTCGAGGCGCAGTGTACCGCTCAGTACACCCTCCTGGCTGCGAAGTCTGAAACGGTTATGCCGTACTTGCAGGGCTTCACCTGATTGGCTCAACCAGTTTCCTTCCAGCGGCGAGGGTCTCGCCGGGCCACGATTGTAATAGGATTCCGGTGCGCCCTGTTGCCAGCCAGGGTAGGCTGGCGTTCCGTATCCCGCGCCAGGAGGTGTTGGCAAACGGTTAATAGGCCCGGCTAACCAAGGAGAACCGAGGCCTGGATAGCCCATTGATGTCATACCGGGCCAGCTGCTCATCCACGGATTGAAGCCAGAGCCAAAGTTGCTGCCCATCCCTAGAGAGCTGGAACCCCCCAGCGAACCGGCCATATGATTTGCCATCGCCGTCATCATGCGGATCATGGCGGACATCATGTCCCCCATGGGGTTAGTGGCCTGCGCAGGTTGTGACAGGCTGATGATGAGAATAAGTAAAGCGCTGGTTGTTTTCATAATGCTATTTCGTTAGCGGCCATCTATTGGCAAGTTTAGGATAGCAAAGGTTCAGCTATCAGGAGAAGCGGTTCCTTAACTTGCAATTAAATAAATGCCGGCAATCATTAATCCACCGGCGAGCAGGTTTTTGTTTAAATTATCTTCTTTGAATAACCAGGCGCCATACAAAATCCCGAATAACAGACTGGTGCGTTTGACGGCAATCATATAGGCGACTTCGATATGGTTAATCGCGTAGAAATGCGTGATGACCATACCGGCCATAAAAATACCCACCCCCAGGTGCGCCCAACGTCTGCGCGTTAGAACCTGTAACACAGCCGGAGTTCTGGATGCGAAAACTATAACGGCAACAGGCCCGAGAATGACATAATAAAACGGCCCGAACCAGCCGGGTTCCGTATATTGTAAAGCGCCTTTACCCATAACAGATGTCAGGCTATAGAGCGCCGCGACTATCAGCATCAGCCGCGAACTGTGCTCACGGGTTATGGCTTTGAACGGCGCTAGCAAATCCAGCCCGCCGCTATGCCGTGCGTGATGCAGGTTAAGTAACCAGGCGCCGCTTACCACTAGTAAAATACCAGCCAAGCCGCTAGGGCTGACCGTTTCACCGAGTAACAGGTAACCCGTGGCGATGTTAAACACCGGGGTAAAAGCAAGATAGGGCAGGGTATGTGATAGGGGTGATTGGCGGATTGCAGTCATGTACAGCCACATCGCCAGGATTTCCAGCGGCAATAGTCCCGCCATCCAGAACCAGAATTGCAAGGGTAAGTCCGGCCAGGGTTGCATTAAAATTACCGGCGCCAACAACAGACCGCTTATGCCAAAACGAACGATTACCAGTTCACCGGGACGGTAATCGGTAAGATAACGCTTGGTGAGTGTGTCGGCGGTAGCTAGAAAAAACGCGGAGAATAATGTAAGGCTAAGCCAGTGCATTATGAATTTATAACTGCAGTAAAAACCATCTATCCCACCGCCGTAGGGTGGGTGAAGCCCACCATTTGCTGCGGCATGCGGTGGGTTTCACCCACCCTGCAAAGCTTTTGCGGCAGCCTCCTGTGGGGCAGGGAGCTTATTGAGCCGTGCGAGTAAAATATTAATTCGCAGAGACTTTACTATGCGATTCTATAAACGCCTCAATCTTTTCAACCCGCACCACACCTAACTGCGCCGCTTTCAACTCACCCTGTGGATCATACAACAAAAACGAAGGTGTACCAAAACGTGAGTCACCCACCGTACTGGTGTACTGCAACGCAACCAGATCAGGTTCACCGATCAAATTAGGGAAAGTCAGCTCATGGCGCTTAATAAACTGCTCGGCATCCGCAATACCCGCAGCGCCATCGAGAGACACACCAAGGATAGCCGCACCCTTATCCGCATGCCGGATGTGAAAATCCTCATAATTCTTTGCCTCCACATTACAGACGTGGCAATCTGAGGCCCAGTACATGACCAGTAGCCATTTTCCTTTACCGATATGCTCATCAAGAGAGGCCGCGTTGCCTTTAAAATCCTGTAAAAGTGACTCGTTTGCGGTGGCTGAAAGCGTGCAACAGAACAGCAACAAAGCGAATAAATATTTAACCAGCGGTAAAATGTGCAAATCCATACTCCGTGTAGTGATACGAACAAAGGGCGGGTGTTATTGTCGAACATTCTGTTAGCATATGCCATCCAGAATGACGGTAAAGCAATAGAGTCTCCACAAAGGCAATAAGTTCCTGCAGTCTCAGCACATGGCTGAAGGTTCAGCCGCTACATTTACAGCCGATATTATATAAACAATGGATACAGCAACGACCCAAAAAATCGAAACCACCGGTGGCTACGAAGTTGTCGACGCCATCATTTCACCGCAAGGGCGGCTGGAAGTCCTCTCCAGGGCCGAAGTCAGCAAGCTGCTCGATGCCAGCCAGGGCGGTTTGTATAAGCTGTTCCGGAACTGTTCGCTGGCGGTTCTGAACTGCGGCAGCCAGCTGGACGATGGTAAGGAACTGCTGGAGCGTTACCAGTCTTTTGATATCAAAATACTCCAGGAAGAGCGCGGCATCAAGCTCGAAGTCATTGGCGCGCCGGCGTCAGCCTTTGTTGACGGTAAGATAATCAAAGGTATCAGCGAACACCTGTTCGCCGTATTGCGCGATGTCATCTATGTTAGCGATGAGATCAATCATCATGCACGCTTTGATCTCAATACATCGAGTGGCATTACCGATGCAGTGTTTCACATCCTGCGCAATGCCAACATCCTGCGCCCCATGACTAACCCGCACCTGGTGGTGTGCTGGGGTGGCCATTCGATAGGCCGCGAAGAATACGATTACACCAAGGAAGTGGGTTACCAAATGGGGTTGCGTGGCCTGGATATCTGTACCGGTTGCGGGCCTGGCGCCATGAAGGGGCCGATGAAAGGCGCCACCATCGGTCACGCCAAACAACGCAACGGTACCGGCCAGTACCTGGGTATTACAGAGCCCGGCATTATCGCGGCCGAATCACCCAACCCCATCGTCAACGATCTGGTCATTATGCCGGATATAGAAAAACGGCTTGAAGCCTTCATCCGCACCGGGCACGCAACCATCGTATTCCCGGGCGGTGTGGGCACTGCCGAGGAAATTCTCTACCTGCTTGGTATCCTGCTGCACCCGGATAACACCAACGTGCCCTTCCCATTAATTTTTACCGGCCCGGAAAGTGCGCGTGATTATTTCAAACAGATTAACCAGTTCATTGGTGATACGTTGGGGTTTGAAGCGCAACAGCGGTACAAGATCATTATTAATTCACCGGAACAAGTAGCGCGTGAAGTACAATCCGGTATCAAAAAAGTTCGTGAATTCCGCAAGGCGCTGGATGATGCGTACTATTTCAACTGGACGCTGAAAATTGATAAAGACTTCCAGCAGCCGTTCAAACCCACGCACGAAAACATGCGCAACCTGGCACTGCATAAAGACCAGGAAAAACATCTGCTCGCGGCAAACCTACGCCGCGCGTTTTCCGGAGTCGTCGCCGGTAACGTAAAAGATGAAGGCATCCGCGCCATCGAAAAGCACGGACTTTTCGAACTGAAAGGCGATAAAAGCATTATGGCGCCGATGGATGAACTGCTAAATTCATTCGTCAGGCAACGCCGTATGAAACTACCTGGCGCTAAATATGTGCCCTGTTATCACATCAGCCGTTGATCTCTTGCTGACTTGTCACTTTCGCACTGAAATTTATTAAATAACAATCTCCTCTCACTCAGGAGGATGCCGCAAAAGCTATGTAGGGTGGTTGAATCCACCTTTTCTGCGGCATCCGGTGGGTTTCGCCCACCCTACGGGAATTTACGACTATTAAGATATCGACAGGCAATGTTTTCTATTGCATCATACTGCGATATGACTGACAAATTCCCAAATTACCCTGGCCCCGCACTGTTCCTATCCCTGCTATTGGCAGTGACAGGCTGTGCGGACACAAGCGTCACGACAGAAGTTGATGCTGAGGAAAAACTGTCTGAAACTTCAGGTGATTTTGATGGTGACCTCCTGGCAGGTGATCAATTCGGCAGAGCGATTGCGGCTATCGGTGACCTTGAAGGCGACGGGGTGATCGACCTGGCGGTGGGTGCGCCATTTGATGACGATAATGGTCCGGATCGGGGCGCGGTCTGGATCTTGTTTATGGATAGCAATGGCCGCGTGGATCTGGAGAAAAAGATTTCAGATGACGATGAAAGCCTCAACGACATCCTCAATAATGGTGACCAGTTCGGCAGTGCAGTTGCCAGTATCGGTGATCTGAACGGTGACGGTGTTTTCGATCTGGCGGTCGGTGCTCCTCAGGACTCGGACGGTGGTGCCGGCCGGGGTGCGGTCTGGATTCTATTTCTGAATGCCGATGGTACGGTTCGATTGACGCAGAAAATTTCTGATGAGGCGGGCGGATTTAACGGCGACTTGAATAACGGCGACCAGTTCGGTGGTGCAGTCGCCGATATCGGCGACCTGGATGGCGATGGTGTGACAGATCTTGCCGTTGGCGCACAGCAGGACAGTGACGGTGGTGTGGGTAAAGGCGCGGTCTGGATACTTTTCATGAACCAGGATGGCACCGTCAAGTCGACACAAAAAATCTCCGGCAACGAAGGGAATTTCGATGGTAACCTGGATCCCAACGACCACTTTGGCAGTGCAGTAGCCGGCCTGGGTGATTTCGACGGTGATGGCGTAAATGACCTGGCGGTCGGCGCCAACCAGGACGATGACGGTGGCCTGCAGCGCGGCGCAATCTGGCTGTTATATCTCAATACAGACGGCAGCGTAAAATCCACTCAGAAAATTTCCAGCGATGAAGGTGAGTTTGACGTAGCGTTAAACGACGGCGACCAGTTTGGTGGCGCAATTGCTAACATAGGCGACCTCGATGACAACGGTGTCATCGATCTTGCGGTCGGTGCAGAACAAGACGACGATGGCGGCCCTAACCAGGGCGCAGTGTGGATACTGTTTATGGAAGATAATGGTGAAGTTATTTCAGCGACAAAATTATCCAGCACGCAAGGTAACTTCGGTGGAAACCTGGCTGACGACAACCGGTTTGGCAGCGCCGTTACCGGCATCAATGATCTCGATGGCGACGGCAACAGCGATATCGCGGTAGGCGCACCTCTGACGGATGATGGGGGAGACGACAAAGGCGCGGCCTGGATTTTATTCCTGGAGGAGCCAGAAACAGACATCGATATCGACCTGTCCAACGACAACAATTAGTGATTCGCTGCAACAGACTTTTTAAGTTTAAACAACCTGTCCCGCACACCACCCCGATGACCAGGCCCACTGGAAGTTATAGCCACCCAGCCAGCCGGTCACATCGACCACTTCACCGATAAAGTACAGTCCGTCGACCTTGTTGGATTGCATGGTTTTAGAGGACAGTTCATGGCAATCGACGCCACCGAGGGTGACTTCGGCGGTGCGGTAGCCTTCGGTACCATTGGGTTTTAATTGCCACTGTTGCAGTTGTTGGGCTACCGTTGCCAGCCGCGCCTGTGAAAATTCTTGTATTGGGGTATCCGCAGTCTCTGCGCCTAGCAGCGCAGGGATCAACCGTTTGGGTAGCCATTCGGCAAGCTGTGTTTTCAATTTGCTATTCGGCTGGGTGGCGTGCTGTGTGTTCAGCCAGGCGGTCAAGTCCAGATCGGGCAACAGATTCACGGTGATGGCTTCACCAGGTTGCCAGTACGAGGAAATCTGCAGGATGGCGGGGCCGCTCAGGCCGCGATGGGTGAAGAGGATGTTCTCTTTGAAACGCACGCGCTGGTTGCTGACTTCACTGAGTACAGCGATGCCGGACAGTGTAGCCAGTGATGCCTTGTCTTGTGGTTGCAAAGTGAACGGCACCAGACCGGCGGCTGTCTGCCGGATGTGGTGTCCGAACTGTTCGGCCACCCGGTAGCCGAGCGGGCTGGCGCACATCTTGGGGATGGACAGCCCACCGCAGGCGATAACCAATGAATGGGTTTGGAAATGTCCCTGTGAAGTATAGACGTCAAAGTAGCCGTTGGCCTGTTTCATGATTGAGTCGATATTGCATTCGAGGCGCAGGCTTACCTGAGCTTTTTTACATTCAGTGAGCAGCATGTTGAGTATGTCTTTGGCGCTGATGTCGCAGAATAATTTGCCGAGGTCGCGTTCGTGGTAGGGGATGCGGTACTGGTCCAGCAGGGCGATGAAGTCCCATTGTGTGAAGCGGCTGAGCGACGATTTACAGAAATGGGGGTTGTGGGAGATGAAGTTGCTGGCGCTGATGTCCGTGTTCGTGAAGTTGCAGCGCCCACCGCCGGACATGAGTATTTTTTTGCCGGCTTTATTGGCATGCTCGAGGACAAGGGTGCTACGGCCACGCTTACCGGCTTCGAGCGCACACATCAGGCCCGCAGCGCCCGCACCGATGATTAGTACGTCGGTGGTTATTGCTTTGGCAGACATGGACGGTTCTGAATAACAACAGTGTCAGAAATGGAGGGAAGAATAGTATACTTATTCCCGGCGTTGATTTTTCTTTGGGTCATAGCAATATGGCACCTGTAAACAATTAAGGAGCCTCTGATTAATGCATGCATCTACTGTACGGTAACGTATTAAATGCACACTTAATACGTTACCGTATACTAGTCATTGCGAACCGCCCCTACGGCGCTTGCGAATTAATTGGAGGTTCTTTAATTATGCAGCCTTTTTCTAAATGAAGCCTTCAATAAATCCATTGGCATCAGCAGATGTGGACAGCTTCCTTGCGGAATACTGGCAAAAAAAGCCGCTCCTCATTCGTCAGGCGCTAAACGATGTTGTGTCTCCACTAACGCCCGACGAACTTGCCGGCCTAGCCTGTGAGCCTGAAATCAATGCGAGGCTGGTACTGGAGCATACCCAATACACCGCAAGCGAACCGCCCTGGTCAGTAGAGTATGGCCCTTTCGACGAAAACCGTTTTGCTTGCCTGCCCGAGTCAAACTGGTCTTTACTGGTAAGTGATGTTGAACAGCATCTTGCTGAGGCGGCAGCTCTTATTGACAATTTTCGTTTTATTCCTGACTGGCGGATTGACGACCTTATGATCAGTTTCGCCCCGATGGGTGGTTCCGTCGGGCCGCATAGCGATGCTTACGATGTGTTTTTATTGCAGTTGCAGGGACAGCGAAAATGGCATATCAATACTGTATTTGACAACACACAACTTGAAAATACCGATTTGTCCATACTGAAGAACTTTACGCCCGATCAACAATGGACATTAAATCCGGGGGATATGTTATACCTGCCGCCCAACGTGGCGCACCATGGTGTTGCTTTGAACGATTGTATGATGGCGTCGATTGGTTTTCGTGCGCCAGCCGTTAGCACGATTGTTCAGGATTATGCTGACAGGCTTGTTGGTTTGATGGAGGAGGACCAGTTTTATACTGATCCAGACCTAAAATCCCAGATACACCCTGCAGAAATTGCCCTCGAAGCAATTAATAGTATTAAGCAAATATTAACAGAGCAGCTAACAGTTGATACCGATTCTGTACAGCGCTGGTTAGGTGAACACTGTTCTGACCTCAGAGCGAATGCGCCAGAACCCCCACGGCAACAGTGCGCGGATTTCCCGGCGTTGAAAACAGCGTTGCAAAATCACTCGTTGCACCCTGCACTTGAATCACGTTTTCTGTTTAGCCTGACGCAACAGGGCGCGTTATTATTTGTGGATGGAAAAAGTTATTGTGTCGACAAAGGTTTTGCAGAATGCGTTTGCCAGCGACCGATTAATGTTGAGAATTTACTGAAAAATAGTGATGTTTCTGCACAGCAGATTTTGCTTGATTTGTATCATCAGGGTGCGCTGATTATCAATGCATAAAGCAACTGATTTACAGATAAAAATTGCAGACTGGCTCAAAGATAAGGCCGTGCTTCAATCTATTCGCCGCCTTGTCTTTATTGAAGAACAATCTGTTCCTGAAGCGTTAGAGTGGGATGAACACGATACAACTGCAACACATTTTCTTGCGTTAACCAGAAACGCGGCCGTTGCAACTGCCAGATTAAAAATTGACGGCCAAATAGGCCGCATGGCCGTGTTACCGGCTTATCGAAATAAAGCCATCGGCCAACAATTACTCAGCTTTGTTCTTGAGACTGCCGTTAAACAGCAGTTCAACTCTGTATTTTTGCACGCTCAGGTTCAAGTTGTGGATTTCTACAAAAAACTGGGCTTTGTCGAGCAGGGCGGGATTTTTATGGATGCCAATATTCCGCACCGTGAAATGGTCAAAAAGTTAACCGGCAAGCCCCTGCCCTAAGCAGCGCAAAGACGGTATGCAATAAAAGCGCACCGCGCTACAAACCAATCCCCACCCCGATACCAAAATGAACATTGGATAGGTTGCTCTTCTCACTATCACGTGACCATAAATAGAGTTCGCTTGCTTCGATTACCGGGTAGAGATAATCTGAACTGCCCACTTTGCCGTTTTCACTGCGCGCAACCGTTCCGACCACTGTCACCATGCGCCCCTCTGTATAAGAAGTCGGCTCCAGAAAACCCTTGCGTTCAAGTATAAAACGTCCCAGCGGATCGCTGTTACGCTGCGGCATCTGTCTGCGGTTCAGGGGGAAAGCCAACACTTCGAGCCGGGTGTGGGATTCCAGGTTGCTGGTGCTGAGAATGGTGCCGCCCCACAACACTAACTGGCCGCGTGCTGCCGGTAGTTCCGCAACGGCGCTGCGTGGGGTGGCTTCCAGTTTCACTCGCTGTGTGTCAAAGCCCGGACCACTGGCGCATGCGCTTAGCAACAGCAGTACAAGCGATACCAGGGATAGATGAGGTGGCATCATTTTTTCTTACCCTTATGGTGATGATGATGGTGGCGTCGTGGATAATAGGGATAAGCATACCAGGGATCGTAATACGGCCAGGGGTAAGAATAATCTGACGGATAGTTCACAGGTTCTGACCACAAATACCAGCCGGTGGCTTTTACCACTGGGTAGGCGTAGGGATGTTTGCCTACCTGATGCGTTTCCGTACCCATCAATCTGCCGCGCACGGTTACATCGCGTCCTACAGCGTACACTTTAGGTTCGACGAACGCTGGTATGTGCGCGATGAATCGCCCTGGGCTGCTATCCGTCTGATGCGGTCTACCGTTTTTGCTGAGCGTGCGTGCCAGCACCGTCAGCACAGTGACTTTTTCGCGGTTGTCAACTTCCAGGATCTCGCCACCCCAGCGCACCTGCTGCGACTGAAAGTCTTCGGCATGGCCGTGAACTTCCTGCAACAAAGGATTGTTAAGCGGTGCCTGGCGTATGGTTACCGGCACCTGCGAGGCACAGGAGGCGAGCAGTAAGGTGCTCAGTAACCAGACGATGCGAGGTGTTCCAATCATGTTTTGTCTGCCTTGTTTCCTGTTCAATTGGGACTATCTTAGTTGACTGCAGTTGCACTGAGGGAGTTCAATTGGCTACTAGCTGGGATCCTATTCCTGTCTTTGTCAGTATTATTTACATTTTCTGGCCGATTCCAGAGATCGTGCAAGTTCTCAATCTTTCAGTAACTTATGCATGATCAAAGACTCAGAATAGAGGGGCATAGTGTCAATTAATTTTACAGTCTTAACTAGAGCTGTTGGACGTGCTTGCACATAATATATTCAATATAATAAGAATTATGTGACTGGCTCACAAATTGCTTACAAATTTAGTACCAAGTCTAATAGTGGTTGCTTCTAGGATTAATGCGTATAACTATACTAATAGCATACAGATTTACATCTTTAAGATGCTGCACGCAGCAAGTGTTACCCAGATTTGGGTTGTTTAGCGTTTCTTTCGGTAGTAGGAGGTTTGTAATGAAAAAAGTAATTATCGCAGTGTTTCTCTCATGTTTCGGTTTTAGTGGCGTGCAAGCCACGCCGATCAGCATCGGCTCGATGAATATCACTTCGGCGAATATTATGGGCGGTTTCCTGCCGCTCGGGGGATTAACACTGAACCCCACGGGCACGACGAATCTCGTGGGCGGGTATATTAATAGCCCTGATGCAATCATCAGCACGTTCCTGATGGGTGGCGATCAGATCATCTACACAGCCGCGTCCAACCTGGTACCTAATGGCAATCCTATGGCTCCTCCTGCAGGTTCGATAGCCGGTGGTCCGGTGCCTACGGGTACGCTGGATGACATGCTGGGAACGATCAATATGGATCTAAGCAGCTGGATGGTCAATCACTTCGGGATGGATCAGAATCTGGGTAATGCGAACGCATCCGGAACCTGGGATCCCTTCACGCACCTTTACACATTAAGCTGGGGTGCAACGCTGACGCAGGGCCCGAATAGAGGTCAGGATGTCACCTGGACTCTGAATGGTTCGGCTACTGTTCCAAGCCCTGTGACGTTTTGGTTGGTTGGCTCCGGCCTGATCGGAATGATTGGGTTTGCACGGCGCAAAGAATAATTGGTAGCTCTTCAACATGGCGGTGGATCCGTGTTTGCGGATCCACCGCTTTTTTTTGTTCATGATACCTGGAACAAGGTGAGGGTAGAGGGCAATATTCGCTAATAGTTTATATTAATATTCTCCGGCGCCTATCTATTCCATGAGTATGTAGTAAGTTATGAGCGTAGCCCAGGCCGCGTTTTTTTGACATTAAGACTTGGTTATTGTGGGCAGCTACTCATTTACCTCATAACAGAACCTATATGGGAGAGCATCTTGGAATCTGACAACATCAAATGCCCGCAGTGTGGCGCCGAAATCGAAGTGGGCGAGGTGCTGGCCAAGCAGGTTGCTACAGAGGTTGAGACGCGCCTGCGCCGGGAGGCCGAGGCTAAACTTAAGCAGGCTGTATCAGCTGCTCAGGCGAAGGAGCGTGATTCCGTTCGCATGCAGATGAAGGATATGGAGCTGCAATTGTCAGAGAAGGACAAGGCGGTTCAGGCAGCGGAAAAAAAGGAACTGGACTTGCGGGCGCAGCAACGCGAATTGACTGTGCGCGAAAAGCAACTGGATCAGGATGTAGAGAAACGTCTCGCCGTGCGGGAGCAGGAACTCACCAAGCAAATACAGAAAGAGGCTGCCAAGGAAACATCGCAGCAGATGGAAGCGTTGCAGCAGGCATTGCAAACCAAGGACGCCGCCATGAACGAGGCGCGTGCACGGGAACTTACGTTAATGAAAGATAAGGCTGCTCTGGAAGACAAGCGCAAAGACATGGAGCTTGATTACCAGCGTAAGTTGATCGCAGAACGCCAACAACTTGAGAAGCAATTGATTGATAAATATGCCAGTGAAGCGGATCTAAAATTAAAGGAACGCGACAAGCAAATTGAAGATTTGCGTAAGTCTCTGGCCGATGCGAAACGTAAAAGCGAACAGGGCTCGATGGAAACCCAGGGCGAGGCCTTGGAACTGGATCTGGAAGCCAACCTGAATAGTCATTTCCCGCAAGATGAGATTTCACCTGTTCCCAAAGGTATCCGTGGCGCGGATGTCATCCAGACGGTTTATAATCAGAGCCTGGTTGGTTGTGGGTCGATTGTCTGGGAGACTAAAAATACCAAGGCATGGAACAGCGCCTGGATCGACAAGTTAAAAGATGACCAGCGCGCGATTGGGGCTAATCTAGCAGTGCTGGTGTCTACCGAATTGCCGGAAGGTATCAAAACATTTAGCCAGATTGACGGAGTCTGGGTGACCTCGGTTACAGCCTACATCCCACTCGCCATGGCGCTGCGTCAGCAATTGACCCAGGTCACCTTTGCGCGCAGTGCCTCGGAAGGCAAGTCAGAAAAGATGGAAATGGTTTATGAGTATCTTTCCGGTGATGCCTTCCGTCATAAGGTCGAAGCGATTGTGGAGACCTTCGTTGGCATGCAAGAGCAGCTCAACAAAGAGAAACGCGCCTATGCCCGTCTCTGGAAGGAGCGTGAAAAACAGATCGAACGCATCATCGAGAATACCGCCGGGATGTACGGTGACGTGCGCGGGTTGATCGGATCTTCAGTACCGGAAATTCAGGGGCTGACACTTGAGGGTGACGAACTGTTGCTGGGGGCGGATGAACAGGAGTAAATTAGGCCTGTCTTGAAAGGCGTTTTCAGGATAAATTATTTGTAGTAATTCAGGCTTAATCTGATACCTGATTTGAAAAAGAGAGGATTACCGGTTTTGATGGAAGTGCGAACTTTCACTCAAAACCAAAAAAGGTAACC
>CAYPEL010000041.1:0-18330 GCA_964409635.1 uncultured Gammaproteobacteria bacterium | reverse complement strand
TTAGCTACTAAAGATGACTCTGGGCAGCCAGGTTGCAAGTGCCGGCCAAATAGCAAGAATGGCCAGCATGCCAATTTGAATCAGGATGAAAGGTGTGACCCCGCGGTATATTTGGCCGGTAGTTATGCTGTCTGGCGCAACGCCACGTAAATAAAACAGGGCAAAACCAAAGGGCGGCGTCAAAAAGGACGTTTGCAGGTTGATTGCAATCATCACGCCCAGCCAGATTGGATCCAGACCCATTGATAGTAGCACCGGCCCGATAATTGGTACGACCACAAAGGTGATTTCAATAAAATCGAGCACAAAGCCGAGCAGGAACATCACTAACATCACCACCAGCATAGCGCCGACGGCACCGCCTGGCAGGCTGGTTAAAAGGTCTTTGATCAACTCATCACCGCCAAAGCCGCGGAACACCAGTGAGAAAACAGACGCCCCGATTAGAATCATGAACACCATGCTGCTAATCCGGGCAGTTCGGGTGACAACTTCCTGTAGTATTGAAAAGTTAAACTGCTGTTGTGTCATCGCCAGAAACAGTGCACCAACGGCGCCGACTGAAGCAGCTTCTGTTGGTGTGGCGATGCCGCCGAGTATAGACCCCAGAACAGCAATAATCAGAATTAGCGGTGGCATCAAGGCCTGCATGATCTGCAACACCGACTTTCTATTCTGCTCGGAGACAGGTGTTGCAGGCATGGCTTCAGGATTTCGCACTGCGGTGATAACCAGGTAAGTGATATAAAAAATAACCAGCAGTAATCCAGGCAACAGCGCACCGGCAAACAGGTCGCCGACCGATACGGTTTTGGGCGAAAAAATTCCCTGGTCGAGCTGCGACTGCTGATAGGCGGCCGACAGTACGTCACCGAGTAATACCAACACAATCGAAGGTGGGATAATTTGTCCCAGTGTGCCGGAGGCGCAGATGGTACCGGTAGCAATACGCGGGTCATAACCGCGTTTCAGCATGGTGGGTAAGGACATTAAACCCATGGTGACAACCGTTGCACCGACAATACCGGTGCTGGCCGCAAGTAACATACCGACCAACATGACGGAGATACCCAAGCCACCACGCAAATTACCGAACAGGGCGCTCATGGTTTCGAGCAGTTTTTCTGCAATGCGGGAACGTTCCAGCATCACCCCCATAAATACAAACAAGGGGACAGCGACCAGCATTTCGTTGGTCATAATGCCAAACAGGCGGTTAGGCAAGGCCTCCAGGAAGACAAAATCAAACGTACCTGACAGGTGGCCGAACCAGGCAAAAGCCAGCGCAGTGCCGGCAAGTGAAAAGGCTACCGGGTAGCCGGCGAGCAACACCACGAAGACAACGGCGAACATAATGAGAGCGATTTCACCGTGCACCGTTAAGCTTCCTTGGTCGGCTTGAGTAAGGTAACCAGGCTAGCTGCCACCTGGCTGATACCCTGTATTGCCAGCAGGATAATGCCCAGCGGTATCAGAGATTTCAGCAGGTAGACATAGGGCAGACCACCGGTTTCACGCGAGCTTTCGCGCACAGACCAGGCAGCGCTGACATACTCCCAGCTGACCCAGCCGATAAACAGGCACACCGGTAATAACAAAAACAACGCGCCAAATAAATTAACCCAGGCTTTATTATCTGCACCAAAGTCACGGTAAAAAATATCCACCCGCACATGGGCGTCGTGTTTAAGCGTGTAGGCTCCAGTCAGGAGAAACAGGCTGGCATGCAAATAGAGTATGGATTCCTGTAAGCCGATGGAGCCTATACTGAATCCATAGCGCAGTACCACTACGCTGAAGGTAACCAGCACAAGCAGCAGCGCAAGCCAGGAAACCAGCTTGCCTGTCCACTCAGCAAAGGCGTCGAGAAAACGGTTTAGTGACTGCAAAGCACCTGCTGCCCAGAGATCTTTTTACAGTACACTAGTGCCAGGCTTACCATTTAAATAATATCCAACTTGGAATCATTAATTGCGGATCGAGTTGGCTGCGCCGCGCATCAAGCGAGCCATTGCCATCCGAATCGATCAAGAAATATTCGAGGCCCTTATCGGGTATTACTTTGATCATATACAGGCGGCCCTGGATGCGGTACTCCTGCACCGTCTCGCCCTTGCGGTGGCGGATAGTCACATCGGGTTCCATCCCGGTCTGTTCCGAAATGCCTGGGGGCAGGGTTCCTGGGATATGGCCTGCATCTTCAGCTTTCAGGCTTGATATACAAACCATAGCGGCAAGTAGAAAAATTAACCTCTGCAGGGATTTAAATTTATAGTTCACTCAAAATTTCTTCTTCAGTCGGTGAAGGTTTAAAGCCACGCGTTTCATAATGGCTAAAGATAGCATCGACGACATCCTCAGGTTTGTCCAGTATTATGAACAGGCCGATATCACTTTCTGAAATCGTACCCTCTTTCACCAGCGTATTGGTAAACCAGTCAATCAATCCCTCCCAGAAAGGTTTGTGAACCAGGATTATTGGAATTTTCCGTGACTTGCCGGTCTGTACGAGGGTTAAGATTTCTGCCAATTCATCGAGTGTGCCGAAACCGCCAGGTAAAACGACATAGGCTGAGGCATATTTGACAAACATTACTTTTCTGGAAAAAAAGTGCCTAAAACTCAAGGCGACATCTTGATAGGGGTTTCCCGCTTGTTCGTGCGGTAACATGATATTGAGACCAATGCTCGGTGATGGGCCCGCAAAAGCGCCTTTATTGGCCGCTTCCATAATGCCGGGGCCACCCCCACTTACCACAGAGAACCCGGCGTCCGACAATGCCCTGGCAATTTTTTCTGCCAGTAAATAGTACGGATGATCGGGTGCTGTGCGGGCGGAACCAAAGATACTTACCGATGGCTTGATCGGCGCCAGGCGTTCAAACCCTTCAACAAATTCCGCCATGATCTGGAATATTTTCCAGGATTCCCGAGTGAGTGCGGCGTCGCTAACAGCCATCAGGTTCGGGCGGGTTGGCAGTTTTTTATTATCCATCGGGACTCCTTGACCGGTTTGTGATGATAACATCACGTTATATTGCCACGAAATTTTTCATATGACTGATAAAAATACAAAACCGCTGATCCTGGTCGACGGTTCATCCTATTTATACCGGGCGTTTCACGCATTGCCCGAGTTAGCTAATTCACAAGGCCAACAAACCGGTGCGGTATACGGCGTCATCAATATGCTCCGCAGGCTGATCAAGGATTATGAACCGGAGCACATGGCGGTGATTTTTGATGCGCGGGGTAAAACCTTTCGCGATGATTTATACGCCGAATACAAGGCGAACCGCCCACCGATGCCAAAGGAGTTATCGGAACAAGTCGAACCCTTGCTGGAAATTATCAAGGCTATGGGGTTGCCCTTGCTGCAGGTTACTGGTGTCGAGGCTGACGATGTCATAGGCACGTTGGCGGAACAGGCGACTGCCGCGAATATGGAGACAGTCATTTCAACCGGTGACAAGGATATGGCGCAACTGGTCAATGACCAGGTCAGCTTAATCAACACCATGAGCAACACGCACTCCGACCGCGCAGCCGTGATTGAAAAATTCGGTGTGCCACCGGAACGCATAATTGATTACCTTGCCTTAGTCGGCGACAGCGTAGACAACATTCCCGGCGTGCCCAAGGTGGGGCCTAAAACAGCCGCTAAATGGCTCAATGAATATGGCTCGATGGAAGCCATCATTGCCCAGGCCGGGAGTATAAAAGGCAAGATCGGCGACAACCTGCGCTCCAGCCTGGAACAACTGCCGTTGTCCTACCAGCTCGCCACGATCAAATGTGATGTTGAGCTGGAAGAAACGCCTGCAAGCTTGCAGATATCCGCAGCAGATCCAGACAAACTGCGTGACTTGTATGCACGCATGGAATTCAAAACCTGGCTGCGGCAGCTGGATGGCAATAGTCAAACGTCTGAAGAACAGCTTGCAGAATCTGCAAGCGTAGCTGGAGAGTACGAGGCAGTCCTCGACAAAACATCTTTGGATAAATGGTTGCAGCAATTAAGCGCAGCCGACCTATTTGCCTTTGATACCGAAACCACCAGCCTGGATTATATGCAGGCAGAAATCGTCGGCGTTTCGTTTGCCGTTGAACCGGGTAAGGCGGCCTATGTACCGTTGGCGCATGATTATCCCGGTGCACCCAAGCAACTGGACCGCGCAGCAACGCTGCAGCTGCTCAAGCCACTGCTGGAAGATAAAAATAAAGCCAAGCTTGGCCACCATTTAAAATACGACCGCAATGTGCTCGCCAACCATGGCATAACTCTGGACGGTATTGCCTGCGACACCATGCTCGAATCTTACGTGCTGGACAGTACCGCCAGCCGCCACGATCTGGATTCCCTGGCCAAAAAATACCTCAATCATCAGAACATTAAGTTTGAGGAAGTGGCGGGTAAAGGCGCTAAACAACTGACGTTTAATCAGGTGGCTCTGGAGCAGGCGGTGCCTTATGCCGCCGAGGATGCAGACATCTGCCTACAGCTACACAATGTCTTTTGGCCGCGCCTGGAACAACAGAAATCAGTTGTGCCTGTGTTGACAGATATTGAAGTGCCGTTGATTCCCGTGCTGAGTGATATGGAACAAACGGGGGTCAAGGTCGATACCCACATGCTGGTAACCCAGAGTCATGAGCTGGCCAAGCGTATGCTCGAGTTGGAACAGGAAGCCTACGAGCTGGCCGGTCAAAATTTTAATCTGGCTTCGCCAAAACAGATTCAAGGCATACTTTACGAAAAACAGGGTTTGCCGGTGCTCGCAAAAACGCCCAAGGGTGCGCCTTCGACAGCGGAAGCCGTGATGCAGGAACTGGCGCTGGATTATCCACTGCCAAAGAAGATTCTCGACTACCGTTCCTTGAGTAAGTTAAAGTCCACCTATACCGACCGCTTGCCGGAGCAAGTGTGTCCGCGCACCGGTCGTGTGCACACGTCTTACCACCAGGCTGTCGCAGCGACCGGCCGTTTGTCTTCATCCGATCCGAATTTACAAAACATCCCCATCCGTACCGAAGAAGGCCGGCGCATCCGTCAGGCTTTCATACCTGAATCCGGCTACCGTATGCTGGCCGCTGATTACTCGCAAATTGAACTACGCATCATGGCCCACTTGTCGGGGGACGAAGGCTTACTCGCCGCCTTTTCCGCTGGCGAAGATATTCACCGTGCAACTGCGGGCGAAGTCTTCGGCGTGGCGCCCGACAAGGTGACCAATGACCAGCGCCGTTCGGCCAAAGCAATAAATTTTGGTCTGATCTACGGCATGTCCGCCTTTGGCCTGGCCAAGCAGCTCGGGATCGAACGCGGTGAGGCACAAAGCTACGTTAACCTCTATTTTGAGCGCTATCCGGGTGTTAAAGCCTATATGGAAAAAACCCGCGAACAGGCGCGCGAACAGGGGTTTGTTGAAACGCTGTTTGGCCGCCGTTTGTATTTACCGGAAATCAATGCACGCAACGGCCAGCGCCGGCAGGCAGCGGAACGCACCGCAATCAACGCACCCATGCAGGGTACAGCCGCAGATATTATCAAGCGCGCCATGCTGGCGGTTGATCATTGGCTGCGCAGCGAAAACCCCGACGTTAGGATGATTATGCAGGTACACGACGAACTGGTATTTGAAGTTGCAGAATCTCAATTGGACAGCGCCAACACTAAAATATGCTCACTGATGGAGCAGGCGGCAGAACTTGCAGTCCCGCTGATTGTGGAAGCTGGGACAGGTGATAATTGGGATCAGGCACATTAAATCAAATTACGGGGACATTTTATGTCGATAAAGGTTCTGCTGCTCATTTTTACAAGCATCACACTTTCTGCTGTTGGACAAATTTGTATGAAGGCAGGTATGTCTTCGCCTGCTGTGCAGGCTGGGCTGCAAAGCAAATCCTATTTGCAAAGTGGTATGCAGGTGTTAAGCAACGGCTATGTTATATCGGGTCTGTTTATGTACGCGGTAAGCGCCATGCTATGGCTGCTCGTGCTTGCCGATACGGATGTAAGTAAGGCCTACCCGTTTATAGGACTCGGCTTCATTCTAACAATGGCCATGGCTGCATTTTTCCTGAATGAAGGCGTCAGTATAGCGAGGATTTCCGGCACATTTTTAGTGGTTCTTGGTGTTGTGCTGGTGGCGCGCAGCTGAAAAAATAAATCCTCCAGATATGAAAAATGAAAATAACTCCATCGCATTTTTTGATTTCGATGGCACCATCACCAGCCAAGATAGTTTGGTTTGTTTTCTTAAGTCGGCTATTGGGGTCGGCAGATTTTATAGCGGTGTTTTTTTTATGCTGCCGGTCATTGTGGCGTTTAAGCTTAAATTGCTATCGAATCATGATGCCAAGGAAAAATTTATTGCGCATTATTTCAAGGGCTGGAGGTCTGATGAGTTTCAAAAGGTTGCGGATCAATACTCAGAAAATAGCATCGATTTAATTGTCCGTCCTGATGCGTTAGAAAAACTGAAGTGGCATAAACAACAAGGACACAAGGTCGTGGTTGTGTCTGCTTCAATTGAAAGCTGGTTAAAGAGATGGTGTGAAAAGAACGGGATTGAACTGATAGGCACGCGCCTGAAAATGGAAAATGGTGCAGTGACCGGAAAATTCGAAACCAGAAATTGCTATGGTCAGGAAAAAGTTAACCGAATAAAAAAACACTACTCACTGGGTGAATATGAGGTGATTTACGCTTATGGTGATAGCCGGGGGGACAGAGAAATGCTGGATATGGCCCACCAACCCAATTTTCGCAGTTTTAAGAAGAAATAATACTGTTTTGTGACCGTCCATAAACGGCTTGCTCCGGCAAAGCTGTACTGCTCATTTAGAAAAAAATGGAACATTTTCAATGCCTACTACCCACTTCTTAAAAAATTGAGCTATAGTATAAACAGATGAGCGTTGTGGAACCCGAATCACCGCAAGCTGTCATATCGATTAGGCGTGATGTTGGTATGCGCTCCCCGTTCGTAAGCTACGAAATGGGCATTCCTCCAACCCGGTTTCCCCAAACCGGGTGTTTTTTACCCCGGTGCTTCCCCCTTGCTATCCGGGGTTTTTTTTGCCTGTACGATAGCGGTGAGGCCGGCCTCGCTACGGTTCAACTCAGCCACTGGTCGAGTATAGACTGCGCTTCTTCAACGCCGGTTTTTTTAAGTGCGGAAAACAGCTGGACGCTGGCTCCAGGATGCAGTGCTGGCAATTGAGCCCGGACACTGAGTAGCGCATTGCTAGCAGGGCCGCGCTTCAATTTGTCAGACTTGGTCAACAAGATGTGGACATTCAGTTCCGATTCGCTACACCAGCCAAGCATTTCCCGGTCGTAGCCGGTCAGTGGACGGCGGACGTCCATGAGCAGGATCAGGCCTTGCAGTGACTGGCGGCTGCGCAGGTAATCAGCGAGATTACGTTCCCACTGCTGCTTCATTTTGAGGGGAACTTTAGCGTATCCATAGCCAGGCAGATCGACGAGGCGGCGGGTTTCATCGATACCAAAAAAATTAATCTGCTGGGTGCGGCCGGGTGTTTTACTGGTTCGGGCCAGCGCCCGTTGGCGGGTAATGGCGTTGAGGGCACTGGATTTACCTGCGTTGGAGCGTCCTGCGAAGGCTACTTCCCTGCCTTCATCGGTGGGCCCCAGCTGGCTGTCCGGAACGCTGGTAAGGAAATGGGCGGCTTGATAAGGCAGTGTCATAGAAGGTATTTTCGCATAACCTGCAGAAATGTCGCAGTTGACTGCATGCCTAAGGATTGGTGTACAATTAGCGTCATTTTTTTGCGGGTGGCCGGAAAGTATCGGCTGTGCCGCCAGTTACATACTTCGGAGAAGTACTTGCAATGAACAAACGGTATATTTTTGCTGGATTTCTAGCGCTGGCTGGCATTAACGGCCAGGTTGTTGCCGACGGCGATGCCGCGGTTGGCAAGACAAAATCGGCAACTTGTGCGGGTTGTCACGGAGCAGACGGAAATAGTGTCAATCCGGAATGGCCCAGTCTCGCGGGACAACACCCAAAATATATTATCAAGCAACTGCGTGAATTCAAGGTGGGGGAGCGAACCGATGCCACTATGGCGCCCATGGCTGCTGTGTTGAGCGAGCAGGATCAGGAGGATTTAGCCGCCTACTACGCCAGTCAGCAGGCTAAGCCGGCCGCAGCTGATGAAACGCTGGTCGAGTTGGGACAGAAAATTTATCAGGGCGGCAACCCGACCACCGGTGTCGCTGCCTGTATAGGTTGCCACGGACCGGCTGGCAGAGGCAATCCGGCCGCGAATTTCCCGTCAATCAGTGGTCAGCACGCCAAGTACACGACAAACCAATTGTTTGGATTCAAGAAAAATGAGCGCACAAATGATGCGGGTAAAATGATGCGCACCATCGCCGGCAAGATGAATGAAGAAGAAATTCGCGCTGTGTCTTCCTATGTGCAGGGGTTACACTAAACAGGTTTTTAAAATCACTAAATCACGGTGTACTCGGGGCGGTCATTGACCGCCCTTGTTGCCTGTCCCAACGATAATGTAAAAAAGCTTTTCGTCCAAAAAAACGGCCTATGCAAGTCCTGCAAACCCTTCTGAAAGAATAGTATTTCAAGGTTTTATAACAGCAAGCTGTTGATTTTACGAATCGATTGACTGATCAGGATGAACGTTTTTTTGACGATGCGGTCAATACCAGCAGCATACTGGGGAACAATGCTTCATCTTATAGCGCTGGGATTGCATTCTTTCCTATGGCGGCCATACTGGTCGCCTTACGGGCAGTCAAAGCCTTGGGGTGATTACTGGTCTTAGATTCCTAAGCAAGCCGG
The DNA here is from genome assembly GCA_964409635.1 of uncultured Gammaproteobacteria bacterium. GTDB lineage: Bacteria > Pseudomonadota > Gammaproteobacteria > DSM-19610 > DSM-19610 > CAYPEL01. Next base: position 9,493 of record CAYPEL010000041.1, on the reverse strand, counting down.
GTGGCCGGTTATCAGTCTATTTGTCACCCTATTTGCCTATCTGGGCGTTAATATTTTTTTATACGGCCTGCATGCCGACGGTGTGTTGTAAACAATGATGTACGGAGAAGTGAAATGAAAATAGTCGGGTCTTTGATTTTGGGTTTACTGCTATCGTTGTCTGCTACAGCGAAAGATTTTCAGACCGGGAAAGAGTATGCCCCTTTAGGGAAACCACAACCTGTGAATAGTGCGGACAAGGTCGAGGTAATAGAGTTTTTCTGGTATGGCTGCCCGCATTGTTATCAATTGGAAGCAGAAATAAATGCCTGGTTAAAAGATAAACCGGATGATGTCGAATTCATTCGGATACCGGCTGTGCTGGGGCCAGCCTGGGAGTTACTGGCGCGCGGCTTTTATACGGCGGAAGTGCTGGGAGTTGCCGACAAGATACACACGCCCTTATTTGAGCATTTACATAAGGCGCGTAAGCGTATCCGCAATGTCGACGAGCTGAAAGCCTTTTTTAAATCACAGGGTGTGTCAGAAGCTGATTTTGACAAGGCCTATAAATCATTTGCAGTCGTCACCAAAACCAACCGTGCCAAACAGGCCAGCCGGAGCTATGGTTTAAATAGCGTTCCGACATTGGTGGTGGCTGGAAAATACCAGACCGATTCAAAAATGGCCGGTGGTAACACGGCAATGCTGGACGTCGTCAATCATTTGATTGATCAGGAGCGATCAGATGAGCCTGCCGAACAGGCCGCTGCTGCAAAATAGATTTAATACAATGTGTCCACCGCCTGGTGGTATCCACTGAAATCCGAAACTTGAGTTGATAACTCAAGCGGTTGTTACGCTGAAGTAGTTGCCAGAAATATTCCCGGGGCCGGGTACCGCAGTGTAGTATTAGAAAGGTGACAGTGCAGTTTCCAAACCCCGGAATCTCTCCTACTCATAAGTGATATAAGGAGTACGCAGCGGTGAATGCGGCGCAGCTGTTTGTAAAGTGCCTTGAAAATGAAGGTGTCGAATATATTTTTGGTGTGCCGGGCGAAGAAAATCTGGGCCTGATGGATGCCTTGCTGGATTCCAGTATCGAGTTTATTGCCACGCGGCACGAGCAGGGCGCGGCCAGTGAGCTGGCAGAGATTCTTAAGATTGCCTGCGCTCAGCCGACGGTTAGTGTTAGTGATTATCCTGTCGATTATCAAGAGAATCTGAAACTTACCGAGCAACTGGGCCGCCATGTCTGCCCAACCTGAAATGACTACACCAGCCAAAATCCAAGCAGAGCCGCCGCGTAAGGGGGGCCGTCTCAAACTCTTGAGTTACAACATCCAGCTGGGTATAGCGACCCGTACCTACAGGCAATATCTGACCCATAGCTGGAAGCACATTGTCCCGCATCCGCAGCGTTTTTCGAACCTGGATCGCATGGCCAGCATGCTGAGCGATTATGACCTGGTCGGTATCCAGGAAACGGATGCCGGTAGTGTGCGTTGTGGTTTTGTCAATTTGACCCAATATCTGGCGGCCAACGCCGGCTTTCCGTATTGGGACGACCAGACCAACCGGCGCATCGGCCGCCTGGCGCATCACAGTATGGGCGTTTTGAGCCGATACCGTCCTACAGGGGTCACTGAGCACCGGCTACCAGGCCGGATTCCAGGCCGTGGAGCCATGGCGGTTCGCTTTGGCGATGGTGAGGAATCGCTGGTGGTGCTGATCGTGCATTTGGCCCTGAGCCAGCGTGCACGCTTAGGCCAGGTTGAGTATTTGAGCGAACTGGTTAATCAGTACCGGCATGTGGTGATGATGGGTGACCTTAACTGCCGTTCTCAGAGTAAAGAAATGGATACATTGTTGAACCGTACATTAATGACAGAACCGCTGCATGGGATGAATACCTTTCCTAGCTGGCAGCCGGAGCGCAATATTGACCATATCCTGGTGACACCCACTGTAAAGGTGGAAAACGCCAGCGTCCTCAATTACCCGGTTTCTGATCACCTGCCCGTTGCCATGGAAGTGATACTGCCGGAGCAAGTTGCCCTTGTGAGCTGAGTCCATGAACGAAGTGACTGATAAACCCGCCGAGGAAATCACGCAATGGAAGCAGAAATACCTCGAAACCCTGGATGAACTCGATCATAAGCAGCGTGCGTGGCACCAGTCTGACGATTTATTACGGAAAACCGTTTCACGGCTATCGCTGGCTGCCGATGGCCGTGATGACCGGCTGGACAAACAGCTGGAAAAAGTGCGCCTCGCAATCCGGGATCGGGAGGATATTGCTGTGCTTACTGGGCACATTGAGGCGCTATCAAAAGAACTGGTTCGGTTGGATCGCAAACAGGATGATGCCAAGTCAAAAAAGCCAGTTGAAAAAACAGAAGCTGCTGCCAAAAGCAGCTTTATGCAGCGTCTTTTCAAATCTGATAGCAGTGAAAACAGCAGCCAGCCTGCTTTGTCCGGGGGGATCTCGGTCGAACAGGTTCTGATAGATTTGATTGAGAATCTTGATGTGCCCGTTACTTTACAAGACCGTGTCATGGTGCTGCGGGAGCAGATCCAGGCCGGACAGGTCAGCGATGACTGGGATTCTCTGCTGGATGATATTACCGATCTGATCAATGCCATGCATGAGCAGATGCGCAGCGAGCAGGAAGACCTGGAAGACTTTCTATCAGAAGTCAGCCAACGCCTGCAGGAAGTGGATGCACATTTGAGTGGTAGTGCCCAATCTGATGATACGGGTAAGGAAAACCGCAGTGATATGGATGCTGCCGTACGCCGCGAAGTTGAGGAAATTGGCAGCAGTGTACGCGATGCCGCGGATCTGGATCAGTTGCGTGGTTCTGTCGAGTCACACCTCGAATCAGTACTGGGGCATATGGACGATTTCCAGCGCTCTGAAGAAACCCGCTACCAGGAAGATCAGCAAGCCATGCAGGCCATGAGTGATCAGCTCAAGGCTATGGAACAGGAAACAGACACATTACGCGAGCAAGTTAAACAGGAACGTGCCCAGGCGATGACCGATAGCTTGACCGGAATTCCTAACCGGTTTGCCTACGATCAACGCTTCAAACAGGAAGTTGCCCGCTGGAAACGTTTCGAAACTTCCCTTGTGTTGATAGTCTGGGATGTGGATTTGTTTAAATCGGTTAACGATACCTACGGTCACAAAGCGGGCGACAAAGTACTTAAAAAACTGGCGATGTCGCTGAGCAATGGAATTCGCGAAACAGATTTTATCGCCCGCTACGGCGGTGAAGAGTTTGTCATGCTGATGACGGGATCACCGTTAGAGGCCTGCAAACAGGTGGCTGACAAACTACGTACCGGTCTTGAAAAAATCGGGTTTCATTTTCGCGGCTCGTCAGTCACGGTAACGGCCTCTTGCGGCTTGTCAGAATACCGCGAAGGTGACACGCCGGAACAATTGTTCGAACGCGCCGACAAGGCGCTTTATCGGGCCAAGGAGCAGGGCCGTAACCAATGCGTAATTGGGTAACCGGTACAACTACAAATATGGAGATTTATAACGTGAAATCGATGCTTAACAGTTACCGTCTGACGGCGGTGCTGATAACCGCCATGGGTATGAGTGCGAGCCTACAGGCTCAAGAAATTGCCGTGGCTGTCAAAGCCGGCACGCTTGGCTTTGGTGTAGAAGTGGTGACCCCCTTGGCTACCAACCTGAACGGGCGCGCCGGGTTTAATTATTTCAGTCTTGATAATAGTAATGAGCTGACCGATATCGATTACGACATTGACCTGACACTGCAAACGTTTACAGCCTTGCTCGACTGGCACCCCCTCGGAAATGGGTTCCGACTCAGTGGCGGTGCTTTTTACAATGGCAATCAGGCAGACGTAAAATCAACCACCACGGGTAGCGTGGAAATTGGTAACCAGACCTTCGTAATTGGGCCAAACGACCGGGTTACCGGCGATGTCGATTTCAACAAGTTCGCGCCTTACTTGGGGCTCGGCTGGGGAAGTTATTTCGGTAAGAAGAGCCATTTGACCGTCAGTTTTGATCTCGGCGTTATGTTTCAGGGCAGTGGCAATCTCGATCTTCAGGCTGAAGGGCCATTATCGGCCGCGCCGGGTGTCAGTGCTGCACTGTCACAGGAAGAGCGCGAAGCCGAGGATGAAATCGAGGATTACAAATACTATCCGGTTATTTCGCTGGGTCTTGCATACCACTTCTAGTACAGGCTCCTGGTAGCCCTTCAATCTGAAAACAGCGTCCGTGTGACTTTTTCGCGGGGCTGTTTTCAGCCAATAATGTCAGGTACTCACTGCTTGGCTAATTTTATAGACCACCCTAATTGACCTTTGAGCCAAGAACGTACAGAGATATCTATTTGATAAGTAATAATAAAATATTGGACTAAATATTTAGAGTTAACTATATTCTCTTGCTTCCCCTGCAGGTAGTCCTATTTGTGGGTTATATAAAGTTAGCCATATATATAGATATGAAATTATAATTATAGTAGTCTATAATTTTAAAGTTTGGGTTGATCCTCTATGGCCAGTTTGCGGGAAAGAAAGTATGCGCGGACACGCCTTGCATTAGTGTCTGCATTACAGGGCGCGTTGGCGCAACAGGCCTTTTCAGACATACCGGTCAAATCACTGTGCCATTCTGTCGAAGTATCCGAGGCCACTTTTTTTAATTATTTTCCCAGTAAGACCCACTTGCTCGATTACGCGATTCAGTTCTGGCTGCTTGAATTGCAGTTATCCCTTGCCAGCCGACGGCCTGAACCAGGCATGCGCAGTATCGAGGCGGTGTTTGGTTATTTTGCGGAGCAGTGTAAAACGCATCCCGGATTTATGCGCGCCTTTCTGGGCTGGCTGGCTAATGAGGGTGTTTTAACGAGTGAGATGGCGCCGTCTGAACTGGAAAGACAACTCGCCTGGCCGGAGCGTGAGCAGGCCGGGGCAGTGCAACAATCCGCACTCGATGCGCTGTTGGTGCGGCAACTGGAACAGGCAGTCAACAAGCAGCAACTACCCGACAATATTCTGATACCGACGCTGCTGACAGCGCTGATTGCACTGTTGTTTGGTATACCGCTCGCGTTGTTATCCAGCGACCCCGGACGAATAGGTTCGATGTACCAGCAGCAATTGCAGATTTTCTGGGCAGGTGTGCATGCGAGCGTGGATCGATCCAGCGCACCATGAACCCCTTGTTGGCGATCGGTCCTGGTATTGTCATCGCAGCGACGGGTCTGGGCGCCGGTGATTTGATTGCAGCCTCTGTCGCAGGCGCGCGGTTTGGTACAGCCTTGTTATGGGTTGTAGCAGCTGGCGCCCTGCTCAAATTTGTCCTGAATGAAAACCTTGCGCGTTGGCAGTTGTCGACCTCCACCACAGTTATTGAAGCGCTGGTCGAACGCTTGCCCACTTTTTGGTCGCTGTACTTTCTGGTTTATCTTTTGTTGTGGAGTTTTATTGTTGCAGCCGCGCTGATGGCAGCCTGTGGTTTGGCCATCCACGCCATGTTTCCTGAAGTCAGTGTAAAAACAGCGGGTATAACCCAGTCACTGGTAGCCGCCGTATTAGTGCTAGCCGGGCGCTATCAGGTGATCGAGTGGTTGATGAAACTATTTATCGCGCTCATGTTTATCGTGGTAATTACCTGTGCCAGTTTGCTTGCCCCTGCAGCCGGCCAAATTGGCCAGGGGTTGTTTATGCCGACCTTACCTGCTGGCTCGACCTGGCTTGTACTCGGCGTACTCGGTGGCGTCGGTGGCAGTGTCACCTTGCTCAGCTATGGCTACTGGATGCGTGAGAAAGGTTGGCGTGGTCTCGAGTCGCTCAGACAAATGCGTATCGATCTGGTAATCGCCTATACGCTGACAGCCCTGTTTGGAATTGCCATTATGATCATTGCATCGTCTGTAACCGTGGCGGAAGTATCAGGTAATCAAATGGTGTTGGCAATCGCCGAACAGCTGGAAATCCGTATTGGCCCACTAGGTAAATGGAGTTTTCTAATTGGTTTTTGGGGTGCCGTATTCAGTTCCATGCTGGGTGTGTGGCAGGGCATTCCCTATTTATTTGCAGATTTTATGCACCACTTCCGCCGTGGTGGAAATACGCCACCTGCCGACACATCATCTTTTTTATACCGGATATTCCTGGCATATCTCTGTACCTTACCTATGCTGATGCTGTGGCTGGATAAACCCGTCTGGGTGGTCTTGCTATACAGTGTCACCGGCGCTGCGTTTATGCCCTTGCTAGCCGGTCTACTGCTGTATTTAAATAACAAAGCAGGCTGGATAGGTGAAGTGCGAAACAGCATAATCTCCAATTTCATGCTGACTACAGGTCTCGTGGTATTCTTCGTGTTGTTAATTAATAAAATTGTTTCACTGGCAAACTAATTGCCAAATATTAATCAGCCCATCCACCACGCTCATAAGCGTATTATAAGTTCCCGTAGGGTGGGTGAAACCCACCTAAACTGTAGCATCAAATGAGATGCCAAACTTATTTCAAGGACGAAGCACGACAGCCAACTGGCTATAATTTTATCAAACAGGTTTGATATGCCAAATCCCGTCTATCTAGATTCAATTCCAAAAACAGCACGACTGATGCTAACATCCGAGTATGTCGTACGCTGGAGCGACATGGATGCATTTGGTCACATCAACAACGCCAAATACTTTACCTATTTCGAACAAATGCGCGTCGACTGGCTGCGGCATATCGGTGCAGGGCACAGTATCGTCGTCGCCAATATTGGCTGTACCTTTTTACACGCTATTGTTTATCCGGCAACAATTAAAGTGTCATTTTATCTTGGCGCCCCGGGTAGAAAAAGCGTCGACTCCTATTACGAAATCCGCGATGCCGATGACCTATCAATACTCTATACACTGGGTCACGGCACGGTTGTCTGGTTTGATCATGAGGCAGGCAAATCGATCGAAATTCCTCCACCTATAAAAAAACTTATCACAGACTAAAGGAGTGTTGTCTTACAGTGTTGAGTCAGCCTAGTCTTTCTTTCCCTTATTCAAATATCGTCTATGCTTATTAGGCACTCCAATTTCAAGCTTGTGTAGTTCCATTGCCAGAGTAATCAGCTTTGTATACGTAGCTTACTGGTTTTCAATACGACTTAACGGGACAGTAGTGAATCAATTTATAAAAATGCCCGGCGTCCCCGGGCATTTTTAATGCGTATATAACCTTAGATAATTGGCGCGCCCGACAGGATTCGAACCTGTGACCCCCGGTTTCGGAAACCGATATTCTATCCAGCTGAACTACGGGCGCTTGGCAGACTTGGCATGATACCGCTTTTGTACCGCGGACTGTAGCGTCTGCTAGGCGGTAGTTACCACCCGCAGCAGTTCTCAGCCCAGGATCTGGATTATCCTTTTCCGCACTGGCATTTACCGATATACTGGCCCGCAAATTTTCACACCCTGGCGCCTGAGCCGGTTGTCCCAGGGTATTGTTTCGATATAGATCCGGAGATAACCTTGTGAGTGAGCACGATAAAGCAGCAACGAACACTATTTTGGCCATCATCGGCGCCCTGGTGTTGCTGGCGATTTCTTTCTATTTTATTGCCGCAGCCGTCACCAGCGATGGGGGGGATGACAGCGGCCCGAATCCACGAATGACAGCCAAGATTCAGGAAAATATCAAGCCGGTAGGGCAGGTTAATGTAGGCGCTGTTACTGCCGTGGCTACAGCTGAAGCCAGTGCCGAGCCGCGCAGCGGAGAAGCCGTCTATAATGCGTCTTGTTTGGCATGCCACAGTACCGGGGTTGCGGGTGCGCCAAAAGTGGGTGATAAGGCGGCTTGGGTTACGCGTGCGCCGAAGGGGGCTGATGGCATGTTGAGTGCAGTGATCAACGGTCTTAACGCCATGCCGCCTAAAGGCACATGCGCAACTTGTTCCGACGATGAGTTGAAAGCGGCTATCGAATATATGCTAAAAGAATCCGGCGTATGAGGCCCGTGCTTTACCTGGAGCGCGCACTCCAGGTAATCATTTATCCCCTGGCTGAATTTTATTTAGGACAACAAGCCCCGTAGATTCGACAAATGCGCCTGACCGCGTTCAGCGCGCTCGGCCGGGTCGACGGCAGCACCGGGTTTTTCCCACTTGATATCCGCTACCGGTAATTCAGATAAAAACCGGCTCGGCTCACAGCTATGCCATTCACCGGCACGCTTGCGCTTACGGGCATAGGTTAGCGTGAGTGTTTTTTGTGCGCGGGTGATACCGACATAGGCCAGCCGCCGTTCTTCTTCCAGGTTGTCTTCCTCGATACTGGTGCGGTGCGGTAACAGATTCTCTTCCATACCCACCATAAAGACATGCGGAAATTCCAGACCCTTGGCGGCGTGCAGGGTCATCAGCCGGACGCAATCGGTACTGGCGTCATCGTCCCTGTCCAGTCTGTCCAGCAGGCTTATACGATTCACAATTTCGCTGAGGGAGCGTTGTTTACCGTCTGGTTCCGCCAGGCGCTGCAGCCAGCCGAGCAGATCGTCTATATTTTGCAGCCGCCGGTCAGCCTCATCCGGATCTTTGGCGTTATCCTGAATCCACTCGGCATAATCCATATCCTTAAGCAGTTGCTTGACGCAGCTGACCGGGTCACCCCGCTCGCCTTGATCGGCAAGTGTGGTTATCCACTCTGCAAAAGGTAATAAGCGGCTGGCTGCGCGTTTGCCAAGTTCAGGTTCAAGATCGTTTTCAAAGCAGACGGCTAAAAGACTCATTTGCCGTTGGCTTGCAAAACCGGCTAACTTTTCTAATGTCGTGGCGCCAATTTCGCGGCGTGGTGTGTTGACGATCCGCAGAAAAGCCCGGTCATCGTCCGGGTTGACCAGCAAGCGCAGGTAGGAGAGCAAGTCTTTGACTTCGGTGTAATCAAAAAACGATGTGCCGCCGCTCAAATGATAATTGATACTGTGTTCGCGCAGTGCTTTTTCAAAACTACGCGACTGATGATTACCGCGGTACAGGATGGCGTAATCACCGCCGCGTGTACCGTGGGTAAATTTTTGGTGCAGAATATCTGACACCACACGTGCGGCTTCATGCTCTGCATCGCGGCAGGCGACGATCGATAGCTGTGATCCGTACCCCAACTCGCTCCATAATTTTTTTTCAAAAATGTGCGGATTCTCGCTGATTAAAGTATTGGCGCATTTCAAAATACAGGCCGAGGAGCGGTAATTTTGTTCCAGCTTGATGACTTCCAGGCGTGGAAAATCTTCTTTTAAGCGCAACAGGTTTTCCGGGTTAGCGCCACGCCATGTGTAGATGCATTGGTCGTCATCACCCACGGCTGTAAAGGGGGTGGTTTTACCGACTAACAACCTTACCAATTCATATTGAGCAAGGTTCGTATCCTGGTACTCATCCTTCAGCATATGCCTGATGCGGTTTTGCCAGTGCTCACGGACTGTTTGGTTATTCGTCAACAAGACTGTGGGTTGCATAATC
>CAYPEL010000040.1:0-18660 GCA_964409635.1 uncultured Gammaproteobacteria bacterium | reverse complement strand
GCGCGGCGTGCGGGTGCGGTGTGTTGGCCGGATGAATAATTGGAATCTCGTTAAGTGATTAAGTGAGCTGTGTCCCGTTAGCCGCCCGTTTGCCGTGTCCCGTTAGCCCCGCGTTAGCCTACCGAAGTGAGCAGTGTCCCGTTAGCCTACCGTTAGCCTAGTCGGTCCCGTTAGTCCGTTAGTCTGTCTCAGTGTCCCGTTAGTCTGTCTGTCCCGTTAGTCCGCGGTCGTTCGTGTTCCGTTAGTCGTTCCGTTAACCCGCAGGGGCAAAAGTACGAATCGGCTATCCAGGAAATTTTGCAATTGAATCAATCGCTTCATGAGCTTGGCCAGCGCGCCAAAGGAGAGCTGGCCAGCCAGCTTGCGGCCAAAAACTCTGGGAAAGCGGCGCTCGATGCCTACCGGGACTGTGCCAGCGGCAAGTAAAGCGCGTTTAAACCCCGGTTAACAAGCAGTTAATCCCATCGTCAGGTAAAAAACGCCTGCTGCTCCCGCCCTTAGGATTATTGCTCAATAAATCAATATCCTGTAACACTCCCGCACTGGCCCTGTGCATAGACAAAATTTTGACATTCCAACTTAACAATGCTTAACTTTGCTAGTTAATAAAGATATGCAGTTGTCTTTTACACTCACCATTAAATAACAAGGCGGGCATTGGCGATGGGAGAAACCCTATCAGTTGACGAACCCAGAGTGCTGGTTATTGAAGCAGACGCTGACCGCGGTCATGAATTGCAGTCGGTATTACAGTTCATTAACCGAGAGTCTCTGTGGACACAGGATTGTGCGAACTGGAAAAATGGCCTGGACAGCACAGACGCGTTGCTGGCGGTTCTGGTCGGGGGCTGTAAGTCTGATAAAGCCCTGCAAAAGCTGCTCAAAGAAGTCCATGACTTCGACGACCAGCTGCCGATTTTCCTGCTCGCAGAAAAAGATAAAGAACCCACTGTCGCGATTGAAGCAAGTTCCTGCATCCTGGGCCGGATCGGATTGCCGCCGCGTTATACGCAATTGACCAGCGCCCTCCACCAGGCCGAGGTCTACCGGGAAAGCCAGCGCGATGGCGCCAAGCAGCGTCCGGTGGATTTATTCCGTAGCCTGGTAGGCACCAGCCGCTCCGTGCAGCAGGTGCGCAGGATGATCCAGCAGGTTGCGGACTCCGATGCCAATGTGTTGATTCTGGGTGAATCCGGTACCGGTAAGGAAGTGGTTGCACGTAATCTGCATTACTATTCAACCCGCCGTAGCAATCCCTTCGTGCCCGTTAACTGCGGCGCAATCCCCGCTGATTTGCTCGAATCAGAATTGTTTGGTCACGAGAAAGGTGCCTTTACCGGCGCGATCAGTACGCGTCAGGGGCGCTTTGAACTGGCGGATACCGGCACCTTGTTCCTGGATGAAATAGGCGATATGAGTCTGTCCATGCAGGTGAAATTACTGCGGGTTCTGCAGGAGCGGGTGTTCGAGCGGGTGGGCAGCAACAAGACCATCAAGGCAAACGTACGTATTATTGCCGCCACACACCGCAACCTTGAAGAAGCCATTGCCGAAGGGAATTTCCGCGAAGATTTGTTTTATCGCTTGAACGTCTTCCCGATTGAAATGCCTCCCCTGCGCGAACGTGCTGAAGATATACCCTTGCTGGCTAATGAGTTGATCCGCCGTATCGAACATGAAAAACGCGGCTCAGTCCGTTTAACCCAGGCAGCTGTTGTGACCTTGTGCCAGTACCATTGGCCGGGTAATGTCCGCGAGTTAGCCAATTTAATTGAACGCTTGGCTATTCTCTATCCGTTTGGTATAGCCGATGTGGCCGACTTGCCGGATAAATTCCGCAGTGACACTGAAGGCAATTCAGATCAGCCCCTGTTCAGCGATGAAATGCTGACAAATTTACCCACGCAATATGATCTGGAGACCGAGCCACGCTTGCCGCGTGATGGCCTCGACCTTAAAGAACACCTCAGTAACCTGGAAGTCGGTTTCATTAAACAGGCACTGGATGACCCCAATGGGGTTGTCGCCAGGGCGGCCAAGCGGCTGGGAATGCGCCGCACCACACTGGTGAAAAACTACGCAAATACGGTCTTCACCGTAACGAAGAAGCGCCGGGTGTTTGACGCACCCCTAATTGTTGGCTTATAACTTGTTGAAACGTATGGAATGATGCCTGCAGGCATGCTCCTTGCAACCGAAATCGCGTGGGCGAAGGCTCAAGACACGCGAAACGGGAGCAGGGGCTTTAATGAACCAGCAGGCGAAAGCCAGTCAACAACTGCAAAATGCGTTTGACCAGTTCAGTGAACTGTCAGAACAATTACAGGAATCGTACCAGGCATTACAGGATCGTGTTTCATCCTTAACACGTGAACTGTATGCCGTGCGCAGTGAACGCGTTAAGCAACTCACCGAAAAAGAACAACTGGCAGAACGTTTGGGCGTATTGCTCAATGCATTGCCAGCTGGCGTCGTCGTGCTGAATGCGCAAGGTATCATATGCGAATCTAATCCGGCCGCCGTACAAATTTTCAAACAGTCCTTAGATAACCGCCGCTGGCAGGATGTCATGCCGGCCGGATTGCTGACCTGCCAGGAGAGCAGCGATCTGGTGTTAGCAGACAGCCGCGTTGTAAATATTACCGCGCAGTCACTGGAAACAAATGGCGGTCATATATTACTCATTCAGGACGTGACTGAAACCCGGTCGTTGCAGGCTCAGGTAAACCGCCAGCAACGCTTGAGTGAAATGGGTGAAATGACCGCCCGACTGGCGCATCAGCTCAGAACGCCATTAGCTACGGCGCTCCTATATGCATCCCATTTGAATCAACCCCAAGCCAGTGTGCAACAACGCAAGGATTCCGGGAAGCAACTTTTATCGGGTCTGCGCCGTCTTGATCAAATGATTAATGACATGCTGGTTTTTTCAAGCGGTGGAAATAGCGCTGAAGAAATAATTTCTTTGGCTGATCTTATTGAGCAAGTGCGTATTTCCCTGCTTCCCCAGTTACAGGAAGCAAGTGCAGATTGGCAAGTTGCTGGTGTCGATAGCACGGTGGCCTTACTCGGTAATCCAGTTTCACTCTTTGGCGCCTTATCAAACCTTGCAATCAACGCATTGAACGCCGGCGGCGAGTATGCGCAATTGACTTGGCGGGTTTACCGTCAGGCCAACTGTATAAAAATATCCCTGCAAGATAATGGCCCCGGTATACCAGAACAGCTTGGCGAACAAATTTTCGAAGCATTTTTCACCACCCGGAAATCAGGCACAGGACTCGGTCTGCCGGTCGTGCGTACCGTGATCGAGGCGCACGGAGGTACCGTTCAGCTGGCTGCCGGCAAGGCAGGCGGTGCCTGCTTTATTATCGAATTACCAGCCAGTGTACAACGGCAAATGCCGAGCCATTTACAGGCAAGTGAATTGCATGGAAGTCAGACTGAAAGGAGAACCGCCTGATGACTCAACCGGTCGTGCTGATAGTTGAAGATGATACCGCCCTGTGTAGTGCATTGCGCACCACACTAGAGCTGGCTGGTTATTCGATTGAGCTGGCGGAAGACGGTTTCGCTGCACTCGATATAATTAAGCAATCATTGCCGGATCTGGTGGTCAGCGATGTGCAGATGGACGCTATGAATGGCCATGAATTGCTCAAGAACATCAAAGCACAATGCGTGGAACTGCCCGTCATTTTGATGACCGCTTATGGCACCATAGAAATGGCTGTAGATGCCATGCGCAGTGGTGCTGCCGACTACCTTGTGAAACCCTTTGCTGCCGATGTGCTGGTCGATATGGTTGGCCGGTTTTTGCCCTTGTCGGAATCCAGCCCGGGTATAGTTGCAGAAGATAAACAAACCCGCCGCCTGGCTAAGCTTGCGGCCCGGGTTGCAAACAGTGACGCCACGGTAATTATTAGCGGCGAATCGGGGACTGGGAAGGAAGTATTTGCACGTCTGATACATGATAAATCCCCACGCTGTCATCATCCGTTTATTGCGATTAACTGTGCGGCCATTCCAGAGAACATGTTAGAAGCGTCGCTTTTTGGTTATGAAAAAGGCGCTTTCACCGGCGCCTATCAAACACGCGCAGGAAAGTTTGAGCAGGCCCAGGGTGGAACCTTATTGCTGGACGAGATTTCAGAAATGGATTTGAGCTTGCAAGCCAAGTTGCTCAGGGTTTTACAGGAACGTGAAGTTGAAAAATTAGGTGGGCATACAACTATTAAACTCGATGTGAGGGTGTTGGCAACAACCAATCGGATTATGCGCGAAGAGGTTGCCGCCGGTCGGTTCCGGGAAGACTTGTTTTACAGGCTGAATGTTTTTCCTCTGCATCTGCCGCCGTTGCGGGCACGTAGCGCAGACATACTGCCATTGGCAGAACGCCTGATAGAGAAGCTGCTGCCCGAAGCAACAAAGCGTCCCTTTCTGACCCAGTCAGCACAACAAGCGTTGCTGGAATATCAATGGCCTGGCAACGTGCGGGAACTTGAAAACATCATTCAGCGTGCGCTCATTCTACTGAACAGTGATTGTATAGATGCCTGCCACCTGCAATTTGAGCTAGAACATCAGTCCGTCCCGTCTGAAGAAAGTATAGAACCTAAACAGGCGGCGGCTGGCTTGGGAGACGACCTTAAAAATCACGAATACCAGTTAATCATCGAGGCGCTGGAGTCCGGCCGCGGAAATCGTAAACAGGCGGCAGAAAAACTGGGTATCAGCCCGCGTACTCTACGTTACAAATTGGCAAGAATGCGCGCACAGGGAATTGCTGTTCCAGCTTAGGAGTTAATAAATATGTCTAGCATAAATGTTGATCAGGTTCTCGCCCAGATGCGCCAGCTTACTGCGGCAGCAGAGGGCGCGCAGGGCACGCAAGGCGTGCAGAATATAGGCGCCAATAATGCTGTCGGTGATACAGGGTTTTCTGATTTGCTGAAAACATCAGTTGACAAGGTAAATGCAACACAAAAGCAAGCTGGAAAGCTTGCCGCGTCGTTCAGTGCGGGAGATCCTGCAGTACAGCTCAGTGATGTAATGATTGCCTTGCAGAAATCCAGTGTTTCGTTTAAGGCGATGACCGCGGTTAGGAACAAGTTGGTCGACGCCTACCGCGATATTATGAATATGCAGCTGTAGTTTGATACTGCAAAATAAAGCTCGCTCAATTTACCCAGACAGAGAGATTAAATGGCACTCGTAAAAGCAGAAACAGTAACTGGTTTTCAAAGGCTGCCCGCACTGCGCCAGCTCGGACTTATGATTGGTCTGGCGGCCAGCGTGGCGCTTGGCGTGTCTGTGGTGCTTTGGTCACAAACACCTGCCTATACCTTGTTGTATGGCAATCTTTCAAGTGCAGATGCAGGTAACGTGATCGATGCGCTACAAAAGTCCGGGATTGAATTCAAGGTTGATCAGGCCACCGGCGCCGTCATGGTGCCAAACCGTAAACTACATACCGCACGCATGGAACTTGCGAAAGACGGTTTACCGGAAGGCGGCACGATGGGTTTTGAATTATTGCAGGAAGAATCGGGATACGGCACCAGCCAGTTTATCGAAACTGTCCGTTATCAGCGCGCACTGGAGGGTGAACTGAGCAGGACGATCGGCGCGCTACGTAATATTCAGTCTGCACGCGTGCATTTGGCGATTCCAAAACGCAGTGTATTCTTACGCGATCGGAGTAAGCCAACCGCCTCTGTGATGACAGAATTATATTCAGGACGCTCACTGGATGAAGCACAAGTCGCCGCGATCGTCCACTTGGTGTCTTCCAGTATTCCTCACCTTGAGCCGGGCGGCATTACCGTGGTTGACCAGCACGGTAATCTGCTGAGTAATGGGAGTTCAAATGAAGGCGTCGCTGCGACTTCGAGCCAGTTTTCTTACAATCGCAAACTTGAAGCTTCTTACACAGAGCGTATCAAGGAACTGCTTGAGCCGATCATCGGTTCCGGGAAAATTCGTGCCACGGTAACCGCTGAGCTTGATTTTACCATAACAGAACGTACCCAGGAGACCTACAATCCGGACCTGTCGGCACTGCGCAGTGAGCAGATAAGTGAAGATATGTCATCGGCAAATACCAGCACAACCGATGACAGTGGTGGTGGTAATGCCGCTGCGGGTGGGGTGCCAGGTGCGTTGAGCAATCAACCACCGGAAGCTGGCCAGCTGCAGGGTAATAATTCACAGGATGGCGGATCAACCAGTGAGGCCGCCAGTAATCGCGGCAATACCCGTAAACGCAGTGTGCGCAACTTTGAGCTCGATAAAACCATCAGCCACACCAAACTGGCCAGTGGCACGATACGCCGCTTGTCAATCGCCGTTGTTATAGACGATAAGCAGGTGACAGACGACAAGGGTAAAAAAAGCAGCAGCCCCTGGGATGACGCTGAACTGGCAAGGTTCAACTCATTGGTTAAAGAAGCCGTTGGCTTTAGTGAGCAACGTGGTGACACGGTTAACGTGGTGAATTCATCTTTTCTGCCAGCACCAGAAATTGAACCCGTACCGGAAGCATCGTTGCTTGAAAAACCCTGGCTTTGGGATGTCCTTAAACAGGCGGGTGGCGCACTTGGACTTATTTTGCTGGTATTCGGCGTACTCAAGCCGATACTGAACAGCTTGGCCAAACAGGGTGCTGAACCTGCACCGGGTATGCTAACAGCAGGTGTTGCTGCGGATGGCACGCCCCTAATGGGTGATGATCAGGTGCAGTTGAGTGGTGCATCGCAACAACAAGGGCAATTACAGGCGCCACAACACAACTATGAGCAAACCCTGCAGGATGCTCAGGCCGTTGTTAAGGAAGACCCCAAGCGTGTTGCGCAGGTAGTTAAAAACTGGGTGGCGGAAGATGCCTGATTCCTCGGTTTCAAAATTAACCGGTACAGACCGGGCCGCTTTATTGTTATTAGCACTAGGTGAAGATAATGCCGCCTCTGTGCTGAAACATATGGGCCCCAAAGAAGTGCAGAAAGTAGGTTCTGCGATGGCGGCTATGAGCAATGTCGGCCGTGAGCAGTTGACCAGCGTTCTTCAGGAATTTAACGCTAAGGTACAGGATCAGACAGCGCTGGGTGTGGGCGCCGAAGACTATATCCGTAAGGCGATGGTCGAAGCGCTGGGTGAAGAGAAAGCCAGCGGCTTAATGGATCGCATCCTGCTTGGCAGTAGCACTAAAGGTCTTGAGGCGCTGAAGTGGATGGATGCACGCGCCGTCGCAGAGATGATCAAACAGGAGCACCCGCAAATACAAGCGATAGTGTTGTCCTATCTTGACGAAGATCACTCAGCTGCCATACTCGGATTTTTTCCGAAAAATACCCGTCACGATGTATTGCTGAGAATCGCCACGCTGGATGGTGTGCAACCTTCTGCACTACAGGAACTGGATCTTATTCTGGAGAGCCAATTCAGCGGCAGCCAGAATATGCAGTCTTCTTCAGTCGGTGGCATCAAAGCCGCTGCGAATATTCTAAATTTTGTGGACAGTGCGATAGAGAGCGAAGTGATGGAGTCGATCAAGGAGGTCGATGAAGATATTGGTCAGCAAATTCAGGATCTGATGTTTGTGTTCGACAATCTTATTGATGTTGATGACCGGGGTATACAGGCGCTATTGCGTGAAGTGGCCTCAGAGACTTTAATCCTGGGGCTGAAAGGTGCGGACGAGGATCTGAAGGAAAAAATATTCAAGAATATGTCCAAACGCGCAGCAGAGATGATGCGCGATGACCTGGAAAACAAGGGTCCGGTACGTTTGAGTGAAGTTGAAGGTGCGCAAAAAGAAATCCTCGGAATAGCACGCCGCATGGCAGATTCTGGTGACATCATGCTGGGCAGCAAGGGGGCAGAAGAGTTTGTCTAAGGTAATCCGCAGCGAGCAGGTGGATTCCTGCCAGTCCTGGCTGGCGCCCGATGTAGGTCATGGCGGTAGCAGTCAGGGTCTGTTGACTGTGGGACAGATGGAAGCGTTGCAGGAGCAGGCCAAGCAAGAAGGTTACACACAAGGATTGCAGGAAGGGCGTGCTGCAGGTGCGCAGCAAATACAAAGCCAGCTTGCCCAGCTGGAGGCCATGTTCGAGGCTTTACAAAAACCATTTTCTGATCTGGACGAGGCCGTCGAAGAACAGTTGGTGCAGATGTCACTCCTGGTCGCCAGGCAACTGGTGCGCCGTGAACTGAAAACCACGCCTGAACAGGTAATCGCAGTTGTGCGCGAAGCCATAGCTGCCTTGCCCGTCGCCAGCCGTGAGTTAAAACTGGTATTACACCCCGAGGATATAGACATTGTGCGTAATGCTTTTTCTATGCACGATGAAGGAGACAATATCAAGATTGTGTCTGATCCTGTGTTAACCCGGGGCGGCTGCCGGATACTGACAGACGCATCGCAGATCGACGCCACAGTCGAGTCAAGACTGAATGCAATAGTTGCCAATGTGTTGGGTGGTGAGAGGCAAAGCGATGTTGAATAATCAACCGGCCTCCGATAGAAACGCTACCTGGAAACAGAGACTCGAACCCTATCTGGAACGCGCTGCCGAGCTTGTTCCGCTGCAGGTAGACGGCCGCTTAACGCGCATGATTGGCCTGACGCTCGAAGCCGTTGGTTGTCAGTCCACCATGGGTGGACGCTGCCTGGTAACCTCATCCGTTGGAAAACCGATAGAGGCCGAAGTGGTTGGTTTTCACGATGACAAACTCTATCTCATGCCCATTGGTGATCTGCAGGGGCTGGGCCCGGGTGCCAGCGTCAAACCCTTGCATTCTGTGTGTCAGGTGCCGGTCGGCAAGAATTTACTCGGCCGAGTGATTGATGGCGCCGGACATCCGCTGGATGGCCTGGGGCCATTGCGCCCTGATAAACAGGTGCCGTTAACCGGCAAACCTATTAACCCGCTCAACCGCGAACCTATTCACGAACCCCTGGATGTAGGTGTTGCCGCCATTAATGCTTTACTCACGGTCGGGCGCGGTCAGCGTATGGGTTTATTTGCCGGCAGTGGTGTCGGCAAGAGTGTGTTACTTGGCATGATGACCCGGTATACCAATGCCGACGTCATTGTCGTGGGTTTGATCGGTGAACGTGGCCGCGAGGTCAAAGAATTTGTACAGAAAATTTTAGGCGAGGCTGGCCTGGCGCGTGCTGTTGTGGTGGCAACGCCAGCCGATACCTCGCCCCTGATGCGTATGCACGGCGCTATGCTGGCAACCAGTGTGGCTGAACACTTTCGTGATCAGGGTAAGCATGTCTTGTTGTTAATGGATTCACTCACACGTTTTGCCCAGGCGCAACGTGAAATCGCCCTGGCGATCGGTGAACCACCTGCGACCAAAGGTTATCCACCCTCAGTATTTGCCAAGCTGCCACAATTGGTTGAGCGTGCCGGTAATGCTGACAAGGGAGGCGGATCGATCACTGCGTTTTATACGGTGTTAACGGAAGGCGATGACCAGAACGATCCGATCGCCGATGCGGCCCGGGCTATTCTCGATGGCCATCTGGTCTTATCGAGGGAGCTTGCCGAGTCCGGGCACTACCCAGCGATTGATATTGAAGCTTCGATCAGCCGCGCCATGACAGATATAGTCAAACCAGAACAAGAGCAGGCGGCCAGGCGTTTCCGGCAGATATACTCTACCTACCGGCAGCACCGGGATCTGATCAGCGTTGGTGCTTATCAGGCGGGTAGCGATCCTCGTGTCGATGAAGCTGTTGTGATGTATCCCCAGCTGAATAGTTTTATGCAGCAGGATCTGAACCAGCAAATTACTTTACCTGAAAGCCTCGCCGGGCTTGCCCGGGCGCTAGGCAGTGTTGACGGGATATGAACCGTTCAAAACGCATGCAGCCCGTACAGCGTGTCGCGGTCAGCCGCGAAAACGATGCGGCCAAACGCATGGGTGAAAGCAGTAAGCAACTGGAAAAACAGGAAAGCCGGCTCACTGAACTGAAAAGCTACCGTGATCAGTATGCGGCACAATTTTCAAGCCGTGGTCACGCTGGTCTTGATGCCATGCAATTACATGACTACCGTGTGTTTCTTGCCCGTTTAACGGCAGCGGTACAACAACAGGAATTGTTGATAGGCAAGTATCGCAGTCAACACCACCAGAACCAGTTTCATTGGCGTGACGTGCGCCAGCATACCCAGGCCATAGATAAGCTGATCGCAAAATTTAGAGGCGATGAGCTGCGCCAACAGCAAAAGCGCGAACAACAAACGCTCGATGAACACGCATCAAGAATGCACCACCGTTTCAACACAACTAAATAATCAACCCGCCATAAAACACTAAGGGTGGGTGAAACCCACCAATTCTCCCAGCTTCCGGCAGCATTCCTGCCCCACTTCACCCCCAGAGCAAATGAGAATATAAACAAACTATAAGTTGGCACAGCTGTTGCTCTATTCCATGTATGAAATTATCCAGGATGTACGAGTAGCCGTATGGCACAAACTGTCAATTTACCTGTTGTTGCCACAGCAAGCCCCGTGGGTGCCCCTGCAACGCCGCAAAATAGCGCAGTAAATCAAGGTGGTACTACATCATTTTCGGGGTTGCTCGCGTTACTTGGTGACTCGGCTACTGAACTTCCAGTTTCACCTGAGCTTGCTCAGCTAGAAGGGGAGGGCGGACAGGATTTGCCGCTGGAGACGTTGGGTGACGGCAAGGGCGGTAATCTATTGCCGCCGCTTATGGAGCCGACAAATCCGCAGCTGGCAACTTCAGTCACATCGGCTATGCACGCTACCTTGCTCAAAGAACCAACCTCCGGTGGAGTAATCGACAGCTCTGTGCCAGAGGCGGATACGGCTCCTGTTCCTGAACTTGCGAGTCAATTAACAGTAGAGCCCACTGCAACAGCATTACAACCCATCGGCGCCGCACTACAGCCCGCCAAGCAAACAGTTTTACAAGCGCTAGCCGCTCAGGAAGCAGCCGCTAACAGTCAACAGCCGCAGCAATCATCGGCGCGTATTCTGATGCAAAATAGTGATCAATTCCGGGCGCCCTCCCGGGAAGCAAACGCTGCACAAGCTCACTTCACCCATGATCCGGATGTTCCGGAACTGCCTGTGCAGTCAATTAGAAGTCTGCCGGAAGAAATAGTGAAGTCACCTATCCGGTCTGCTGATGTTGCTGTCGCTGCACAGCACTTCCGGCGGCTGATGGCGTCCGTGCCAGGCAATGAAGCGCGCAACAGTCATGAAATAACCAGCCTGCTTTCGGCGGTACAGTCTACACCTACTGCATCGTCCCAAAGTAACATCCAACAACTACCGAGCTTGACATTGGACACGCCCTTCCTGAAAACCGGCTGGGATCAGGGGCTCACAGACAAGATCCAATGGATGACCGCGCAAAAGCTGCAGGCTGCAGAGATCAAACTAAACCCTGCTCACCTGGGTCCTATGGCGGTGAAAATTCAACTGCAAAACGATCAGGCGAGCGTGCAATTCACGGCCGCACATGGTGTCGTTCGGGACGCACTAGAAGCCGCAATACCGCGCCTCAGGGAAATGTTTGAGAGCCAGGGAATACAATTAGCCGATGTCGATGTGTCAGAACATTCATTTGCACGTCAGCGTAAAGATAGAGAAGCACAACCAAGCTGGCAGGCTGACAGCGCTGTAGAAGAAAAGCTGCAACAAAGTCATGAAGATATTTCATCTCGCCGTTGGACAACAGCCATTCCTATGGCGGGCAGGCTCGACTTATTTGCTTGATCTATCGCCGTTTGGATGGGGCTACTATTTTTTTGGAATCAGTCTAAGAGTTCAGTCTACTTAAATAATAATAGGCAGGGTCACCTGCTGGTTTATCAATCTCTTGCGGCTCTGAAGGTATAGCGTTTTAGCCGTTTATAAAACACTCGGTTGAAATTTGGTGCATTTCTGATCAGCTTGCAGCATTGCCTGTCTCTTCAATATCTTATCTAAGAGATTGATTGTATTGGGTGGAACCTCTATGGTACCTTAAATTATATTATAAAAAACCACGGACACGGAGAATGCCACCAGCGGCGAAAAAGCGGGGAGAGCAGGCGAAAAATCAGCAGTCGAGCAGACGAAAAAAAGCTTCGTCGCCTGTATCCGGTAAGGAAATTAATTTTGTCTTGCAGATTTCCGAGACAGATTCACGGTTATTGAATCGGTATCGGGAAGTGTTGGCGCAGGACGCGGCTGGCTATGCTGAATTAGCCTATAACTACCTGTTCGATAATCCTGATATCGCCGATGCTTTATACGCCTATGAACGTAAGGGCGGCAGTATTGGTGAATTCGTGCGTGCACAGCTGAATCATATGCTCGGTTTGTTAAAGGGTGACGTTGACACGGCTGCAACTATAAAAAGTGAAAACATAGGCCGGAATCTTTACCAATCCGGCGTCAAACCCATCTGGACACTCGGCACCTATCGCCTGTTTCTTGATCATTTACAAAACCTGGTTGCTAGCAATGAACAGATTGATAGCCGTGACAGGGAACAACTGGTATCAGCCCTGACCAAGATCATTTTCCGTGATGCTGGAATTACCAGCGAAGCGTATTGGCGAACCGCAATTGAGAAGCTGACTGAACAACGCGACGAACTGAATGACGAACAAAATCTTGCTGACCAGTTGCTTGGGAATATACCCCAGATGTTGTGGACGGTTGATGCCGAAACCAGCCGTATTACCTATGCCAGCCCGGCTACCCAGCAATTTTGTAAAGACCAGCTGGAAGCGCCTATCCCCTGTTTTAATCGTATCGATGGTTCAGAAAGGGAGCGGGTTTTAACGGCTTGGCAACAGGTGATCGATGGAGAAGCGGTACAGCTGGATGTGCACGTTTCTGAAGCAGGTGAGGGGCGGCGTTGGTATCGCATGGCTTTTTACCCCGTCAAAAACCGGCGTAAACGGGTGCTGCGCATCCATTGTTTAATGGAAGACACGACGGCTTCTCACAATGATCTGCAACGGCTGGAACAATTATCAACAACGGATGAAATCACCGGCCTGGCTAACAGGGCGCTATGGTATGACCGGCTGACGCTGGCAATAAAAACTGCCCGGCGGACGCCCGGCGCCAATGTTGTCGTGATGTTGCTGGATATTAATCAATTCAAAATGTACAACGATTTACTTGGACAATTGGGGGGCAATGAAATACTTCGCCAGGTGGCTCAACGGCTACAGAAGATTGTGCGGGATTCGGACACGCTGGCTCGGTTAGGCAGCGATGAGTTTGGAATAATTTTGACCCTATCGGGTGCGGCTGAAAAAGCCGCTGAAAAAGTAGCGCACAAGCTGGGTGATGCTATGACTGATCCGTTTGTGTCCGGAGATAAAAATTTGTGTCTGAGCATCGCCACCGGCATTTCGATTTACCCACAACATGGGGAAGACCCTGATACGCTGGCCAGTCATGCTGACAGCGCTATGTACCGCGCCAAATGGAATTCGATGCCGTTTTTATTCTATGAATCCAGCAGTGCTTCTTCAGCGAGGGAAAGGCTGCAATATTCGGGGCAGTTGCACGGTGCGCTTGAGCGGGAAGAATTTGTACTTCACTATCAGCCTAAAATTGATACCCAAAGCGGACAACTTTCTGGTGCTGAAGCATTAATACGCTGGCAGCACCCACAGCAGGGCATGCTTTTGCCCAAACAATTTATCCCGGTTGCTGAGCAACTGGGTATGATATCGCCCATCACAGATTGGGTGCTGACCAAGGCCTTGACCGAGAGTAAGCAATGGTCGAGTGATGGCAAGCTGGTGCCTGTCTCAATTAACGTGTCTGCGCGTTCTTTTCAGTCACCTGGACTGCTCAAAAGCATTGATCATGCATTGCACGACGCTGGAGTCGATGCTTGTCAGCTGGAAATCGAGATAACAGAAGGCACGCTCATGCTCGATCTTGAGCAGGGTGCAGAAATCCTCAACAGCCTGAGTGCGCGCGGTATTAGCATTGCGGTGGATGATTTTGGTACCGGGTATTCTTCACTGGCCTATTTGAAAAAACTGCCGATCAATATTTTAAAAATAGACCAATCATTCCTGGAGAACCTGTTGCCTGACTCTCAGGACCTGGCCATTGTCCGGTCAATTATTGAGTTGGGTCACAATCTTCATTGCAAGGTCGTTGCCGAAGGCGTTGAAGACCAATCCGCGCTGACACAGCTTGAGCAACTTGGTTGTGATTTGGTGCAAGGCTTCCATATCAGCAAACCACTTTCCAGTGATGGATTTACCGACTGGTTATCAACCCATCAGTAACAAGCTGTAGCACTGGCAACACCAAAAAGAATCCCTTCTTGGAATTAAACGTCTCTACCTGGAGACAGTTGTAGTTCTTTAAATCGTCATAAAATTCACTCACAATAGCCAATCAACAGTTGGACATTGAAGGTGAAGGTTGCAGATGAAAGTCTCATGGAAAGAAAGCATATATTTACAGCGCGAAAAGCTGGGCAAACTGCTCAACGAGCCGCTTGCTAAACTGGCGAGCGCCTGTGTTCCGGTTTGGAGTGACAGGGAAAAACTCAATGAAGTACTTCTCGCTGGATTCCCCGGAATTCCTTACTGCACCTTTTTATATGTCCTGGATACCCAGGGCGTACAAATTTGTGACAATGTAAAGGCAGGGGTGCTTATGCCTGAGCACTTTGGGCGTGACCGTTCACAGCGTCCTTACATGAATGAAGTTGTACCCTCATGGGGGTTTCTGTTATCAGATGCCTATATCAGCCTTTATGCACGGCGCCCTTCAGTGACTGCGTTGCACGTTATTCGCTCGACAAATGGCATGCTGGGCTACCTGGGAGCAGACTTTGACTTGCGTGATTTGCCGGTGAATTCTGAGCTGTACGAAGAGCCGGGAGAATGGCGTCAGATCAAGGGCGATCCTGCAATCAGGAGCACACTATTTCAGCAATACCGTACCGACAGCACCATGGATCAGAATATGGAGAAGTCGTTATCGATACTGGAAGAGCTGCTGACAGAGCGGGGTGTTTTCCAGTGCCAGATACATTTCTCCAGTAGCCAGGCCACCGTGTGGACGGTTGCAGACCCTTATCGTTACCGGATACTCGACCGTGAAGCGCTGGTAGACCCGGATATCTGCCTGGTTTATTCAAAAAACCGGTATCCTGCTGACGCTATAATGCCTGCCGAGAGTGTCGGTAAAGTGCTTATGCTTATGCATTCACTGCGGCTGGCTGATGAAAACATATATCTCCGTACCGCCTCAATCAATATTTTCAACGGTCTTATCAGCCTGACGTTTTCATGTGATGGTTCGCATTACATGCGCTACGATGAATTTTTGCGTAAAGATATTTCGTTTTGGTTTGGTATTGACGCCGAAAAAGAAAAGGTGACTGAGGAATTTAACCAATCTGCTGAATCAATAAGGTAGTCCCGCGGCTCTGCCGGGGGGACTCCCAAAGGTTTGACCTGTACAGTGGCCCTATAAAACTAGTATTCCGATTGGCATAAAAATGATGATACTCGATAAACTCCTGTTTGGCAGATCCACACGGCAAACCCCCAGCCTGGCGGCTATTTTTACCAGCCCGAAAGCCGGTGATGGTATGCAATCCATTGATGCTGTGCAGGCGATCAAGGATCGTGGCCTGCTGGGTGACCGTTATTTCAAGGACACCGGACACTGGCATAGTATTGAAGCCTGTCAGGTCACCTTAATCAGCGATTATGACTTACAGTACATGCAAAAATTCGGCAGAGCGCAGGTCGAGGCGGGACAACACAGGCGTAATTTGGTCATCAACGGCATCAAAACAGATAAACTCGTAAACAAACGTTTTAGAATCGGCGATGCACTGTTTGCCTGGTACAAGAAAAGACCACCCTGCGCTTACATCGATAGCATCACTGAACCCGGCATGTCGAAAACACTGGGTCTACACGCCGGTGTCTGCTTGCAGATACTCGAATCCGGTATGATCAGGGTTGGCGATCAATTGACGATTATCGCGGACGCCTGATTTCGCCAACGCTGTTCTGGGAACAAAATTCATTGGCGTAGATTGCTTATCAGGCGCGGTAAAAAAGTGACTGCAGCAAGCAGTGCCAATGCCAGCAGGCCTTTCTGAATCAGGCCTTCACTACCCGCCAGCGCTTCCCGTCCGGCGTAGCCCAGATAGGTGTAGGCGGCTGCACCCGGCAGCATGAAAATGAACGATGCGATAACATAAGGCAGCAAGCGCAGGCGCGTCAGCCCCAGTGTATAATTCAGCAGGTTGAACGGGAACAGCGGGACCAGCCTGACAAAGGCAACAAACCGCCAGCCTTCGCCTTTTTCGGTCACCCAGTCCGAGGCGAGGTAACGCGCAATCAGAAACGCCAGTGTCGCACCCAGTGTTGCACCCGTCAGGTTATACAAGGTACCCAGCACCGGACCAAACAGGGCGCCGCCGGCGAGGGTTAACACTGAGCCGGGTAGAAACAGCACAGTGGCCAGTGCATAAATCAGTATAAAAATGACCGGCGCAATCGCGCCGGCATCTTTGACCCAGGTTTCGAGCGCAGCCACATCAAACTGATCGCGGTACAGGATCGCCAGTGAGACACCCGCTAGCAGGCCAAGTAACAGAAAAATTCGCAAGAGGCGGTTATTGTTCATGCGAGTCATTCCACTGACGCCGGTTGATGGCATAGTCCTGTACCTTGCCGATAAAGGGAATGGCCAGCATGCCCGGCAACCAGCTGCACCACTTGTTTTCACGGAAGCTGTGAATGCCAATGGTCATGGCTGCGTGGCCCGCACGCGGTTGCGCACGGTAGGTACCGAACAGGCGGTCCCACCAGGGCAGATTAAAGCCAAAGTTGCTGTTGGTCTCGTCGTCTTCAATCGAATGGTGGACGCGGTGCATGTCCGGCGTCACCACGAACAGACGCAGAATGCGATCAATGCCGGTTGGAATTCGAACGTTACTGTGGTTGAACATGGCCGTTGCATTCAGAACGACTTCAAAGATAACGACCGCCAGAACCGGTGGCCCCAATAACAAAATCACTGCAAACTTGATGAGCATGGAAAGCAGTATCTCCAGCGTGTGGAAACGCGCCCCCGTAGTGACATCAAAATCGAGATCGGCGTGGTGAACACGGTGCAACCGCCAGAGCAGCGGCACGGCATGCACCATCACATGTTGCAACCAGATAAAGAAATCCATGACAACCACCGAAACGATGAGCGCAATCCAGAAGGGTGTTTCAATATAGTTGAACAAACCCCAGCCCTGGCTGTTGGCAAACAGGGCCATGCCCGTTGCGGCGGCCGGGAAGGCGAGGCGCAACACAAAACTGTTAAAAAACACCAGGCCGAGATTGTTAGTCCAGCGCACGGCTTTGGAGGCCAGCAACTGGCGGCGCGGCAGAACTGTTTCCCACAACGCCATGATGCTAAAAATGCCAAAGAAAAAACCGAGTCGAATCGGTACTTCATTGACCATGACAAATTCAGTAAAGGTCATCAGCTCCTGTCCTCTTTATGCTAATGATTGCCAATGCCGGATCAACTGCTATACTCACGGCACTATATAATTAATCAATAGATTACTTGAATAAAAGCGTAGATGCTATAGCCAATATGTCAAGCAGCCACTTTAAACACGATATTTTTGCCCAGTTTGCCCGCATTGCAAAGGCATTGAGTTCTGGTAACCGTTTGGAATTACTGGAATATCTGGCACAAGGTGAACGCAGTGTTGAGGTGCTGGCAAACGTATCGGGTTTAACGGTTGCCAATACCTCACAGCACCTCCAGCAGTTACGCCAGACCGGACTGGTCACATCCAGAAAGGCAGGGCTCAAGGTATTTTACAGTTTAAGTGGTGACGATGTACTGGCGCTGCTGAATTGCCTGCGAGGCGTGGCGGAACGCCGTCTTGCCGATGTCGATCGGCTGGTAAGTGCCTACCTGACCGTGCGCGATGAACTGGAACCCGTGCCTGCAAAAGAATTGCTGGAAAGGGTGCGTCAAGGGCTGGTGACTGTACTGGATGTCCGGCCAGCGGAAGAATATGCTGCCGGCCACTTACCGGGCGCACTGAATATTCCACTCTCTGAACTGGAAGCGAAACTGGAATCCCTGGACGCCGGCAAAGAGGTGATTGCTTATTGCCGTGGCCCGCACTGCATACTGGCCTTTGATGCCGTTGCCCGGTTACGTAAACAAGGCAGGGCTGCACGCCGTCTTGACGGTGGTTTACCGGAATGGCGGTGCGCCGGATTGCCGGTGGAAACATCGGTCGATCGCTGAATAGTATTTATTGGGGCAGTATACTTATTACCAGCAACCTGCCGTTTTAAATTAGTACAGGTCCCAGGAATTACGAAATTAACATGAACAACATACTAATAATTC
The DNA here is from genome assembly GCA_964409635.1 of uncultured Gammaproteobacteria bacterium. GTDB lineage: Bacteria > Pseudomonadota > Gammaproteobacteria > DSM-19610 > DSM-19610 > CAYPEL01. Next base: position 247 of record CAYPEL010000040.1, on the reverse strand, counting down.
TAAGCGCAGTAGCCGTCATCTGGTCGCTAGAACAGCTTCGGCCAAACACCGTGTTAGATAAAGTACCTCACTGGTACGGCAGGGCATTTATTTTCAATAGTACACAAGTCATCATTGCGGCCGGCAGTATCTTTCTATGGGATGTCTGGTTTGCACAGCTTCCACTATTTTCATTACAGATGCAGTCTGTAGCTGTTCAGGTGTTGGCAGGCTATCTAACGATCACCTTTGTCTATTACTGGTGGCA
>CAYPEL010000039.1:0-19901 GCA_964409635.1 uncultured Gammaproteobacteria bacterium | reverse complement strand
GCGCCAAGGCATCCCCCGGAAACAGCACCGCCCAGCGGCCAATGTCAAAGGCCCGGCAAGCGGCGACCGTTTGATATTGAAATTTGTACTTCCTTATACAGATTCCAACTTTAGTTTAATTGCGAGGGTCGTCAAACAGTTTTCTCTTGCCGGCGTCAAATCCTGTAGTGTTCAATTTTCCACCGTCGGTGAAGAGTACAAAATTCAACAATTGGAAATCCGTCAATTCGTCAGTGATCGCTTGGCGGAACTGACAGAGGCTGCGTCAGCTGAGTTCTCTGATTAGCTGAGAACCTTACTTTAGGGTGGCCTTTGCGGTTGCAGAGCTTGCCTGCCGGTCTCAAGCCTTGCCCAGCTTGCGGTTGCCGTAGGCGGGTGGCGTGTTGCCTGCCTGGCTGTACAGTTTTGTGTCACCGTGCAGGCCGCGTAGAATACTAAGTGCTTGTTCGGCCTGCTGACGTCCCAGTGCGAGGATACCGCCATTCGTCAGGTTGTGATCGCGGCAGGCTTTAAGGTTATCCAGAATTTCCTGCCATAACTGCGTCAGTAGTTTGGTGTTTGGCTGTTTTTTTAAACACGCGGCCATGCCCGCTGAATCATTTTTATAACCGAGCGAGAGCACGAGTTGTACGCGTTGGCTTTCAAGCTGTTCCAGCTCTCGGGTCAAAGCGTTTTTACGTTGGGTAGTCTGTTCGATTTGGGTCATATCACGGGAGGCTAAACCGGTCTGCTCCAGCTCAAGACATTCAAGCATGCCTGCAATGCAGGTTGTCATGGAATTCAACAGGACAGTAAATTGTTGCTGCATCCTTTCAGTTCCTTAGTTAAATATTTGCCACGGAATACACGGAAGAACACAGAAAATAAAACCATAATTAAAGAAGTTTCCGTGGCCATAATCAGTTATCAAATATAAATTTTCTGGAGTACTAGCGTGTGTTCGTTAATAACTGTTCAATGCGCAGCAGTTTTTCCGCGATGTTGTCTGCATTGACAGTAAACTGGTCTTTGGCGATAGCTTCACGTACAGCTTCTACCCGTTTCGGATCGACGGCGGGTTGACTGGCGATCAGCTTTTCCAGTTCCTGTAACTGGCGTGAAGTATCTGTCAGACTGATTTTCTCAGCTTGTACGGGTGTGCTTTCAGTGTGTCCGGAATGATCCTTTTTCTGCTGATCAACCGGCGCAGCCTGATTATTACCGGCGGTAACCGGCAGTGCGTTGCGGTTGTTATTGACTTCCATGGCGGCTGACCTCTAACTCTGTTACAAAATGACTTAAACAGATTATCGCCTCTTCAATCAATAACTTTAAAGGCTTTTTTGTGCCTTGCAACTAAAGCGTCACTTTTATGACGCCTTGAGGGGTGACTGTGCCGTCTATTACCCGTTTTGAGCCGTCTGCACGGACCCGGATTATATCGCCTTCGCTCCCATCGGAGAGGGCTTCGCCAACCATCCTTACCGTGAGTGCACCGGCTTCACCGACCAGGGTTACACGTTGACCGCGCTTGATTAGTTTTGGTGCTGTTAACATTTGCGGTGTCAGCACGCTGTTCGCCGCTAGCGTGCGTTTGGTTAATTTGCCTATCACGGGTTTGGGATCGGCATAATAGCCATAAGGCAGTGCAGCAAGATTTCGCTCAACCAAATCCAGATCATTCTGGCTAATAGCCACCCCCCGTGTCAGCGGTTGCCGTAGCACCAGCACCTTGCCAAATACCTTTATTTTAGCGGTAACGTAAATACTCCAGCCATTTTCATCAGGGCAACGAATGCCAACCGTGGTATTTCCCATTTGCCGGCTACCGGGCGCCTGAAAGGCTTCAAGTTGAGTTTCACAGGCTTTCAGTTTAAGTCTGGGATCCAGTTTGCCTAGCTTGATTTCAGTGCGCCCGCTATGCGAGCTGGAGGTGAAGTCATCTAGAAAAGATTGAGCTGTTTTGAGGATAGTCTCCCGGCTTTGCCAGCGTTGTTCGTTGGCGTATGCGGAGGTCTGCGCGACTAGCATTGAAATGATTGCCAGGAAGAATGTAGAAATACTGTGTTTAATAAGATGCATGTTTGAGCCAGGTCGAATTATCTTGTTAATCTGAATGCAAGAGATATGCCCGAACGGTTTTTGTCAGCCACGGCAAATTAGGCAAGCGCTTGATTTATTCACGCAGGCCTGTAGGCGCGGTTTTACCCGCGATGGGTGTAGCGCCGATTGCGGTTAAAACCGCGCCTACAAAATTTACACCGATCGCAATCGTTAGGTACACGCGTCTCCGTAGTCGTTTATTTGCCGCATAGCGGAACCCACTTGCCGCCTTGCCTATCCATGCTTAGCCGCTAATTTACCTAACTCATTGATTCATATAAACCAGGCTGTGTTGGCACAGTGGTTGCTCTGTGTATTGCATGAAACTCATGAGCCGAACCGGAAAATGACCATCAGCTTCGATAAGGTACTTGGAAATTTTCCGCGCAACCTGCAGATATACAGCCAGCGATCAGAATTGCTGGCATCCAACCTGGCGAATGCTAATACGCCGGATTTTAAGGCCAAGGATATAGATTTTAGAACAGTGCTGGGCGGCACCAATGGCCAGCTCGAAATTAAAACCACCCGGGCAGGGCATTTAGGTGGGCCGTCTTCTGCACATGCCGCAGCAACAGAAACACTTTACCGTGTACCGGTACAACCTTCACTCGACGGTAACACCGTAGACAGTGAAGTCGAGCGTGCCGAATTCACACAAAATGCAATTCGCTACCAGTCCACACTGAACTTTATAAGCGGCCGCTTCAAGGGTCTTCTGTCGGCTATCAAGGGAGAATAAACATGTCGTTTTTCAGAGTGTTTGACATCGCCGGATCCGCCATGAGTGCAGAGACAGTGCGCTTGAATGTTACCGCAAGTAATTTGGCGAATGCGCAAAGTGTCGGCAGCAGTGAGGCAACCACCTATCACGCACGGCACCCGGTATTTTCTGCGGTTATGAAATCGCTGCAGGGCGATCCCGAAGTTTTCGGCGTGCAGGTAGATAAAGTAGTAGAAAGCGATGCACCGCTAGATAAACGTTATCAGCCTGATAACCCGCTCGCGAATGAAGAGGGCTATGTTTTCCTGCCTAATGTCAGCATGATTGATGAAATGGCGAATATGATTTCCGCTTCGCGCGCTTATCAAACGAATGTAGAAGTGATCAACACTTCCAAGCAGCTGATGATGGCGACACTGCGAATCGGTCAATAACCGTAAACCAAACTATTTTAAGGAATTACCCATGGTAGCTACGAATAATTCAATTTCTGACGGCATATTCCGGACGGTTCAGGATCTGAACACCGGCAATGAACGTGAGGAACTGGGACAGGAAGATTTTCTTAAACTGATGACTACGCAACTGGAAAATCAGGATCCGTTCAAGCCCCTGGAGAACGGTGATTTCCTGGCGCAGATTGCGCAGTTCTCGACGGTGAGCGGTATCGGCGATCTGCAAAAGTCATTTGATAAATTGGGTGAATCACTGGTTTCCAATCAGGCTTTGCAAGCGGCCAACCTGGTAGGTCATAAAGTCCTGGCGCCGGCAGGGGTGGTAGAGCTGGCGCAGGGCGGCAGTGTCAAGGGCAGTGTTGATCTACCCACCGCAAGCAGCCAGGTAACGATTAAATTACACGACCGTTCCGGACAGATAATCCGTCAACTGGAACTCGGGTCTCAGTCAGCCGGGCCGGTGCCCTTTAAATGGGATGGAATGAAATCAGACGGGCAGTTTGCAACTCCGGGTAACTACCTGATCACGGCTGAAGCCGCGTTCGAAAGCGGAACAGAATCACTTGAAACGCTGGTGGCAACAGAAATCAACAGCGTGACTTTGAATAATAACGGGGGCCTGCTGCTGGATCTCGCCGGTGTTGGCCCGATTGATTTATCTGAAATCCGTAAAATCCTGTAAAGATTATTGTAAGGAGTATTAACTATGCCTTTTCGTACCGCACTCAGTGGATTAAATGCAGCTTCGGCAGAACTGCGTGTTATTGGTAACAACGTCGCGAATGCGAACACCACGGGTTTCAAAGAATCACGCGCTGAGTTTGCCGATATCTTTGCAACTTCCAGCCTGGGGACTACCGCGAACGCTATTGGTACCGGGGTGCGCATATCCAATGTCGCGCAACAATTTAGCCAGGGTAATATTGGCTTTACCGATAACAATCTCGACCTGGCTATCAGCGGGCAGGGTTTCTTTGTTATGGATGACAACGGGGTGAATTCTTATACCCGTGCAGGCCAGTTTGGGATTGACCGGAATGGTTTTGTTGTCAACAGTTCGAATCAACGGTTGACCATTTTTGAAGCCGATAGTAATGGCGCAATAACCGGTGCGACAGGATCATTGCAGTTGCAGAATTCGGATATTGCACCACAAGCATCGACTGCCGTCGATGTGGCTGCCAACCTAGATGCTTCGGCGCCGATTCCAGGTGGCCTGGCGGCTTCCAGCCTACTGGGATTAACACCGGGAACCCAGCTGGATACGACGACTAGTCCCTACACCACACCTAATTTCACGATGTTTGATCAACAGGGAAATCAAATCAATAACGCAGCACTGCAGTTTACCTATGCAGGTACGGGAGCAGACTGGAACGTTGAATTGCTAGTGGGAGGGGCAGCAACTGTTCCACCCACTACGGCCAGTAATGTCAGTATCGGAACAGATACGGTTACCCTGAATTGGGATCCGGATGGACTGGGTGTGCAGACGCCTGTTCCACTGGCTTTAGACACCGGTAATATTGTGTCTGTAGCCACGGGCGGTTCAACTGTTGCGAGTGTTGCTGATGGTTCGGCGCAATCCGGTTTTGATCCTGCAGATGGCACTACCTATAACAATTCAACCTCACTCACGGTATACGACACGCTCGGTTCACCGCATTTGGCGACTATGTATTTCCGCAAGAGTGCTGTGCCCAACCAGTGGGAAACACACCTTTTTGTTGATGGAACGCAGCGCAGTGGTCCGGACATTCTGGAGTTTTCTTCGACAGGAAATATTCAGACCACCAGTTTCCCGAGCACGATTACGGTACCTTCTTTTGATCCGGGTGGCGGCGCCTCTGCGGTTAATCTCGATCTGCGATTTACGAATACAACCCAGTTTGGCAGTCCGTTCAATATCAGCAATCTGGATCAGAACGGTTTTCCAACCGGGCGTTTGAGCGGTATTGATATTGGTGATACCGGTGTTATCACTTCACGTTTCACGAACGGCCAGTCACGTACACTGGGTCAGGTAGCCATTGCCAATTTTAATAATGCCCAGGGCTTACGCCAGTTGGGTGATACCAGTTGGTCGGAGACCTTTGACTCGGGTGCGCCTTTAGTCGGTGCGCCTGGTGCAGGTTCTCTGGGACTGATTGAATCCGGTGCGCTGGAAGGTTCCAACGTTGATCTGACGGAAGAACTGGTTGGCATGATTACCGCGCAGCGTAATTTCCAGGCGAATGCCCAGGTGATTACTACAGCGGATACGATTACCCAGACAATTATCAACATTCGTTAAGCGTAGATTGAGTCAATTATGGATCGTGTACTTTTTGTGATGTCCAGCGGTGCGAGGCAGATTATGCACGCACAGACGATGAACTCAAACAACCTGGCCAATGCCAACACCACCGGTTTCCAGGCTGATCTGGCAAATTTTGATGATCAATTGTTAACCGGTACCGGCCATGATAGCCGGGTATATTCGGTGGCGGAAAACTCCGGTGTGAGTTTTGACAAAGGCAGTATTATCTCCACAGGCCGTGAGCTGGATGTCGCGGTTAATGGTGATGGCTGGATAGCCGTGCAGTCCCCCGATGGTGGCGAAGCCTATACCCGCGCCGGTGATTTGCAGGTGAATATCAATGGTCAGTTACTCACGGGTGCCGGTCATCCCGTGCTTGGTGACGCTGGACCCTTAGTCATTCCGGAATTTGAAAAACTGGAAATTGGTCTGGATGGCACGGTCAGTGTGCAGCCGATTGGCCAGCAACCCACTGTGCTGGCTGAAGTTGGCCGTATAAAACTGGTCTCGCCAGAAGCGATAGAAATGGTTAAAGGCAAAGATGGCTTGTTACGCACCCGTAATGGTGCTGATGCCGACGCGAGCAATGAAGTTTCGCTGATGAGTGGCGTGCTCGAATCCAGCAATGTCAATGCCGTCGAGGCATTAGTCAACATGATTGATTATTCGCGGCAGTTTGAAATGGCGATCAAGCTGATGGATACCGCGAAAACCATGGATGAACAATCTGCCCGGCTCATGAATCTGGGGTAGAAGTGTACGCAGCTTATCCAGCGCGGGGTTTACAAACGCGCTGTAAATACATCCCTGTACGTTTGGCGGCAGCAGCCATGCCGCCGACGGTTTGTAAACCCCGCGCTGGGCAACCTGCGTAGGCTTATTTTAAAAGGATTATGAAATGAACAAGGCACTTTGGGTTGCAAAAACCGGACTGGAAGCACAGCAGACTCGTATGAGTGTGATTTCCAACAATCTGGCCAACGTGAATACCACCGGTTTCAAGAAAGATCGGGCTGCATTTGAAGATTTACTCTACCAGAATATCCGCCAGCCAGGTGCGCAGACCTCACAGGACACGCGCTTGCCAACAGGTTTGCAATTGGGTACCGGCGTGCGCACGGTGGCCACGGAAAAAATTCATACGGTGGGAAACATTGTGCAGACTAATAACAGTCTGGATGTTGCGATACAGGGGCGTGGCTTCTTCCAGGTCTTGAAGCCAGATGGCAATATTGGCTATTCACGAGACGGTTCGTTCAAGATGGATGGTGCCGGTCAGTTGGTGACTTCAAATGGTTACGTTATTCAACCTGCGATTACCATACCTGCCGATGCTACCAGTATAACGATTGGTTCTGATGGCGTGGTTTCCGCTTTGACGCCTGGCAGTGTGGCCCCGGCCCAGCTAGGCTCTGTGCAGCTCGCAGATTTTGTTAACCCAACGGGTTTGCAGCCGGTGGGTGAAAATCTGTACCTGGAAACTGCATCCAGCGGTGCTCCCTCAACGGGTACGCCGGGCCTGAACGGACTGGGTACGGTGGTGCAGGGTGCGCTGGAAACTTCTAATGTCAATGTGGTTGAAGAACTGGTGGACATGATTGAAACACAACGCGCCTATGAAATGAATTCCAAGGCCATCCAAACTACGGATAGTATGTTGCAGTACGTGACAAACAATCTCTAGGAATACTAATGCGTACGTTGATTGCCCAACAGATGATTTACAGACACGCAGTGAATACATTCCTGTACGCTCGGCGGCGGCCTCCTTGCTGCCGACGGCCTGTAAATGATCTGTCGGGCAATCAACGTACTGTTTAGTGAGTAGCACAGGTATAAAGGAAGCCATGTTCATACAACGATTTATCCTGCCGGTATTGTTGGCACTCTTGACATTGCTCGGGAGTGGCTGTGCATCAGTGATACCGCAAAAACAGGTATTTCATCCTGCCACACCGCCTGACTATAAATTCATTGAACCCACGCACGGCGGTATCTATCAACTCGGCCAAGAAGTCCGGCTGTTTGAGGACGTCAAGGCACGGCGCGTAGGCGACCTGATTACGATTATTTTATCTGAAAGAACCTCCGCATCGAAATCAGCCAACACATCGACTGATCGCACCACCAGTATCGGTATTGAATCGCCCACGTTGTTAGGGGCTATACCCACATTTAAGGCGCCTGGGTTTCTGCCACTCGATAATAATCGAAATAATACACTGGAAACGACACTGGGTTCGGCTAACACCTTTGAAGGTGCAGGCGACTCAAATCAGAGTAATAGCCTGACCGGCAGCATCACGGTGACGGTTGCCGACGTACTGCCCAACGGCAATCTGGTTGTACGCGGTGAGAAATGGTTAACCCTGAATCAGGGCGAAGAGTATATCCAGATATCAGGCATTGTCCGCCAGCAGGATGTGCGCACCGATAATACGGTGCTGTCTACGTTGGTCGCTGATGCACGCATTGCCTACAGCGGGAAGGGAATGCTTGCCAGTGCGAATAAACCCGGCTGGCTGGCTAAATTTTTTAATAGTCCTATTTGGCCGTTTTAGAATTTGTGGCCTTCGAAGACGTGTAAAACGAATGTCTTGTAGGGTAGGTTTAAGGAAAAATTATGAAGATAATACGTATAACAACGAGCAAGAAACTCTTAAATGTAATACTGCTTTTTGCGCTTAGCTGGTTACCCATAAACACCCCGGCCGAACGCATAAAAGACCTGGCTCAGGTAGCCGGGGTTCGCAGTAACCAACTGGTAGGCTACGGTCTAGTGGTAGGTCTCGACGGCACCGGTGACCAGACCAGCCAGACGCCATTCACGGTGCAAAGTCTGAAAAGCATGCTGCAACAGTTCGGCATCACAGTGCCACCGAATGTTAATCCGCAATTGAAAAACGTGGCGGCGGTTGCCATACACGCAGATTTGCCGGCCTTTGCCAAGCGTGGCCAGACGATCGATATTACGGTTTCCTCTATAGGTAACGCAAAAAGCCTGCGCGGTGGAACCTTGTTGATGGCGCCACTCAAAGGTGCTGACGGCCGTGTCTATGCCATTGCGCAAGGGGATTTACTGGTGAGCGGGTTGAATGCAACCGGTGGTGATGGTTCAAGTATTACTGTCAATATACCAAGTGTCGGGCGTATCCCAAATGGTGCCAGCGTTGAGCGTACTGTCAAAAACCCGTTTATGGATAGTGATTACATTGTTCTAAATCTTAACCAAGGTGATTTCACCACCGCTAACCGGCTTGCAAAAGCCGTCAATAAAACGCTGGGGTCGAACATAGCACAAGCCATTGATGCTACCTCTATTCAAGTCAGTGCACCAACGGAACCCGCACAACGCGTTGCCTTTGCAGCATTGATTGAAAATGTCGAAGTGGAACCTGGTACAGCGGCAGCGCGGGTAATTATTAACTCAAGAACCGGCACCGTAGTGATTAGCAGTAAAGTGCGTATGGAACCTGCAGCAGTTTCACACGGCAATCTTATCGTGACAATTTCTGAGACTTTACAAGTCAGCCAGCCGGCGTCGCTGTCAGGCGGTAATACCGTGATTACACCACAAAGCGGTGTAGATGTTCGGCAGGACGGTAATCGTATGTTTGTTCTGGATGCGGGCGTGACGCTGGATGAAGTGGTGCGGGCAGTGAACCGTGTTGGTGCTGGCCCAAGCGACCTGGTGGCTATACTTGAAGCACTGAAGCATGCCGGCTCACTGCGGGCCGAATTAATTGTCATCTAGACAGAGTGATTAGCCATGACAGCGCCTGTTTCACAAACTGATCTTTATTTTGATTTCAGGGGAATATCAGAATCGCGTGCTGCTGCGAAACAGGATGACCCGGAGTCACTGCGTAAAATAGCCGGGCAGTTTGAAGCCCTGTTTATCCAGATGATGCTGAAAAGCATGCGTGATGCCAGCATCGGTGAAGGCATCCTGGACAATGACCACAGCAAAACTTACCAGAGCCTGTTTGATAAACAGATATCAATGGATTTGTCCAAGCAGCAAGGTATCGGTTTGGCGGATATGATTGTGCAGCAGCTTTCGCACAACCCGATGGGCGTTGTGCCTGATGAAAATCCAATTATTCCGCTGAGTGACAGTGACACACCTCAACCGCTGCAGTTTAATCCGCATGACCGGGTGAGGGCTATAGTCCCGCTCGATAAAATTTCGGCTAAAGAGTGGATGCCTTCTTCACCGCAAGACTTTATAGCTGAATTAATGCCGCAGGCAATCAGTGCGGCAAACAAGCTGGGAGTGAAACCTGAAGTACTTATCGCTCAGGCGGCACTGGAAACCGGCTGGGGAAAACATGTAATCCGCGGTGTAGATGGCAGTAACAGTTTTAACCTGTTCGGCATTAAAGCCGATGCCGGTTGGCAGGGCAGTAAAGTGTTCAGTGAAACAGTTGAATACAAGGAGGGTGTCATGCACAAGCAGCGCGCCGCATTCCGTGCCTATACATCGACTGCAGAAAGTTTTAATGACTATGTCGATTTTCTGCAGACCAATCCGCGCTATAAAACGGCTCTCCAATCGGCTGGAGACAGCGCAAGTTTTACCACTGAACTGCAACGGGCAGGCTATGCGACTGACCCGGAATACGCTAATAAAATTAATAAGATATTAAGTAGCGACCAGTTTTCTCAGCTCAAGAATCGCAACGATCTACCGCTAGGATAAGGACGAGGTCATCATGTTCGTAGCAACAGCCGCAGTCCAGTCGCAGTGCATAAATCGAGGTCAATACTCATGGCCGTAGGCTTGCTGGGCACGGCTGCATCCGGCCTGCTGACATTTCAGCGCGCCATCGGCGTCACCGGCCATAACATCGCCAATGCAAATACAGAAGGTTACACCCGGCAGCGGGTGGAACTGGGTACCCGCGCACCCAGCTTTACGGGTCAGGGTTTCATCGGTAACGGCGTTCAAATCGAAAGTATCGAGCGCTTGTACGATCAGTTTCAGACGGACAATTTACGCCATGCAACCAGCTCAAGTCGTCAGTACGATACCTTTGCCAGTTTTTCATCGCGTGTCGCAAACTTACTGGGTGATACCGATGCGGGCTTGAATGCTGGGCTGGAAAGTTTCTTTAATGCCGTACAGGGCGTAGCGAATGATCCGTCTTCAATTCCCGCCCGGCAAGTGATGCTTACCGAGGCCGAGTCGCTGACGTCCAGGATTCATTCATTAAATAACCAGTTGGATAATATCCGCACCGAGGTCAATGGTGGTTTGCAGAATAGGGTGTCGGAGATTAACAGTCTCAGCACGGCTATTGCGACGGCCAACCGGCAAATTGTGGATGCTCAAACGACGGGTAGCGGTGAGGCGCCAAATGATCTATTGGATGCGCGCGACCGGTTAATTAATCGATTATCCGAGTTGGTAGACGTACGCACTGTCCAGCAGGATGACGGCGCGGTAAATGTAACTATTGGTAGCGGCCAGCCACTGGTAACGCGGTTTTTACCCTCGTCACTGACCGTTGTAAAAAATGATTTTGATGCGCGGCGCCTGGAAGTGGCTATTTCCGCCGGCAATGTATCTTCGGTCATCACTGACAATATTACCGGTGGTGAATTGGGCGCGATTCTGGATTTCCGTGACCAGGTTATGGATCCGTCACAAAACGCATTGGGCCGGATCGCAGTGACAGTGGCACAGGAATTTAATAACCAGCATAAGTTGGGGACAGACCTCAATGGTAACGCCGGTAAGGAGTTTTTTAGTCTCGGCACACCTACTGCTGCGAGGGACATCAATAACACCAGCGCCGCTACAGCCAATGTCAGTTTTGATCAGGCAAACATAGCGCAATTGACGGTTAACGATTATGTGCTCAGCTTTGATGGTTCAGCCTGGGGTTTGCAAAACTCGGCGACGGGCCAATTGATACCAATAAGCGGTAGTGGCACAACGCTAGATCCTTTTGCGGTCGATGGACTTAATATCGTTATCAATGGAACCGCCGCTGCAGGTGACAGGTTTGCGATACAACCAACCCGCAATGCCAGTGCGGCATTTCGGTTAAGTGCCATCACGACCAAGGAGATTGCGGCCGCTGCCCCGGTAAGTGTCAGTGAAATTACAGACGTAAATGGTTTGCCAACAAACACAGGTGATGCCGGATTCAAACTAAACACGATCGACAGTAGCTTTTCCTCGTTGGGTTCTGCAGTTAATCTGGCGTACGATGCCACTGCACAACAGTTTAATTATACTGGCGCAGCTACCGGATCCTTTGCCTACAATCCGGCTACAGACAGTGGCTCCAGCTTTGCGATTGCGGGTGCTGAATTCAAAGTATCCGGTATTCCAGCGGATGGCGACAGTTTTATTATTCAGCCCGCAACCAGCCGAAGCGGAGATAACACCAACGCACTGGCATTGGCGAATATTCAAACCGGTCTGACAATGGAAGGTGGTAACGCCAGTTTTGGGGATGCCTATTCGCAACTGATTAGTGACGTGGCTACGCGCACCCGTACCGCGCAGATAACAGCAGACGCGCAAACCGCCTTGCAGCGTCAGGCTCAGGAAACACTCGATGCCAAATCAGGTGTCAATCTGGATGAAGAGGCGGCAGACCTAATCCGCTACCAACAGGCCTATCAGGCTTTGGCGCAGTTGATTACCGTAGCCGACGAAACGTTTCAGTCACTGCTTAATGCAGTAGGCCGGTAAGCATGGCAATCAGTACTCTTCAAATATTCCGTCAGGGTGTCAATGGCATCCTCGATCAGCAGTCGAAGTTGATTTCGACGCAGCAACAGCTTTCCAGCGGTAAGCGTATTCTGTCACCGGCGGATGATCCGATCGGCACCACACAGGTAATCAGGTTGACGGAAACCAAGCGCATTACGGATCAGTACCAGTCAAATATTATTCAGGCGCGAAATCGCCTCGGTGCTGAAGAAGTCGTGCTGACATCTGCGACTGATGTTTTACAGCGGGCGCGCGAGTTATCGGTCAGATCGCTGAATGCTACCAACAGCGCCAGTGATCGTGCGGCAACCGCTAAGGAAGTCCGGCAACTGCTGGATGAGATGATAAGCCTGGGCAACCGCAAAGACGGAAATGGTGACTACCTGTTTGCGGGGTCTAAAGTAAAACTTACGCCATTCAGTAGTAATGGTGCAGGCGTGTTTAGCTATGCTGGTGACCAGCAGCAGCGCCGTATACAAGTGGCCTCTGACCGCTTGATTGCTGACGGTGATTCCGGCCTTGATGTTTTTATGAAAGTGCCTGCCGGCGCCGGTGGTTTTGAAGATGTGTTTAGCACGCTGAACAACTTTGTCACGGAGCTGGAAAGTAACAGTCCGCAAGCGTCAACACTGGATCAACTCGACAAGGCGCTGGTACACGTACTGACCGTGCAGTCGGCGGTAGGTGCGCGCCATAACGCGCTGGATAACCAGGAAGGCATCAATGATTCGTTGATCTTTCAGATACAGATCACGCAATCGAGTATCGAAGACCTGGATTTTACCAAGGCGGCTGCTTTGCTCAGTCAGCAAACTATTACGCTGCAGGCGGCGTTACAAGCGTTTACCCGGGTGCAGAACCTGAGTCTGTTTAACTTCCTGTAGGCCGTCAATTCCCTGGCTGGCACAGAGATTGCTCTGTTCCAGGATATTACTCAGCAAGGACAGCCACTATGCAAATTTTCATCAGTCTCGAAGGGGTGATCCTGGATGTAGCCAGACGTTATTACGCCATATACAGCGATCTCCTCCGGCAATCGGGTTTTCAGCCTTTCGATGCAGCGACCTACTGGTCCTTCAAACGTATAAGTATCGAAGAAGCCGCCATCGTCGAGCGCAGTTCGCCTGCCGGCTTTGTCGAGGATTACCTGCTGACACGGGCGGAATTGCTGGAATATCCTGCTTACCTGATGCTCGATAGTGTGCAAAACGGTGTTATCGAACAGTTACAACAATGGCATGGTATGCATGATGTCGTGTTGACTTCCCGGCTAAGCTGCTATCAAACGCTGGTTGCACAACTCGAGTTGCTGGGTCTGAGTCATACGGTGAGTGATGTATTGCCATACCGGGCTGGCCTGCAGGGCAGTGAAGCCGCAAGAGTCTGTATTGAAGATAAGCTGAATTGTCAGCAGGCAGCGTTACTGGTCACGGATAATGAATCCGATCTGCTGGCGGCGCACGCGTTATTAATACCTTCCGTTGCAGTTACTGGCGGGCGGCGTAGCCGCTCACTGCTGCAGCGTACACAGCCTGATTATCTTACTAACAGCCTAGAAAACATCGAGTTGGTTGTAGGGTGTGAGAATATTCTCAGTCATCAGTGTCACGTCAATCTGCATTAAATATATAGAATAGTCGTCTAATATGCCTGATAGCTTGTTCCTACACTCCCGCACAGGAGTCAGAAAAATGACGAGTACTCTCGCTATAGGGCATAGCGCGTGCCAGATACCGTGAAAACCTGTCCACGATGGGTATTTAGAGATGTCTTAAAGGTTCCAGCCACTGATCCGATAATGTTGTCGGAGGCGGTAAATATTTCAGAGGGTGAAGTATATCTGCCAGTAATCAATCTCATCCGGTGCGTGGCTTTACGAACATGCGGGATTTAGGAGAAATAATATGTCATTAAGTATCAACACGAATATTGCATCACTCAACGCACAACGTAATCTGACCAGCTCACAGGACGCATTGGCTACCTCATTGAAGCGTCTGTCTTCCGGTCTACGTATCAATAGCGCACGAGATGACGCCGCCGGTCTGGCAATTGCCCAACGCTTTACCTCGCAAATTCGTGGTTTGGATCAGGCAGTGCGGAACGCCAACGACGGTATCTCATTATCGCAGGTCGCAGAAGGCGCGCTGGGTGAAAGCGGTAACCTGCTGCAGCGTATCCGCGAGCTGGCTGTCCAGTCCGCTAACTCTACCAATTCCGCTTCCGATCGTCAGGCGCTGAATTCTGAGACCTCCCAGCTGCTGGCGGAACTGGGTCGTATTGCGGGCAGCACACAGTTCAACGGTCAGAATATCCTGGACGGTTCTTTCACCGCCGCCCAGTTCCAGGTCGGCGCCAATGCCAACCAGACGATTTCCATCAGCGTGGGTAATGCGTCTATTGATGCCTTGGGGTCATTCCAGGGACTCGGTGCCGCAGCCGTGTCAGGTGCCAGCCTGGTGGCTGGCGATCTGGTCATTAACGGCGCCGATATCGGCGCCACGACCAGTGGCTCAGCCGAGGCCAAGACCGAAGCTATCAACAAGGCCACCGCTCAAACCGGTGTTACCGCGACGGCATCGACCACATTGACCAGTGCCAACACACTCATTGCCAATCAGAGCCTGCAGTCAGGTGATCTGGTTATCAATGGCGTGAACATTGGCGGTGTGGCCGGTTCTTTGAATGTGGCGTCACAGGGCACCAACCTGGCCACCGCTATCAACGCGGTCAGTAATCAGACCGGTGTCACTGCCACAGCGGATAGCAACACAGGTCAGCTGACACTGGCGTCAACCACCGGCGCCGATATCGCGATTACCGGCAGTAACGGAGATGCGGGTTCGAACCGGTTGGAAAATGCCACCGGTCTGGAAGTGCGTGATACGGCGGCGGCGGCATCGACCAACACGGTGACATTTGCCAACGGCGGTGCGGGTGTATCGACCATAACGATTGCTGATGATGAGATTGCTAACAGCAATACTTTTCAGCTCAATGGTACGACTTATGAGTACAATGCCGACGCTGGTGGTGGTTTGACCGCTGGTGGCAATGTCGCACTTGGCGTCGCTGCAACCGGTGTTGGTAGCGGTGCGACTAATGCGACCGCTTTGCAGAACGCTCTGACCGCTAACAGCACCAATGCTACTATCGGTAGTACCGGTGCCGGCGTGGTGACCGTGACATCTAATGTCTTTACGGCTACTACGACGCAAACCAACGTGAGCACGACTGCTGCGCTTGCAACAGCCATCTCTAACGATGTAGGTGCTGCAGGTGCCGCTATTGGTGATACGGTTGCAGTCGGTGGCGTGACCTATGAGTTTGTGTTCGCAGGTGGCACCCCACTGGGTTCGGGCAATACTGCAGTGGCTTTGGGTACAAGTGACCCGGATGCCGGTACCCAGTTTGCAAATGCCATTAATGCACAGCAAACGGCAGGTAACACAAACATTGTGGCCAGCGGTACGGCAACGGTGACATTGACCTCCAGCCTGTTGGGTTCGGGCATCAGCAACCTGGCTGTTACCGAGCCGGTTTCGACCGGTACTAACAATGCGGTAGTCGGTGGAACGGCGACAGCGGGTGCGGACGGTGTGACCACCACACTGACCGGTCGTGGCACCATCTCACTGAGCTCTTCGGAGATCTTCTCCATCACCGAAAATAACATCGGGGGTCTGGCCAAGTCGGGACTGGCTTCAGCCACACCGACCTTAACAGCGATCAACACCGTCGATCTCACCTCGGTTGAGGGCGCCAATGCGGCGATCTCACTGGTGGACGGAGCGCTGGCGCAGGTCTCCAGTATCCGCGGTGATCTGGGTGCGGTGCAGAATCGCCTGAGTTCCACCATCGCCAACCTGAGCACGGCGTCTGAGAACCTCAACGCTGCGCGTAGTCGTGTGCAGGATGCTGACTTTGCGGCGGAAACAGCGGCGCTGACCCGTAACCAGGTGCTGCAGCAGGCGGGTGTAGCCATTTTGGCGCAGGCTAATAGTCTGCCACAGTTGGCCCTGTCGCTACTGCAGTAGTCAGTACAAATAAGTCACTACAAGAGGACGCCCGGGGGAACCCCGGGCGCTTTTTGAAGGCATTGTCGTAACAGTTTTTAGGGTTTTGTGAAAATGCTTACTAATCCGTCTATAACACTTGACGCCAGCATCGGACGCCCGCGTAGTTTGAGTACGAGTACACCCACGGTGGTTTCCATACCTGTGTCGCCGAAGTTGCCAATTGTGTCGGTTAACGGACAAAAATTGCCGGTCGGCGGCAAGACCGAGGCAAGCGGACAATTGCAGAAAGCGGTGAGAGATATCAGTACCTATGTACAGAATCTGCAGCGTGATCTGCAGTTCAGAGTGGATAAGACACTCGGCGTGACCATTATTTCCGTTGTGGATTCAGAGACTAAGGAAGTGGTGCGGCAGATTATATCGGAACAGGCGATAGAGAGCGCTCAGCCTCTACAGGAGTTAAAAGAGCCAGACTATCCCGCTGGGAGTTTGCTGTTCAGAGCACAAATATAAAATTGGCCTTGAAGTTGCATTGGCCTGTCTTTTAGATTGTCATAACAGTATAGCGTATAAGCTAGGAAGCACATGCCAACGATTACATCATCAGGTCTCGGATCCGGGCTGGATATCAATGGTCTGGTCACACAGCTGATTGCTGCCGAAGGACAGCCAGAAACCCAACGCCTCGATCAGCGTGAGGCAAAAGCACAAGCCAGTCTGACGGCGTATGGCACGTTAAAGGGTGCGTTCGATGCCTTTCAGTCGAGCCTGGGTGCCTTACAGAGCGCTTCTTCATTTTTGAATAAATCGGTAACGTCCAGCGACAGTACGGTAGCGACCGCAACGGCCACCAGCGATGCTGTTCCGGGCGCCTTTGACCTCAATATTACCAACATCGCCGATTCGCAAAGTCTGGTGAGCGACTCCAGTCTGGCGGCTGCCGCGTTTAACTCGCTGAGCGATGTGGTCGGTACCGGGAGTATTACCTTTAAATTCGGTACCACGAATTATGATCCGGGCAGCGATACGTTTACGGCGCCGTTTACGCAAAACCCGGATAAAGTTCCCAAAACGGTGCAGATCACGGACGGCAGCCTGTCCGGTATCCGCGATGCCATCAATAACGCCGACATCGGCATCACCGCATCGACGGTATTTGACGGCAGTCATTACCGTTTGGCGTTTAGCGTGGATGAATCCGGTGTGTCCAATGGCCTTGAAATTACGGTGGCCGACGATGATGGTAATAACAACGACAGTCTGGGCGGTTTATCATTGTTCAGCTTCAATCCGACGTCCAGCAATCTGTTGCAGACCCGCGCGGCGCAGGATGCCGATTTAAAAATCAATGGCATTGCTATTTCCAGCGCCAGCAATACGCTGACCGAAACCTTGAGCGGCGTAACACTCGATCTGTTACAAGGCGCTGACAGTACCACCACCTTGACGGTAACCAATGATTCCACTGTCATTGCGACCAACGTTCAAAATTTTGTCGACAAATACAATGCACTGGCCGGCACCATCAACGACCTGACGTCATTCGATCCTGCGACGAATAAGGCCGGAATATTAAATGGCGACGGCATTTTGCGTGGCCTGGAGTCACAATTGAATCGCCTTATCTCATCACCGGTGGCGGGGGCGACGGATGGTTTTTCCATTTTGGCTGAAATCGGTATTACGCGTGATCCGCAAACCGGTACGCTGGTGCTGGATAATACCAAACTGGATGACGTGATTAAGTCAAATCCAGATGCCGTGACCGGTCTATTCGCGGCATATGGCCAGAACAATGACTCACTTATCCAGTTTTCTGGTTCTTCGGACAACACTGTTTCCGGGCAATACAATGTGAATATCACCCGGCTTGCTACCCAGGGCGCCCTGGTGGCCGAATCCGGGGTGACGGCTAACCTGACGATCACCGCCGGGGTGAATGATGCCCTCTCGCTGTCAGTGGATGGAGTGGGTACGTCGGTGGTCTTGCAGGCCGGCACCTATACCGTCCCCGCGCTGATTGCGGAGTTGCAGTCCAAACTCAACGCAAGCACGCCGCTCAAGGATCAGGACGTTGCGGTTACGGTGTCTACGACGGGTGGTGAATTGACAGTGACGTCAAACCGTTTTGGCTCTGCATCCATGGTCGCCGTTACCGGCGGCAATGCCGCGACCGGCCTATTCGGTGCAGCCACCACGACCAATGATGGCGTAGATGTGGCCGGTACTATCGGTAGTTTCAACGCAACCGGTTCAGGACAAACCCTGACCGGAACCAATGCGGCATCTGGACTAGACCTGAAGGTGCAAGGAGGCGCATTGGGCGACCGCGGACCAATTAATTTCACCCGCGGTTATGCGACCCAGTTCAGTAATTTCCTGTCTAATGTACTGGTTCCGGATGGCATTTTTGATTCAGTGACAAAAGGGCTGAACCAGCGTATCGAGCAGGTAAATAATGACCGGGAGAATCTTTCTAGACGCCTCGTCTCGTTTGAAGCGCGGATACGTCAGCAATTTACGGCAATGGATGTGCTGGTCAGTCAATTACGCTCGACCAGCGACTTTTTGACCAGCCAATTGGCTTCGCTACCGACGATCGGTAGCGATAACTAGTAGCGGTAAAATAATCTACGTCACCAAGCTGGCAGAATAGAGTTATACGAAATAAACAGGATGAACCTAGTTGGAGTACAGAGATGAGTTATGTAGGAAAACAGACTGCGGTAAAGCAATACAAACAGTTGGATATTCAAAACAAGATCGAGGGTGCAAGCCCGCATCGCTTGATCCAGTTATTGCTGGATGGAGCGTTGGAGAAGATTTTTATCGCCCGGCGTTTGATGCTGGATGGCAAGCTCGGACCCAAAGCAGAACACATAACCTGGGCGATTTCGATTATCGACGGTTTGAGGGTAAGTCTGGACAAAGATCAAGGCGGAGAGATTGCCCAGAATCTTGACGACCTTTATGACTACATGGTTCGACGTCTGGTGGTGGCGAATCTGGAAAATGATGTTACGAAACTGGACGAGGTCAGCGACCTGCTGAAGCAGATCAAGGAAGCCTGGATGCTATCGCGGGCACGGCGCGACCAAAGGTCGGGCAGCCGGCTGCCTGAGTAGGCAGGTCGGCAGGGGAAACAAAGGATATATGCATAATGAATGCTAACGGTAATCGTTCTCTGCAAATAGAAGAAGCCATTGCGTTGAGCAGAGACATGCTGGCGGCGGCACAAGAAAATGCCTGGGAGCGAGTTGCCGAGATCGATGCGCAGCGGCGCATGCTGGTGATGCAATGTTTTCATCGGCCGACACCTGAACAGGACGCGTCAGCAGTGGCCACCGCAATCCGTGAAATTCTTGCACTCAACCATCACATCACCAAGCTGGGCAAAGTGCAACGCCAGGTGCTGGGTGACAAGCTTCACACCAATCGGATGGGTCGCATCGCGCAGGAGGCCTATCTTCGTTGCGCACTGTCGGACATCACGACCATAGGTTAAACATACTATATTGCCTGAACGCTGAAACTTGAGTTAAACATCTGCTTTAACCAGCAGGAATTCTCATTTATTTGGCAAGGCACGCAG
>CAYPEL010000038.1:9371-19960 GCA_964409635.1 uncultured Gammaproteobacteria bacterium | reverse complement strand
AACCCTTGAAATTTATACTCGTGCTGGGACTGCCATGCGGTCTGTCTTTTATGGCGAGATTTTCAATAAGCTCACCAGGCTGCGCGTTTTGCATGGTGTGTAGTATCTGTGCCGACCTGTCGAGAAAGGCCGTAAAACTTTTCATGAACAGGCTATGGTTTTGTCTTAATAGTTCATCAAAGGGAATGACATCAATAAATTCAAAAACACACAGTGCCATAGCAGGGTTATGATATTTTAAGCGGGGAATCGAAACGATGTCAGGCAAGATTTCCGCGGCAACAGTAGCGCCAGATTTTTCATATTCCCAGTGATCCAGCAAAATTTTACCGCGTTTGTTGACGTTTTGCTTCAGAAAAACCTTCTCTGAGTCTACAGACGTAGATGCCTGGCCAAAACCAACCCTTGACCAGTTTCGTTGCGTAACTTGGGTGCACTGGCATGACGCCGAAAGATTTGGCTGAATCAGGGCATCAACTGTATAAAGTCGGCCTGGCTGTAATAAAGCTGGAGCTGCAGGTTTATCCACAAAGTAATCTCATGTAGTTAAAAACAGTATCATGAGCTTATATATGTTTCCAGACGTGTCGTTTTACCTCAATGAGGGTTTCTTCAAAATCCCGGTCGGTGGATATTTTAATGACCGGGCAACGGTTGAAGCGGGGCGCGTACTTCATTGCGTGGCGCATTTGTACATACTCTGTTGTCTGGTTACCCCCCTTGTTGCGCGTTTGATTGCGCAGTACCGCTTTTTCCACAGAGACAGTCAGTTGCAAAACCAGGTCAGGTGGGCATATATCTCGGTATATTTCCCGTTCCAGCTGCATAAGATAGCGTTTTAGAGAAGAACGTTGTTGTGCTATAGACTCATCACGAAAAGTGGCGCCGTCAATCGCACCGATTTCGTCAGACGGGTACCTGTCCGAGATAAATAATTTACCGTTCCGGCTTTGCCGGAAAGCCTTGCGGAGCAGCCTGTGCCGGTCATGCGCAAGAATAACTTTGCGGATGATAAAGATTAGCGGGAAATCGTGCTGTTCATTATCTTCGGCCTGTTTTTCTATTTTAACTGTGGCATAGCCAGTAAATATTTTTCGTGCAAGGGGTATCAGATTATTGGGTAACCATGTCAGCAAGGTAGAAGGTGGTTTACCTGAATGGATGCACTCTACCGACAACTCTTGTCCAAGCCATGCTTGTATCGATGCGGCGAGTGTTGATTTTCCGGTTGCTTGCGGGCCTACAAGGGCAATCACTTTTCCACCGGTATTCATGTGCATATGCTTTTGTTTTTTTGCGAATTTGTTAATGGCCATTTTTGCCAGCGAAATAAAGGTTGTCAGGCTTTGTCTTATGGGCCCAAAACGCATGTATTTCTTTATGGCGCCCCTGAATCTGAACCCAAGCCGGATCTTTTCCAGCCAGCGTCCATCCCGAGGCAATAGTTCCCGTGCCGCATGGAAATCGGCGGTGGCTATCTCGGGGAAATATGTATTTAGTTTTCTGACGGACTCCTCTATGTCCAGATCCTGCATTAACCAGCGGTATTCTTCGTCATTATCCTTCACATGCTTCGTACCCATGTAAAAATCTATGAAGGTTGTATGTTTGATCATGTGTCGGATCACGAAGACAATTAATTCGCTGGAAGCAACTGGTGCTTTTATTCCGTATAGGCTGCGTGTTTCTGAAAGCAGCAGCTTTCCAAACGGGAAGTTCCAGGATTTCAGGAAATGATCACCTGATAGTACCCATGAAAAGGTATGTATGTTGATAAGGGTGCCTGTTGCATCGTCGTTACCCAGGTAATGGAAAACACCGGGCTGTTTTTTACTGGTGATGCTTTCAGCAGCTTTGAAACCGTTGGCCATAAGAATTTCAACAAAGGCAGGAAAATCTTGGAAACCAAGCAGGACGTCAACATCCTCTTTACCGGTTAGCGCGTATTCAAGGTGGTAGTTGCTTTTCCAGTGGCAGTAAGAAATTTTCCTGTTATCCAGCTGTTCCAGAACATCCTGGAGTTTGTCCAGCGGTCGCCATTCATGGCTGGCAAGTGCTGTCATTTTTGTGTGACTTGATGTCATTTATTCTATCCAGAGTGGTAATTTATTATTTTAGGGTGAAAGTCTTTTTATTTATTTTTAATTATGACAAACAAGGGTTCGCTATTTACCTTTATTTTACCGCCGGAAAAATCCAATGTTTTGCCAACTGGATTAACAATTTCGACGGTTTGGTCAGGCGAAAGCTCCGGCAGCAATGAAGCAAGTGAAATTGTTTCCAATGCCGCTCCAGCAGCAACCGCCCATACTACCAAAATCTTGGTTTTGTTATCTGAAAACTGATAGCTGCGTATATTACCAGATAATTCTTGTATGTTATCAACAGTTTTGCCAGCCAGTAGTGTATGCAGGTGTACGTAGGCGGCATAGACAGGCTTAGGGTATCCCCAATAATCGCGGAGTCCAAAATGGTTCTCGGCGTATTCCCGTTCTGGATTCCGATCCTGGTAGTTGTACCAGAATAGCTTTTCAACACCGGCGTGTAACGCCATGACATGCAGCTTGATTAGATAAATGACAGCCTGATAGGGCGTCAGCCCAGTGACTTCGGCTTTTTTCTTCGGGTATCCAAAAAAACCACCCGGGAAGTTACCCTGGTGTACCGCGCCGACTTCGGTGTACCAGATGGGAAGTTTTAAATCCTGATCGTTAAGTAGCTGCTTTGCTTGTTGGATATACTGATCGTGCCAAGTGTCCGGATCTGGGAAATCAGGCCACGCATAGGGGTGTATAGAAAGAATATCTATAAATTTTGCAGCACGGCTTTTTGCGAAATTATTAACAGCGGTATGTTTCAAGCCCGCGATTTGGTATATCAGCTTGATATCAGGGTTGACGCCGTCAGCTGCTTGCCTGATAACCTTGAGTTTACTTTCCAGGTTCTTCCAGTAATAAGGTTTGCGGTATCGACTTTTGATGTTTTCTTCAATCCCGGTTTCCCAATAAAGCGTCGTAGGTGATGCGCTAAAATAGGCAGTTATTCGACGCTTTAGCTCGTTCAGCTGTGAGGGTGAAATAGGCAGCGCGTCATCGCTATCCCAATGTGAGCGGACAATGATAGGTAATTCCAGGAGGCCTGCCTCACGGCGTCTTTCCATTTCATAGCCCCACCACTTGGCGCTGGTGGTTTTCCAGGTCAAGGTTTTTACCCATGTAGGCAGGTAGGGATCCGCTATCTTTGCATGCACAGTACCGAACTGGGATTCTGGGTTGGCAATGCGGTTGGCTAGCAAAGCCTGGGGCAGTATTGCAAAACCGTATGTCCGGGCTTCGCCTGGTTCACGGTTTGGTAGGGCATGGTCAGTGCTATCAGCCTGTATAACCAGGTTGTAAAAACTTATTTCTGTTGAGGGCGAGCGGACAGTATGGGTTTTCCCTATTGATAGCCTGGCCGGTTTGGTTAGCGCTTTTCCGCGAAAGTCTTCCCAAAAATAAGTTACCTTCACATCAGTTTGGCTAGTAATACCAATTAATACTTTAAAATGCCCGCCTGGTTTATGTATGTGATAGGGTGCCGTATCTTTTATGTTTACATTAATAGGATTAATGTCTGTGGCCGAAGCATGGGGGAGCCAGAAGAAAAATAGACAAGTGATAACAAGCAGGCTAGGGATAATGCTGTGTAAGTGCTCCGGCTGTGGTAAATCGGATTCTTTTAATATCAGGTAACACATTGTTATTATTAAAATAAATTATACATCTAAGTGGGGGCTCGACATTATTCAAGAATTCTTTTGTGCCCAGCTGAGTTAGGTTAAAATAGCGGTTATACGACAATAATAATATAAAATTTGTTCCCGTGGTTCTTCAAAGCAGAAATCAATTAATAACCGGGCGGTGGTATGTCTTGCCGCTACTCTGGCTACAGATAGCGACAAGCTGTTTCGTCATTATCGAGCCTGCTCCCACCGATTTAATCGGTATCCTGCTATTTGTCTTGTTGTTTTCTGTCGGACTCAAAGTGCCGGCAAATATTCGTACCGGTGTGCTGCTATTTGGGATATTTATTGCTGCCAATATCGTTGCCAGCTTAATTTCCCCCGACCCTGTTGTTACGTATCGATCATTGATGGTTCGTGTATTAATGCTTGTCTCCTGGTTTATGTTCGTATGCCTTATTTACGAAAACCCAAAAGCCGTGCTGAATACTATATGGAAGGGATATATAGTAGCGGCAGTGATCAGCGTGTTTGTTGGTGTGGCTGGATTCTATGAGTTGCTGCCATTTTTAACCCAGTATGTGGAATTTGGCAGAGTGCGCGCTTTCTTCAAAGATCCCAATGTGTACGGCCCCTTTATCGTACCTGTTGCCCTGTATGCATTTTCCAGAATGGAAACAAGCAATGGGTACAGAATCGTGTTGTACGGGAGCTTATTCCTTTTTATTTTATACGGTATTCTGCTAGGTTTTTCACGGGGTAGCTGGATTAATTTTGTAATAGCCAGCCTGTTATATACCGGGCTTCGTTTTATGACCAGTAAGACAGCAGCTCAGACCAATCGGCTGCTAGCGATTGTGGGTTTTATGCTGTTCTTGCTTGTAGTTTTCGTCGTCTTTGTAGCGGCAACCGATAAAATCAGGGAGATGTTAGAGATACGTTTTCAAGTGCAATACTACGACACGATGCATGGTGGGCGGTTAAGTAATCAGCTGCTTATTTTAAATGAAGCATTGACTCACCCGCTGGGGGTTGGGGCAAGTTTGGGCGGGGAAATGTTCTTTCGTGCGCCGCATAATATTTATTTGCACGTATTGATAGAGTCAGGATGGATAGGGGCTATCGCCTATTATTTATTTTTAGGGGTAACGATTCAGAAAGGGTTTAAATTTTGTTTGCAACCAACAGTGATACAAAGCAGTTATATAGTTGTTTTTGCCTGTACTATCGGCCTGCTTGTTCAGAGCATCTTTATTGATAGTACTCACTGGCGGCATATGTATCTGTTGTTTGCCATGCTGTGGGGGCCGGCTTTATTCTGGCAGGATGAAGTGAAAGCCGCCCGCCGGTTACAAGATCAACGTGCTGTCTATTCGAATATCAGTGCTGTTTAATAGAACCGGAAAGAAAATGATAACTATCAATCATGAAGATATTCATATGAAGGTAAATGCTAGATTACCAGGCCTGGCTTTATTGTTCCTGGCGGGTTTTTTATTCAGTACCACCGGTACAGCTCAGGAAACGCCCTATGCGGAAACCGTTAAAAGCCGTGACCGGCCAGAGTTGGATCCGCTTGGTATGCCTGCAGGAGGATTCAGGTTGTATCCATCTGTAGAGGTTACCGAAAATTATGTTGACAATATTTTCGCTGAAAATACAGATGAAGCGGATGATTTAATTACAATTCTCAAACCAGAGGTAACCGCCCGGTCTAACTGGAACAGGCACGCGCTTAATTTTCGGGCCGGCTCGTCTATAGGCCGATATGCGGATAACTCAGATGAGGACTATGAGGACTACCAGCTTGGTGTAAACGGTGAGATAGAAATCCAGCGGTCGAGCCATTTATTTCTGGCTGTCCGCTATGCCAGGCACCATATTGAGCGCGATTCACCCAATGATGATAATGGTCTTGAACCCACAATTTTCGATGTAGCGTCCGCCTCTGCTGCGTTTGACTACAGAATTAACCGTGTCACGGTGCGCCTGGAGACTGGCGTAGAACAACGTGACTATGATGATGTCAACGGCATCAGCGGTGAAATAAATAATGATGACCGGGATCGGGATATAGTGTCCGGCGCTGTACGTTTGAGTTATGAACTTTATCCCCATAATTCTGCCTTTATCCGCTTGTCAGCTGCTCAGACAGCGTATGACGAACGGCTGGATGACAATGGCGTAAATCGTAGTTCTGAGGCATACCAGGTTGATATTGGTAGTGATTTTCGTTTTTCAGGGATTTTGTTCGGCGCGTTTTTTATCGGCGCGTTAAATAGAGATTTTGATAGCTCGTCTCTGGATTCAATAGAGGCTGTGTCTGCCGGTGGTGTGTTGACATGGGTTCCAACCGGGTTAACCACAGTCAATTTGACGCTGTATCGAGAGACCCGTGAAACAATTGTCGGTACCAGCTCGGGGATCTTGTCGACCCGTGCAGGGCTTGAGGTAGATCATGAGCTGCTGCGTAATTTATTGCTGAGCGCGGATGCACGTGTCCAAAGGGATGATTTTAAGGGAAATGCCAGGGAAGATGACTACCTGGGGTTCGGCCTGGCTGCAACTTACATGATGAATCGTCATCTCTATCTCTCGCTGGCGTACGACTATGAAGATAGGGAATCAAATATTGCAGGCGGTGTAGAAGATTTCAAGGAAAATAGAATTGCTGTAACCCTCCGCTTGCAGAAATAATTTTTCTCTTTATGGAGTGAATTATATTATTTAGAAGAATATTCCGTAACTTGTTGATTTCTTTTTTCTTGCAAATATCAAAATCAGGCTATAGCTCTTTGATAAGCGCCTGACAGACTAAAACTCACAGCAGATCACTGGTTTTTGTGTTACACTTGCACTGCTTTAACAATAAGAAGAACAGGGTGTAAACATCCTGCAATAAAAAGGATCTGTCATAACTAAGAAAGAGGGAGTTCTTGCCATAACTAAATTAGTTTAGATATGTAGTCAAGTGGCCACTTTTAATGATGCAGAAAAACTTAGGTTTAGTGGATTTTAAGTGGGTAAAATGAGTTTAGGCAAGAGTTTTACGCTTTGTGTTAATGATCAAAATCTAATCACAAGTTCACAGAGTTCTTATTATTCGCATCATGTGATTCAGTGGCTTGTGGCACTGACTGACGCGCTGGCAATCTCACTTGTTGGGATAGTACTGTTTTATCTTCACCCTGAGCTCGAACAAGCAGCTTTTATCAAGTATTTGACAGTGACATTAGTCACCACAGCCTCTATTCTGGTGATCTTTTATTTTTCTGGTTTGTATCGAATCGATATAAAACGCCATTACACGTCACCCGTACATAAAATAATATTGTTATGTGTCATTGCATTCCTGGCGTTGATTACGGTAATTTTTGCACTAAAAATATCAGAGCAGTACTCGCGAGTATGGCTATTTAGCTGGTGCCTCGTCAGTATTCTGCTTATCAGTCTTGAGCGTTCCTGGGTCAGTGCTTATCTTAGGAGTTCCCGCCGAGAAGGAAGGTTTACAAAAAATATTGCTATCGTTGGGGGGGAAGAGCAGGGTTCACGAATGGTGGGGGTTTTGGAGAAGCATAAGGAACCCTGGATGCACGTTCTGGCAATATTTGATGACCGCGTTAACCGCCTGGCGGGTATCAGCAAGTACCCAATCGTCGGCAATGTGGAAGATTTGATCAAACATGTGAGGTCGCACCGGATTGATGAAATTCTTGTCGCTTTACCCTGGCAGGCAGAAGATAGAACGCTGGATATCCTGAGGCGCTTACAGGAATTACCGGTACACGTCCGCTTATGTCCGGATCTGGTCGGATTTAACTTTCTTAATACCGATTATAGCTATTATAGTGGCGTGCCCGTTTTACACGTTTACAACAAGCCAATAGACGGCTGGAGTTATGTGTTCAAGTCTATTGAAGATAGGGTGTTGGGTGTATTAGCACTGGTATTGGCGCTGCCGGTATTTTTAATTGTAGCGTTACTTATAAAGCTTGACAGTAAAGGCCCGGTTTTCTTCCGGCAGAAACGGTACGGGTTCAATAATCAACTAATTGAAGTGCTGAAATTCAGGAGCATGCACGTTGATGTGCAGGATGGTCATGCCGAGACTCTGGTCACGCGTGATGATTCCAGGGTTACGCGTCTAGGCCGTATTCTCCGCCGCACCAGCCTGGATGAACTGCCTCAAATATTGAATGTGCTGAAAGGAGAAATGTCCATGGTTGGGCCGCGGCCGCATGCCACTAAAGCCAAAGCGGCTGGCCGTTACTACCACGATGTTGTATCAGAGTATGCGCACAGGCATAAGGTCAAACCCGGGATAACGGGTTGGGCACAGATACAAGGCTGGCGTGGTGAAACAGACACGGAAGAAAAAATC
Organism: uncultured Gammaproteobacteria bacterium; assembly: GCA_964409635.1. Lineage (GTDB taxonomy): Bacteria > Pseudomonadota > Gammaproteobacteria > DSM-19610 > DSM-19610 > CAYPEL01. Next base: position 11,858 of record CAYPEL010000038.1, on the reverse strand, counting down.
ATCAAGCGTGTTGAACATGATCTCTACTACATCGATAATTGGTCACTTGGTTTTGATTTATATATTCTGGCAAAAACCTTCCTGGCAGTTTTTCGTAGTGAGAATGCCTATTAAAATTCATAGCTCGTAGTTAAGCAATTCGGATTTTAGTCACTTAATCCCAAGTGGGTTTGTTTCCCCGAAGTTTGTTTCGCTATATTTAAAGGTATTTCCATATTGATATCCCGACCGCTTGCGGCGGGGTGTTCATTTGGCAATAATACGAATAAATCAATAATGCCTATGGGCAATCCATATGAAGATACTTTTGATACTCGAGACCAGTGGAGGGGGTTCTGGTCGGCATGTCATAGACTTGGCACGGGAATTAATCAAGTCTGACTGTCTTGTCACCGTGGTGTATTCTGCGCTGCGTGCCGCGCCTGAATTTCGTAGTGAAATTCAGTCAATCGATGGCCTTAAGTTAGTCAAAATAGATATGCGCCGGCCGCCTTGTCCTGGTGATATTATCGCAGTGGTAAAAATCCGTAAATTGATATCAACGTTTGGCCCATTTGATGTTATTCATGGGCATAGTTCCAAGGCAGGGGCGCTGGCGCGTATGGCCGCGCTTGGTTTGCCTGGTATTCGTCTCTATACACCGCATGCATTTCGAACGCTGGACCCATCGCTAGGAACAGGGCTACGCTGGCTTTATTCTCTTGTAGAGCGCGTACTGTCCAAGATAGGGTCAGGCATTATTCTCGTGTCTGAAGCTGAAAAGCAGCATGCACTGCAGCTCGGCTTGCCTGCCAGCAAGCTGCATGTGATACCAAACGGCATGGCCGCACAGGAACCGGGCGCCAGAGAAGCTGTGCGTGACCGGGTGGGAATAGGGCAGGAACAACTATGTATCGGCTTTGTCGGCCGGCTCGTTCCGCAGAAAGCGCCTGAACGCATCATCCGTGCCTTTGCCTTAATTGCACATAAAGTCACTGATACCAGGCTTGTCATGCTGGGAGACGGCCCCCTGCAATCTGAGCTTTATCAATTAGCTGAACAGCTCGATATAAACCATCAAATAAGCTGGTTAGAAGGTGAAAATGGTGCTGAGTTTATGTCGGCACTGGATATGTTTGTCATGCCCAGCTTATACGAAGCCTTTCCCTATGTGTTACTGGAAGCTGCAAATGCAGGTTTGCCTATCATTGCAACGCCGGTTGGTGGTACTGATGAGATGCTGGCAGATAAGGTTAATGGATTTATGGTTAAACATGATAGTTCCGAAGCCCTGGCGGATGCATTGCAACAGTTAATTAAAGATCCCCAGCTGCGTAGCCGGATGGGCACAGCTTCTAAAAATATAGGCCAAAAATTTTCGGCGGTTGCAATGGCCGAAAATACACTGGCGTTATATCAGCGCTTAATCCGAGCTGTTAGTGGCTATATTCCTAGCTGATCACGTCCTGCCCAAACTAGAATAAGCAGCATGATCGTCAGAGATAAACTGACTAAATCGAGTATTCGTCCATTTCGTTTTTGCAGGTTGGGGGCTAATTCTTCATCAGGCATATTTCCCCTTAGTGCCCGAATAGCCTGAGTAGGCAGCTTGGTTTTAAGCAGGAGCAAGCCTGCTTTTACAGCAGGTTTGGAACTAATTCGAGGTAATTGACTGACTAATGCTTTGACGTCAGGCAGTTTGTTCTTGACGGATTTCAATCCGGCTCGATATTTTGGCATGTTTGCCAGTGTGTTGAGCCAATACTCATTTTTACCGAAAGAACTGGGCTTAATGGCAGGGAAGGACATGGATTTTACAGAATCTGACAGGCTGACTAATCTAGCTTTAACTTTCGGCAACGAGTAGGTATTCAGTTCCGTGCGGGCCAGCAGTTTTTTCTTTTCTCTCGCGATGATATTGTAGGGTTTCTGAAATTTCTCCAATGACAACAGCCATTTTCCGGCAGTGAAAACAGAAAATTTGCTATTAAGCTTCGGTAGTGTGGTTGATTTAGCAGCCGGGCTCAGGCCAGACTGATGACCCTGCGTTTTAGGCAGAAAGATAGATGGCGCCTCAGAACGGGCGGGTAGTTTTTTCTGCGTACTTGTTATTAACTTTGCAAGCTTGGGCGGGTGTGCGAATGACTCAATCCATCTGCGGGCATACAACACAGATGGATTGGTATTTAATTGGGGAAAACGAATAGATTTTGCGGTATCAGCCAGGATAGATAACCCGGCTTTGGCTCTGGGTACGTAATAAGACTGCAGTTCCGAACGGGATGGAAGATTTTCCTGGTACTTGGCCAGCTTGTTGGTTTGTTTTGGAAACTGTTCTAGTGACTCGATCCACTTACTCGCCGGGAACACTGTGGGCCTGGTGTTCAATTTTAATTGGGGTAAACGAATTGATTTTGCGGTATCAGCCAGTACAGATAACCCGGCTTTGGCTTTGGGTACGTAATAAGACTGCAGTTCCGAACGGGATGGAAGTTTTTCGTGATACTT
>CAYPEL010000038.1:4779-9271 GCA_964409635.1 uncultured Gammaproteobacteria bacterium | reverse complement strand
TGGGTACGTAATAAGACTGCAGTTCCGAACGGGATGGAAGTTTTTCGTGATACTTGGCCAGTTTGTTAGTCTGACCTGGAAACTGTTCTAGTGATTCGATCCACTTGCTCGCCTCAAACACTGTGGGCCTGGTGTTCATTTTAGGCAGCGTTATCGATTTTGTAGCAGTGGAAATGACCGATATCTTATCCCTGACTTTGGGTAAGAAATTCAGCGTAATCAAATCAGAAGAACTGGACAAGAATTCTTTTGTTGCCACCAATCCTTGCTTCGGGGCAGGCAGTAAGCGTGCAAAACCCTTACTCAAGACTGTTAATGTACGGCTACTAATTTCAGGCAGGATGCGGCGCCTTTTAGTAATCGGGGATTCCAATAATCCGGAGTTTGATTTAGGCAGAAAAGTTAATGTATTGGATTGCTGTGTACTGGTAGATTGTTGAGGTGATTTCCTGTTGCTTGGTTTAGGCAGGAATGTCAGCGATCTTAAACCATCAGATGATTTGGGCTGTAATTCATTCGCGCCAGGCCTCGCGGTGAAACACTCTTCAGGTAACCGGTCGGAAACAACTTTATTATTTCCATTAGTGTTGGCAGAAATTGCATGATCAGAGTTTACAGTGATGAGGTGTGATTGATTGCTGCTATCAGATGCATTGGCTTTTTTTGCGGTGGGGTTGGGTGACGCATCATTCAGGAGTTGGTTTATTATTAGCGGTATGCCGGCGCTCTTTTTATATATGGCCTTGTGTTCTGAATAAGTAAGCGCATCTGAATCCTCAAACAGGTAATCTAGTTTTTGCCTGATATAAAGTTCTGTTTCCACTTCGTTGAGTGCCGTTAGGCGGTGTTCCCTGTAAAAAGTATCGTCTGGCTCAACAGAATTATGCGGCTGTATCGATCTGCCAGAGATATGATAACCGGCCAGTATGACAGTCAGGCTGAATTTGAGCGCCCGTAATTTTACACAAATCAGGTAGAGCTGATTGAGTAAATCAGTTGGGATACAGTGTGCGTCATCAAAAATAATAACTGGATGAGTATCAATGGACTTGTATTTTTCAAGAGTAAACAGCAGTTTACGTTTACTCTCATTATCTGTTAGTTCAATAGAATCGTCAGGCTTGAACGCTTTCAATAGGCATTGGCATATATCAGTACATGATCTATCGGGTGCCGGTAATGAATAAAAGTAATAGGGTGCCCCCGTATTCTGAATGAAGTATTTTACAACGGTGGAGATGCCAGAGCCTGGAGTCCCCGTTAAAGAAAAAATACCCGCATTGTTGGATACTGCAGTTTCTAACGCGGTTATAGCGGCATGAAAAGTTTCACCGCTAAAGAAAAACTCAGCTTCATCGTCCGGATATGATCCGGGATCAACCGTACTGTTGTGATGAGTTAGCGCCACACCTGTTTTGCTCCGGCTTGCTTGGGAAAGCATGATTTGTTCTGCTGGATTGTATCGGCATTGTCGTTAGCCTGGATGACGTGCCAGCTGACCATAGGCATAGTTAGACCCCCCGTAGCCGTAACTTGCCTGCTTGCGTTCATCAACCATATTGATGAGTACACCGGCTATATTATTCTCGGGGCCAGCAATATGTCTGAGTGCTCCCCGGATTAATTGTCTTTTTGTCTGATTCCATTTCGCAACAAAGACAGTAGCATCTACTTTTCTCATTAAAATGCGCGCATCCGGAGCATCCAGAACGGCGGGAGAGTCGAAAATGATCAGGTCGTACGCTTCGTTAAGTATTCTCAAAAGCGTATCCATGTTTTCACTCATCAACAGATCCGCAGGGTTCTGTACGCGTGAGCCGGAAGGGAGGATATCTACACCTGTGTCCGAGTCAGTATGAATGGCTTCTTCGATGGCAACATCACCATTGAGTAATTCAACCAGGCCAGGTGACGATTTGACGTTAAATGCCTTGTTTGTATTCGTCATTCTAAGGTCGGTATCAATAACGATGGTTTTTTGTCCGGCAAGAGACCGTGACATTGCCAGTGTATTGGCGATGGTAGTTTTGCCTTCTTTTTGCTGGGCAGAGGTCACCAGGATGGATTTAGGCGGGCTATCAGGATTCGATAAAAGAATACTCGTATATAGTGTACGTATTGCGCCGGAAAATGGGGACTGCGGTTGCTTTACCAAGTAAGCTTCAGGTGATTTACCCAGTGCGCCCATTTTGCCGATGGCTGGAACGTACCCGAGTGACGGGAGGCCGGTATGTTCTTCAACCAGGCCTACGGTATAAAGACCATGATCCATTGACTCCCGAATCATGACAAATAGTATTGCAAGCAGCGTGGAAACAACCAGCATCATACCCAGAATAGGAATCTTTTTCGGAAAAGTCGGTTTGACAGGGGTGATAGCTTGCGACAGTATTCGGGCGTTAGGCTGTTGTATGTTTATATCTTGTTGTGTCGAGGTTTCTTTTAACCTTGAAAGAAAAGTTTCCAGTAATATGCGGTTAGCTTCAGCTTCTCTTTCTAATGCGCGTAGCTCCACTTTCGCCTTATTTGATTCGGCTACCTGTTCTTTTAGTTCTTCAAGTTTGTTTTTCGCGGATAGTTTTTGTGTATTTGTTATTGCGGCTTTATTTTTAAGCCCGTTGGCAATATTCCAGGCTTCCTGGTTTATATACGCAGCTAGATCATCCCTTTCTGCGCGAAGCTGAATCATTGTTGGGTGAAGATCACCATATTCAGCAGACAGCTCGCCGATTCTTTGTTGCAGGTCTGCTTCTTTTACACGCAGGTTTTGAATCAGTGGTGATTGAATGACCTCACTAACAGCGCCAGCGCCCTGGCTGGAGTTTATCAGGCGGTTAACCTGGCGCAGCTGCGCATTAATTTCTCCATGCGCCATTTCCGCTGCGATAACCTGATTATTCAACTCAGCCATATGTTGGGCTGCTAATGTGACACCATCGTTGGCAAGCAATCCCGAATGCCTACGATAATTCTCGACGGCCGTTTCTGATTCTTCAACCTTTTTCTGGAGAGGGGTAATCCGCTCATCGAGCCAATCTGCAGTTTTCCCGGTCTGTCTGAATTTCATTTCTCTTTGCTGTTGAATATATTGATTAGCGATGGTATTCACTATATTAGTTGCAATGAGAGGATCCTTGGCTGTGAATTGAACCTGGACTACCCTGGAGATACCTTTCCGGACTACCTTCAGTCCTTTTTTAAAGGTTTTCAAAAGGCGTACTGCCTGGCCTGCTTCGTCAGCATTGAAGGTTTGAATGTTACTGGGAGGCGTTTGACCCGATGTAATTTGCCACAAATCTGGGAAATAACGACCTGGGTTAAAGGTGGCAGGGTTTGTGCCGCCGTTGTTTAAATCTTTATTGAACTCGGGATTATTTTCCAGTTGCAGGATATTAATCACCTTACCGGCCAAGCCGCGGGAACTAATGACCTCAATTTCACTGTCTATGGTTTCATTTGAAATGTTCGGGTTCGCGGCGAACGAGGCGGCGCCTACGGCATTACCTTCGTTACTTTCTATCATTATAAGTGCATCAGCCGTGTAGCGAGGCGCTATAATTGATAGCAGCAACAACGTTAATATCAGAAACGCAAGTACGATGCCGGCGATCTGCCATTTATTCCTTAAAATACTACCGAACAAGTCTTTAGGTGAGATTGAGTCAGTGGTTGGAATGGCAGGCGCATAGGCTACCTGGTTGCTAGTAGCCAGTGAGAAGTTCGGTTTGACGATGGTGCTGTCAGTAAGTGAGTTTGGCTCGTTCATTTTATTATGGTATCTCAAAGTAAGTTGAGTGTGCCTGTCGTTAAGTACGCTGTTATAAATTTACCGGCCTAAACACAATAATTATTATGCAGCCAGCGCGTATGCTTGTTAGAAAAAACGTTCAGGCACTTCAATAACGTCACCCGGCCGTATCAGCGTATCTGATGCATCCGATACTTTTTCTTTTTTACCTGTACTGGCGCGGGTAATGATGATTTTTCTTTTGCGCGCCCTGTAGGTGTATCCACCAGCAGTCGCAACTGCCTTGAGCACTGTTGTTTCGGGCATATAAGGGTAGCTGCCCGGACTTTTAATTTCGCCTAGTATGAAAAAAGGCCTGCGTTCAGTCAGTAACACGCTGACCTTTGGGTCTTTCAGATAATCGGGTGTTAGTTTGTTGGCGATGGCATCTTCGAGTTCCAATAGGGTGCGGCCTTCAGCTTGAACTGACTTGATGAGTGGCAGAGTGATCTCACCGGCGCTATTAATCAGGTATTCGCCTGAAAGGTCGTCGTGCCCAAAGATAATGACCTTGACCCGATCGCCGATATCCAGCAGGTCGCTGGGACTATTACTGGCGCTGTTGGCCATAGGGGCAAGCAGAGTGCTTGAGAGCACAAGTATGAATGCCAGAAATGAACGAATAATAGGGTTGCTGGGGTACATATCGATAAACCTACATTTAATGTAATGTTGTATATTGTTAAGCATGAGAATTAACTATCG
>CAYPEL010000038.1:0-4679 GCA_964409635.1 uncultured Gammaproteobacteria bacterium | reverse complement strand
TTGTTATTTTACAAACGGAACCTCTGCGCTAACTAAGCTGACAGTGGTGCCATTAGCTACAAACTAAACACTATTTAATGGAATGTCCAGAAAGTTCCACAAGTAATTTGTTGTTTCTGGCTAATAATTCATTCTCGACACGAAATAGAATATTTAATGACGTCGTAATTACTCAACTATTTCCAGGCTAATGCTGATATGACAGGAAGCACAATTAAACCAGCCAGGATCCGTACCGCAGGGATACTGGTAATCTATAGTGTAGTGCTGGTAGCTACGTTAATCATTCAACTGTTACCGCATGAATGGCAGGAAACTTTAAAGTACGACCGGCATACGCTAGCGACAACTATCTGGTGGGTGTGGCTTACTGCGCATCTATTACACCTGGGCTGGGTGCACCTACTGCTAAACCTTGCGGGTTTGGGGGTGGTATTTATATTATTTCATGATGTGTGGTCCTATTTTCGATTAACACTGACATTCATACTGACCGCTGCGTTAGTGACATTAGCGCTTTGGTTTTTTTCTCCAGAAATAATCTGGTATGTCGGCCTATCCGGTGTGCTGCACGGGTTATTGACTGCAGGTGCCCTGTTGAGTTTTAAACAAACCCCAGGTATCTCGGTGGCCGTTCTGGCTGTGGTTGTTTTTAAATCAGCTTATGAACAATTTACGGGCTACGCCAGTGGATATCTTGAGGCAAGTATTAATGGCATGGTGGTAATTGATGCGCATTTATACGGTGTTGTTAGTGGTTTGATAGCGGCGGTTTTATTGCTATTTTTGGAGGTAGAAAAACCTGGCTAATTATTAAGGTGTCTCTTATGGATTCGTGAGGGCCTGCAGGCGCGGTTAAAACCGCACCTGCAGTATTTTGCTAGTTGGTGTCGAGCTTAAATCGCTTTTTTACAGAAATACCAGTCGGTACATTCATAGCCTTCATTGACTCTGGCTTCTGCAGCTTCTGTTGTTGCAGGTGGAGGTACGATTACCTTATCACCTGGCTGCCAGCCTTCTGGTGTTGCCACGCCGTGCTCATCCGATGTTTGCAGCGCAATCACCAGACGTTTAATTTCATCAATTGAGCGCCCGTTGGTCATAGGGTAATACACCATGGCCCGCAAAATACCCTTGCCGTCAATAATAAAGGTGGCACGAACCGCAGATGTATCGCTGGCGCCAGGGTGAACCATGCCGTAGGCGGTTGCTACTTTCATGTCCAGGTCGGCGATAATCGGAAATTTAACCTCAACGTTGAATTTTTCCTTGATGTTACGCACCCAGGCGACGTGTGAGTAGTGACTGTCGATAGACAGGCCGAGTAACTCGGTGTTGATCGACAGGAATTCATCGTGCCGTTTGGCAAACGCCATGAATTCGGTTGTGCAGACCGGCGTGAAATCAGCCGGGTGTGAGAACAGCACCAGCCACTTGCCTTTGTAATCAGCGAGGCTTTTGTCACCAAAGGTGGTTTTAGCCTGGAAGGCTGGCGCTGGTTCGTTCAGCCGGGGTCCGGCTTGTCGAATATCACTGGTATTTTCCATGATGGTCTCCTGTTCAGGCATAAGCCTGTGTGAATTGAAAGTGGAGAAATTATCGGCTTGTCTTATTGATTAGTAAATTATTATATTTAAATACTATTGATAGTTAATAGCTATCATACGGGCCTGAAGGGCGGCGGTTACTGAGCGGATTTCTTATGTTTGGTCGGCTTGGTACAACTCAAATGGCACTGACCGACTGCATCGGTAATTAAGTCTATGACCTTGGGGCGGGGAAATGAAGTGCGCCAGGCGGCGGCAATAACCCGACTGGGAATAGGATTAGAAAAGCGCCTGATTTCCAGCAGGCGCTGGGAATAGCGGTCGGCGCCCGCTGCTGTACAGGGTAATACTGTAACGCCTAACCCTGAAACTACCATATGTCTGATGGTTTCAAGGGAGCTGCCTTCCAGCGTGTCGGACAAGCCACCTTCCAGCCCGGGTTTGGGAACACAGTCAGGGCAGGCTTCGATTACATGGTCACGAAAACAATGGCCACGGCCCAGCAACAGTACGGTCTCATTCTTCAAGTGGGCTGATTTAATTGTTTTGCGTTGCGTTAACGGGTGTGCTGCTGGAAGGAGAACGACGAACGGCTCAGTATAGAGGGGTTTTCTCACTATGCCATTCTCTTCAAACGGCAGGGCAATGAGAATGATATCCAGCTCACCATGCTTGAGTTTTTCGGATAATTCTGATGTATAGTTCTCCTCCACAACGAGCGGCATATCGGGTGCTGATTTTCTTAAAATAGGAATTAGTTCGGGAAACAAATAGGGCCCTATGGTAAAGATAGCGCCAATCCTTAATGGCCCCGATAATTGATTCTTGCCTTGTTGGGCAGCGGTTTTAACAGATTCAGCCGCTTCGAGCGTCTGTTGTGCCTGGTCAACAACACGCTCACCTACCGGCGTCAGAGTGATCTCGCTGGATCGGCGTTCAAATAGCTGGACACCCAGTTCTTCTTCGAGTTTTTTGATGGCAACACTGAGCGTCGGCTGGCTGACAAAACAAGCCTGAGCGGCACGGCCGAAATGGTGCTCGCGGGCAACGGCGACAATATAGCGCAGTTCTGTCAGTGTCATATCATGCCTCTGATTTATAATAGCTAATAACTATAACTTAGATTATAACAATTAATTGGATAAATGCTGCCAAAGTGATCAGCATCTATCATAGTTGTTAATTATTGACTGATACTAAATTGCGGTACGCTTACTGCGCACGCACTAATGGACTTAAAAATGAGGAGACTTTTAATGCTTAAACAAATGATAACGGTTATTACCACGGTGGCGATAGGGTTATCTCCGCTCATTGCAATTACCCCGGCGATTGCCCAGGACAAGGAAGCGACGAATGAATTCTGGTGGCCTAACCGCCTGAACCTCAAACCACTGCGTCAAAATTCTCCTGCGTCCAATCCTATGGGCGAAAAATTTAACTACGCTAAAGCGTTCGAAAGTCTCGACCTGGATGCTTTGAAGAGAGATCTCGAAGTACTGATGACAACCTCTCAGGACTGGTGGCCAGCAGATTATGGCCACTATGGGCCGCTTTTTATTCGTATGTCCTGGCACAGTGCGGGTACCTACCGTGTGAGTGACGGTCGTGGCGGTGCGGATGGTGCAATGCAACGTTTCGCACCACTCAACAGTTGGCCCGACAATGCCAATCTGGACAAAGCGCAGCGTTTACTCTGGCCCATCAAACAAAAGTATGGAAATAAGATTTCGTGGGGCGATCTGATGGTGCTTGCGGGAACCGTTGGCATGGAGTCAATGGGCTTCAGAACCTGGGGTTTCGCCGGTGGCCGTGTGGATGGCTGGGAGCCTGAAGAAATCAACTGGGGCGCTGAAAGTGAATGGCTCGCAGACAACAAGCGCTTTCACGGAGAGAGAAAGCTGAAAAAACCTTTTGGCGCTGTGCAGATGGGGCTGATCTACGTCAATCCTGAAGGGCCTGGCGGCAACTCTGATCCACTTGCAGCCGCACAGGATATTCGCCTGTCATTCGGTCGCATGGCGATGAATGATGAAGAGACGGTTGCGCTTATTGCAGGCGGGCACACCTTCGGCAAAGCCCATGGTGCGGCTGATCCTTCCAAGTATGTCGGCAAAGAACCTGAAGCCGAGAGCGTCGAAGCGCAAGGCACCGGTTGGAATAGTAGTTTCAATAGCGGTAAAGGTGTGGATACCATCACCAGTGGTTTGGAAGGTGCATGGACAAGCAATCCCTCTGCCTGGACCCACAACTATCTACAAAACCTGTACGGCTTCAACTGGGTTAAGACGAAGAGTCCTGCCGGTGCAACCCAATGGATTCCCGATGATAAGAGCGCATCAAAACTCGTACCGGATGCGCACGATGCATCGAAGCGACATGCTCCAATTATGTTCACGACGGATCTTGCGCTTAGATTTGATCCCGAATATGGCAAAATCACCAAGCGTTGGCTCGATCATCCTAAAGAGTTCGAAACGGCCTTCGCTAAAGCATGGTTCAAACTAACGCACCGCGACATGGGCCCAAGTGCGCGCTATCTTGGTTCTATGGTGCCGAAGGAAGATATGATCTGGCAAGATCCTGTTTCTGTGGTCGATCATCAATTGGTCAGCTCGAAGGACATTGCCAAGCTCAAAGCTAAGATCATGGACTCTGAGCTGTCCGTTGCCGAACTGGTCAGGACTGCCTGGGCGTCGGCCGCTACATTCCGTGATACCGATTTTCGCGGTGGCGCTAACGGAGCACGCATTCGTCTCGCACCTCAGAAGGATTGGGATGTCAACCAACCGGCTGAACTGGCAAAAGTACTGAAGGCTCTTGAGGGGATCCAGATGGATTTCAACAAAGCACAATCTGGCGGCAAAAAAGTATCGCTTGCGGACCTGATTGTTCTGGCTGGATCTGCTGCCATTGAGCAGGCGGCTAAGAAAGCCGGGCACAAAATTGCAGTTCCATTTACACCGGGACGAGCAGATGCCTCGCAGGAACAGACCGATGTCAATTCTTTTGCCGTGCTTGAGCCAACGGCAGATGGTTTCCGCAACTACTTTGCAAAAGGTCAGCAAAGATCACCCGCAGAGATGTTAGTGGATCGTGCAGACATGTTGTCTTTGACGATACCTGAGATGA
>CAYPEL010000037.1:19561-20085 GCA_964409635.1 uncultured Gammaproteobacteria bacterium | reverse complement strand
CACCATGGAAAAGTAGGTCATGTTTTTCAAGGGCGTTATAAAGCCATACTGGTTGAAAAAGAGAGCTATCTACTGGAGCTTGTCCGCTACATTGTACTTAACCCCGTACGTACAAAAATAGTTTTTCATATGGAATGACCGTTTTGAGACCTTAACGGAAAGCAGTGGCACACAAAGCAGAACAACAAAATGGACGTGTCTGGCCACGGGTGAAGTTGAGAGCATCACAACCGCCTTTGGCAGCCCCGGTGCCAGACGACTGATTAAAATCACTGATGGATTAGGCAACCACATCGACTATAGCCTTGACACCGAAGGTAATCGCCTGACTGAAACCACTTACGATGCCAACGGCACCTCCAGCAATACCGCTGATGACATTATCAAGAAACAGCTCACCCAGACATTCGATATTTACAATTGATTAGATACCTATACACCGTTTTGTAGCCAGCCTCACTGAGGCGATTTAGACGCCAAGGCATTAGATAGATATTTCAAGAATATCAAGGTATCGCTGGAAG
>CAYPEL010000037.1:0-19541 GCA_964409635.1 uncultured Gammaproteobacteria bacterium | reverse complement strand
AAGAGTACTTAAGATTTAGCTTTTTAGTCCGCTCGATCATCTCTACGGTTTTTTCAATATCACCAAGATCGAAATAGGCTTCCGCAGAGATATTATACCAGCGAGCTAATTTGTATTTCGTTAACTCGTCGCCACGCTTATCAATATAATCGTTAACTAAAAAAACCGCTTTATCGTAATCACGCTGCATACTGTAAAGAGCCGCCAGTTTTCTAACGATCGAATCCATCCAATCGGATTTCCTATGTGCATTCGCGTTCACGGTATCCGGAATATCGTAAGACCAATATTTTTGGTATATATACTCTAGCAGCTCCACCGCACAGTCATAATCCCTATCTGTTACTACCATTGTTTTAGCGGCATACACCACAAGATCCGGCTTATCAAGATTATTAACCAAGGCAATATAAGCAATTTTAAAATATTCACTGTCGCTGTATTTCTGCAACTTATTTCTATTATGCTCCCGATTTTCGAATAAATTCATGAGACCGGCATAGCTTTTAATATGAGCATCCGGAGTTTCAACAAAACTCCACCAATATGGCTTATAAAAAGGCAGCTTGGTTTTATTTATAGCTTGAGTCACGTCTTCCAATGGGTCGTTAGTAGTGCAGTGCCGTGTAGTAATAAGGGGTAGAATCCGCTTATCCTGAAGTTTGGTTTGAAATTTGGCGAGCCATTCTTTACCTTTATACTTGGCATTAATTGCTCGGTCTTTGCTATCCATTTTTAGCAGAGCAGTGTGATAGGATATTATTTTGGAGCCCACATTACTTCTAAACAGCTTTTTCCAATCATTATGCGGCTTACCTAAATCTTCAAGCACATAAATGGCTGCGCTAGTACCTCCAAGTTTGTTCAGCGCGGAAGCGTAAGAACGGTATAAAGACTCTATTCTGTATATTCCAGTGTCTAAATTCTGGAGTCCATATACAGCATAGAATTTCTGCAGAAGAGCCAAAGCACTCCGTGGATCATCCGCTTTCAGATAAACATCTTTGGCCTTCTCCATAAAGCTAAAAATGGTCCGATTATATGCAACATCGATATAGTGGAAATAATGATCAAGAATATATTCCAAGATTTCCAGATGGTTAGTGCAGGCATTATGAATAATTAGTGTCTCAGCGGCGGTCATCAGATAATGCAACCGATTCTTATGGTGCTTGAGGTTATCGAGAATTGAGTTTACCAGTTCCGCTTCCGAACCTTTTATGACCTGTTGTAAAGTACCCGCTGATTTATGGAGTTCGTTATAAGTACGTGTTTTTATTTTCCCCGTAAATCGTGAAACTTCACGTCTTTCACAGCGGTTGATTAACATAGTGTAGAACTCACTGTGGTTGGCCACCCTTCTATTTATTATTGGCTGAGAAGCTATTTTTGGCTTTTGCTGATTCAGTTTTTGGTTTTTAAGCGCCTTACCCTTGGTAAGCGCATCTCTAATTTGCTGCTCTATCTCCTGATCGGTTAAAACAGCTACCAAGACGTCCGCCGAATTAGGCTCTGCGGCATAAACAGCAGACGATATATAGAGTATTGAACAGCCTATATAAATTGAAAAACGCTTTACTGTGTTTTCGATAAAATTCATAAATAGGATAATCCGACAATAACTTCTAAATCTTATCAGGGACAAAGCTACCCGTACAGAAATGGTCTTGTCCAACATGAAATGAGCCTGAAGAGTTAAAGCATTGTGTTCATGATGGCCACTCATGGTGACTTACATGAACGACAAGAAGATTCAGGCTCGACGACATGCGCCGGTTTCAGTGGGTCAATGCACGCACGAGCAAAACAGTAATCTAACTGATGCATACACTCGCCGAACGCATCGGACGTTTTCTGGAGCGTCAGGGATTGCTGGAACGGGATGCTGAAAATAGCTACCTGAGCGAAGACGCCCTGAATGTAGATCCGATGAACATCTTGCTGGGCCATGCCCTCACCTCGGCAACTGCTCCTGCGTCCATGCAGTCGTACCGGATTGCCGTGGTTCCACATATCGGACGTAAGATGTTCACCTTGCCGACCTCTGATGAACCGTGTACCGGTTCGGTGGCAGGATTTTCGCTGCACGCCGGGGTGGTGACCAAGGCCAACGAACGGGACAAGCTGGAACGGTTGTGCCAGTTACATTACCAGACCGACACCGAACAGCAAGTACCGGATACAGGCAACACCCGCGAAGCGGGGCAAAGGCAGAAAAACCAGTTCCCCGGACGATGCGTCTGATCAAACGGCGGCAGAACATCATGTCGCCATAACCGGTTTTTGCTCCTGAAAAATCCGACATACATGCCTTCCCTGGTAATAACCTGGGCCCCGTGACTCAAACGTGTTTTCGGTATCGACATCGTAACCTGCCGTGCGTGTAGCGGTGCCGTGATGGCCATTACCTGCATCGAAGATCCGGCTGTGATCAAGAAGATACTGGCGCATCGGGATGAAAAAGAGTCGACAACAGAAACGATCCGCTTACTGGACAGCCGTGTGCCTCAGCAGATCAGTCTGTTCGGCCCCGGTTAAGTGTCGGTGTTCAAAGGATTTTCTGCGTGTTGCTAACCCACGTGCGGTAGGTTGGTCTATGGCTGTGTGATTGAATCATAGGATTGACTTGTGGGGGGCATGGCTTTTATTTTTCCTATACTACTGTATCCTAATAATCCCGGGTTCGCTTTCAGGTAGAACAAAACAAACGCTGGTTATCTGTCAAAGTGTCTTTAGTAAAGCGTTGCGAAAAGCGCCCAGTAGTTTCGAAATCATACTCACATTCAGAGTGGATCCATGCGCTGTGCTGGGTTATCGGGATATCACCTGAGACTGGACTACTAGATGCAATTCGAATTCATAACCAATCAGCAGCAGTTTGAGGATTTGGCTTCTGCCTGGGGAAAATTAAGCAGTGAATCTGCCGCGCCCTATCAGTTTTTCCAGGAATGGTATTGGGTTAGTAGTTGGTGGCAAACCCTCGCTCCTCTCGGTAACTATGAACTAAAAATTCTTGTCGCTACGCATGACAATACCATTGTTATGATTTGGCCCTGGGTTGTGAACCAGCATTATGGTCTTCAAATCCTGGAGCCAATGGGTGGGTTACTCTCTTGTTTTGATGACGCGTTGATTATTGATGCGCAGGAGAATCAGGGTATCTTGGGTCCAGCCTGGAATTTCATCCTCGAAAATGCAGACGTTGATGCCATTGAGTTAAGGGCGGTACACGCGCGCGCGAATATTGCTCCACTGATAAGCAATGTTGGTGGCGAGCCTATAAAAACAACGTCGGCGCCGTTTGTCGATACGCAAGCTCATGATAGTTTTGAAGCATATCTTGCCAGTCGAACTAAAAAAATGCGGCAAAACCAACGCAGGAGTGCAAAATACTTAGGCGAACAAGGAGAGCTTAGTGGTAACGGTGATGATCATATTTTATCTGCCGATTTCGCCATCGATACTTGTCTGTCTTTTAAGTCTCAATGGCTAACGGCCAGGGGGTTGTCTGGGAAAACTATGTTGACAAACGAAGCGTGCGTATTTTTGAAACAAGTATGTAACCATTATAAGCAACACTCTGAAAATGCCGGCTTATGCATCTCCAGTCTGCTTCTTGATGAGAAATACATCTCAATCGGCATTGGTTTTCGTTACCACAATAACCATTATGAGTATTTAGGTGGTTTTGATTATCGGCTAGAGCGATTCGGCCCAGGACGTTTAAGGATGGAGTATGGTATTCGCGATTGTTTCGAGAAAGGAATTAGCGGTTACAACATGCTCACACCTGCTACCTCGTTTAAAAAGATCTGGACGGAAGAATCCTCTGTGGTGCAACACTATATTATTCCAATCACTGTTAGAGGAAAATTCTATCGAAATATCTATATGCGTAAACTACGGCCTCAGTTGAAAAGAGTATATAAGGCCTTGCCGCCCATCATCAGAACAAAGGTTGTACCAAGCATATTATGGAGATAGGGTGCTCAACTACTTGATTGGACAGTCAATACCGAAAGTCAGCATGAATGCCTAAGCTAACATTGAATCTTCAAAAGTTGGATCTTCAATAACCTCTCCATCTTTTTTATAGATCACCTGACCTCGATAGATCATTTTAGTCACACTTGGAGGTAACTTTTGAGTGGTGCTCTCAGGAGCACTATATTCTTCTGCAAAAGGATTTTCGATTACTTCGCCATCTTTCTTTTAGATTGTTTGGCCACGATAAGTAAGTTTGGTAACTCCCTCAGGTAATTCGCCAGAACGGCTCCGGGCCGGAGTGCTGATTTTTTCAGCAGGTGGTTCAACTGCCCGGCGGTTTTGAGCCGGGTGGCGAGGTAAAACGAACTGTTGCCGGAGATGCTGCATTGCTTTTGTAGCTGGGTTAATAATTCAGATAACTGGTCGAAAGTTTCCTCAGCGAGAAAGACATCCTGCAGGTAATGGATGCGTTCGAGTAAAGGTAACCACAGTTCGGTAGATAATTCTTTACCAATGTATTCGTGAGCCGGGATATCCAGATGTTGCCGGAAGGTTGCGTTGTCCATGTCGCGGTAATTCACTGCGATAATTGCAAACTGCTTCGGTAACAGGTGGTTTTTAGCCAGATAATACAGCGCCAGAATCAGTTTGCGTTTGGTCGGATCGCCGCCTGCACCGAAGATCACCATGACACATGAAGGTGCAGATTGCGCCTGTTCAGACATGCTTAGTCTACCTTTTTCTCGTGGTGACCACCAAATTCAAAGCGCATAGCAGAGAGAATCTGGTTGCCAAAGTCAGCCTCGCCACGGGAATTAAAGCGATCGAAAAGGGCTGCGCTCAAGACGTGTGCCGGTACACCGGCTTCGATAGCGGCGATGTTGGTCCAACGGCCTTCACCTGAATCAGAGACATGGCCGGAGAAGTTAGACAGTGTTGGATTTTGGTGCAGTGCATTGGCGGTCAAATCCAGCAACCAGGAACCGATTACGCTGCCGCGCCGCCACACTTCGGCAACTTCCGGGATATCGATGTCGAACTGGAATGCTTCTGCGTCACGCAAGGGCGCGGTTTCTGCATCGTTGGCGTGGCTTTGTTTGCCAATGTTGGCATGCTTGAGTAAGTTCATGCCTTCGCCATAGGCGGCCATGATGGCGTATTCGATTCCGTTATGAACCATTTTTACAAAGTGTCCAGCACCGGCCGGGCCGCAGTGCAGGTAACCCTGCTCGGAAGCCGATGGCTCGCCGCTACGTCCGCGGGTGCGTTCGATTTCACCCATGCCGGGTGCTAATGCAGCGAATACAGGGTTGAGTCGTTGCACAATATCGGTATCGCCGCCAATCATCAGGCAATAACCGCGCTCCAATCCCCAGACACCACCGCTAGTTCCAGTATCAATATAGTGAACCCCTTTTTTCTGTAGTTGAACTGCGCGGCTGATGTCATCCTTGTAATAAGAATTGCCACCATCGATTAGTGCGTCACCCGGATTAACCAGATCATCCAGATCATCGATAAGCGAATCAACATACGCGGCTGGTATCATCATCCAGATATTACGTGGTGGTTTCAGTTTGGCGACCAGGTCGGCGAGATCAGATGCACCTGTTGCCCCTTCTTTTTCCAGCTCCTTGATTATTCCCGGTGTGCGGTTATACACCACACACTCAACACCTGCCTTCATCAATCGACGTACCATGTTGGCGCCCATGCGGCCAAGTCCGATCATTCCGAGTTGCATAAGGGTGACTCCTTTAGGTTGTGTTTTAAGATAAATAAATAATTTTTATATCACTTTCCGGGCTGCATACACCGCCGGGCCATAGAGCGCCGTCCGGTCATTCAATATTATCTTTACAGGAATCTTTTCCAGTAAAGGTTGCATGCGGCCTTTAGCCAAAAAGGCCTTGATGAAGGCGCCGCCATCCATGACGTTGATAATTTTTGGAGCAATGCCACCGCCGATATAAAGCCCGCCACTGGCGAGTGTTGTTAACGCCAGGTTACCAGCTTTTACGCCGTATAAGTGGACAAAAAGATCCAGAGCTTCTTCACAAATAGCGTCGCGCTGCGTCTGTGCTGCGATAGAGATTACAGCCGCCGGATCACCGTTATGCAATTCTCCAGATAACCAGGCCGGTACCTGGCTGTTGTGATAGTGACGCAGGAACTCATGTATATGTACCAGACCCGGCCCGGATAATAAGCGTTCCCAACTGACGTGGCGGTGGCGTTGTTTCAGGAACCGCAGCAGCTCGATTTCCTGGTCGCTGTTCGGGCTGAAATCTGTGTGCCCGCCTTCAGTAGCAAAGGGTTGTAGGTCGATGCCGTCATGGAATAAGCCGGCTTCGCCCAGGCCAGTTCCAGCGGCAATAATGGCCCGATTCCCTTCGGGGTTACCCACGGCGGCCTGTAAGGTGAAAAAATCATCATCGGACAGCGCACGGATTCCCCAGGCGTTTGCTTCCAGGTCATTGAGCAGAAATACTTGCGCCAGGTCAAAGCGTTCTGCGATTTCAGTGGCGCTGATGTGCCAGGGCAGGTTAGTCGTATTGACTTTAGAATAGCGTACCGGACCGGCGATGCCGAAACAGGCCGCTTCTACTGTAAAGCGTTGTTGGTCTAGAAAATCCTGGATGATTTTGCGCAGCGAAGCGTGTTCCTGGCTGAGGTAGGTTTGTTCGGCGACAGTTTCCAGTGCGGTTCCGTCTACCTCGAACACCGCCAGCCGGGTTTTGGTGCCACCGATATCACCGGCAAGGACACGGATGGATCTGTTATTGCACATCATGCATCATGGGGGTCGAACCTAAACAAGATATTGAAATAATTGTAATATCGTTTACTATAACACTCAAATACGTGCTTAAACGCTCTATTTTGTGACAATAAAATCGCTTTAAGGAAGAAGCCCTATGCCACGTGCCCATCGTTATTACCTGCCTGGCCATGTCTGGCACATTACTCACCGTTGTCACAAAAGAGATTTTCTTCTGAAATTTTCCAAAGATAGGCAACGCTGGCGATACTGGTTATTTGAAGCAAAAAAACGTTATGGCCTTTGCGTTTTGAACTACACCATTACCTCAAACCATATTCACCTGTTAGTACGTGATGGCGGCAAAGGTGAGATTGCAAAGAGTATGCAGTTAGTTGCTGGACGTACAGCGCAGGAATACAATCACCGGAAAAAACGTCAGGGCGCATTCTGGGAAGACCGCTACCACGCGACGGCTGTTGATAGCGATTCGTACTTAGCGCAGTGTATGGTTTATATCGATTTAAATATGGTTCGGGCGGGTGTGATTAGCCAACCCGCCGATTGGCCGTGGAGTGGTTATTGTGAGATTCAATACCCGCCAAAGCGCTATACAGTGATAGATCAATCAGCACTGATAGAGTTATCGGGTGCTAACTCGTTCGACGATTTTCAGCGAGTCCATAAAAGTTGGGTTGACCATGCACTTAGTGTGTCAAATCTACGTGATCCAACGTGGACGCAAAACATCGCTATTGGTAACAGGGAGTTTATAGACAATGTTAAGTCATCACTTGGTATTACCTGCCTCGACAGGGTGACTGTCCATCCTGATAATCGGTATGTATTGAAAGAGTCTGCAATACCTTATAGCGTACATTCTGCCCCAAAAAAGAGTGGTTTAAGCGCTAAAAACACAGGTCATAGAGAAAAATAATTAATAAATACATAGTGATATCTGGGCCCGACCCTACGAGTATATTTAGTTGGCTATTTTAATCTTTTTCGGTTTGATCTTTCTCGCCATTTTGATATGGATAATTCACAAACAATATAAGCATTTTCGAAGAAATAAACTTTTCTCTATAGCGCTTGCACCAGAACACATCGGGATTTTAATAAAAAACGTTTCAATCTATTCGCTTTTGCCTGATGAGCTCAGGGAAGAATTACATGGGCGAATAAATATCTTTCTTGATGAAAAAGAGTTTCTCGGCCGCGGGGGTTTGAAAATTACCGATGAGATTCGTATGACGGTTGCCGGTAATGCGTGTTTACTTTTACTGGGGCAGGAAAAACGCCGCTTCCCAGGGTTTACAAGTATTCTCGTATATCCCGATACCTATGTGGCAAAGCAAGTCAAATATGATGGTCTCGTTCAAGTTATTGACGACAGTATCAGATCCGGGGAGTCATGGCACCGTGGACCGGTGGTGCTGTCCTGGGCAGATGTCATGCGCGGCAGTCTCGATCACACGGAAGGTCACAATGTAGTATTACATGAGTTCGCCCACAAGCTGGATGAGGAAAATTCCATTGTGGATGGTCTACCCGTTTTACGGGATAACGCCGATTATGCACAATGGGCGGACGTGTTGAATAAGGAATATGAATCATTCCTCATCAGGGTAGAAAAGGGCACAAATTCCGTGATTGATGAATACGGTGCCACCTCACCGCCAGAGTTTTTTGCGGTAGCGACAGAATCCTTTTTTGAAAAGCCAGTACAAATGAAGAGTAAGCTGCCGGACTTATATCAGCAACTTGAGAAATTCTATGGATTGGATCCTGCATCGTGGCAATAGGTCAGGGTGTTGATTTGGGCTTCAAGTCGAGACTTGACTGGCTGGCAGCATTTGATTGCGACGTGCTGGTCGACGAGCAGACGTATCAGGTGTTCGCCGATGAATTGGGTCATACCATAGTGGACAATCCAGGTAGCTCGGGTTTTTATCATACCTGCGCAATACTGCATCTGCCCGGCCTTGCAGTAGAGGTTTTTTCGTTATCTGGCAAGACGCCAATCAAGAGATGGAATTGGGATAATTACCGGACTTCAGTGGAATAATCCTGTGTGGCAGATAAACTGTGAAGCATTGAATGATGGACGCATCAATAAATTAAAAATTTTGCGTGCAACGGCGCCCTTAAAATTTAATGATGTTGTCGATGGCTGGAAATCAAGTGAAGCATTCCGGCACTTTTTTAATCAGCTATTGGCTGATGTGCCGTTTAAGGCGTTTTTCTGGGAAATGCCGCCGTTAACACGCTCAACCCTGGATCAAATGTTTGAATGTATAGTCGTTGACAGTCCTGCGCTTGCAGGTGTGCACTCAAACGCTGAAGCGTTTGCGGCATATTTTAAATCAGACAGTGCAGATGAAGCGGTTGTGGGTTTCCCAAATCTGGGCCACGATGCCTATCTTGTTGCTCCTTTGCCGGTGGGCGCACTGGATCTGTACCCACACCTGGCCACTTTTGTTCGAGGCGCGCCAGCAACTCAGCAGCAGGCCTTTTGGAAAAGTGTTGGAATTTCAGTAGTGCAACGGCTTTGTGAGAAGCCGCTTTGGCTAAGTACTTCAGGCTTGGGCGTATATTGGCTTCACGTACGTCTGGACAGCTTTCCAAAGTACTATACATACGAGCCCTATACACTTTACCGGGACTGAACTTTAATTTTAAAATGATGATTGTTATTTGAGTGATTTAGTAATGACTGCATTCCCGGATTACACAGTAACGGATAATTTCGAGCAGATTTATTTATGATCAATACCAGACCTATTCAGATTTCATCTCATGGCATGAAGTCGTCTGACTTTAATAAGCTGCGAAAACGTTTATGCCGGAATGTGGGTGAAGCGATAGCTGATTTCAATATGATCGAACCTGGCGACAGTGTGATGGTATGCCTGTCCGGTGGCGCTGACAGCTTTACCATGCTGGATATTCTGCTCCATCTGCAGGCGCATGCGCCCATAAAATTTGAGCTGATTGCAGTCAATCTGGATCAGAAGCAACCTGGGTTTCCCGAGCATGTTTTACCGGAATATCTCGAGTCACTCGGTGTCGGCTATAAAATAGTCGAACGCGATACCTATAACATCGTCAAAAATATAATACCGGAAGGTAAAACCACTTGTGGCCTGTGTTCACGGCTACGCCGTGGAATTTTGTACACTACGGCAAAAGAGTTGGGTGCAACAAAAATTGCGCTGGGGCATCACATGAACGATATGGTGGAAACACTGTTTTTGAATATGTTTTACGGCGCGCGTATGAAAAGTATGCCGGCTAAATTAATGACTGATGATCAACAAAATATTGTTATACGGCCGCTGGCCTATTGCCTGGAACGAGATATAAAACACTTTGCCGTAGCAATGGATTTTCCAATTATTCCCTGTAATTTATGTGGTGCCCAGGAAAATCTGCAAAGACAATCGGTGAAGGCAATGCTGGCGCAATGGGAAAAACAGCAACCGGGCAGGACATTGAATATTTTTAAGTCGATGCAGCGTATTACAGCTTCGCATATGCTGGATCGGGACTTATACGACTTCGTATCCATGGAAAGACAGGGTCAGCCGGCACAATAGCCGCACTGGTTTTTTAAATGTTGCCTGTTTTGTATTCATTCCGGCGTTGCCCTTATGCCATGCGGGCGAGACTAGCTGTCTATGCGAGTGGTATACCAGTTGAGTTACGCGAAGTCTTGCTAAGAGAAATGCCGGCGAGCCTGTTAGCGGTCTCATCCAAAGGTACGGTTCCGGTGCTTGTAATACAGGATGGGTCTGTGCTGGATGAGAGTTGGGATATCGTTCAATGGGCGTTGCGGAAAAACGATCCACAGAACTGGATGGGCCAGAATGAATGCTATTTGGCGATGGCCAATGCATTGCTGGTGACTAATGATGGTTCTTTTAAATCAGCGCTGGATCGTTATAAATATTCAAACCGCTTTCCGGAGCATTCGGCAGAATATTATCGCGCGCAGGGTGAAGTGTTTTTAGAACAGCTTGAAGAGCGGTTAGGTGAAACCCAGTTTCTATTGAGCACTGCAGTGACTGTCGCGGATATCGGTATCTTTCCCTTTATCCGGCAGTTCGCGGGCGTGGATCCTGACTGGTTTACAGCTTCACCTTATCAGAGGCTTAGGGTCTGGCTGAGTTACTGGCAGGCATCAGACCTGTTTTTAGCCGTTATGAAAAAATACCCGGCGTGGCAGCCAGGTGATACTGCGTTACGATTTCCAGAGCCATTGTCAGAGGGCTAATGAATTGATCCTATGCATCAGGATGCCATTTCCCTGGCTGGCATTAATAGGGTTAACAATGCTTGAGTGTGGTCTGTCGTTTTTTGCCCAAGCTCTGTCAAATAGCCTCCATCGACCTGGGTCAGCATACCTTTCTCGTATAGGCGTTTTATCGCATCTATCATTTCTGGTCTTGCAGATTTGTGTACCTTGATGCCCTTCAATGCAGAGTCCATATTGAAGTGCAGGAGTACGTTGAGTTCTTCAATCTGTTCTTTTGAAAATGCCATGATCAGCCCCGAACGATGTGTGTGCCTGGTGAGTTTGTAGTGCGACAGGGTACAAATAAACGGCCCAGAAGGCCAGACCGGATTTCAGAAGGGCGCAGGGCTGTTTAATTCCATAGGTTTATTCTGTGTTGGATGTATGAAAGCCAGTGAGGTGGCATGCAATAACAGCCGTGATACCGGATTGTTTATAGCCCCGTTATTGTAGAGTTTGTCACCGCAAATGGGATGCCCGATTGCCTGCATATGAACTCTAAGTTGGTGTGAACGGCCAGTTTTCGGGATTAATTCAACCCGGGTGATATTTCTCTGCGTATCGTACTGTAGAACCCGGTAAGTTGTCTGTGCCGGTTTTCCCTGTTGGGTGTCGATTTTCTGGCGTGGCCGGTTTGGCCAATCGGCGAGTAGTGGTAAATTAATTTCCCCTGCGTTGCGCTTTACCCGGCCGGAAACAACGGCAATGTAAATTTTTCCGATTCGACGCAATTCAAACAGCCGACCTAGCGCTCGCTGGCTGTTCGGATTTCGTGCCATTAGCAAGATGCCCGAGGTTTCCATATCCAGGCGGTGTACGATCAGTGCTTCCGGGAATTCGTCCTGTACCCGCAATGCAAGGCTGTCTTGCTTGTTTTCGCCACGTCCGGGAACAGACAACAAGCCGCTTGGTTTTTCGATTACCAGTAAATCTTCATCCTGGTAAATAATTTCCAGGCCGCGGTCGGCGGGTGGTGAATAGGCTTGCGAAGTCAATAATTAGTTCAGTCTATTACCCAACTGGTACGCGCCATTTTTAAATTGCGAAAAAAATGCGTCGAGTGCCGGGTGATTAACAGGCTCGCCACTATCATCGGCTTCCAGGTGGCGTTCGGCAACATAGGTAAAGTGATCCGCATCATTGACCAGTATGTGGTACCAGGGCTGATCTTTAGGCGGCCGGCTTTTTGCGGCCTCGTCATACCATTCATCGGTGCCCTGGAATTCCGGGTCCACATCAACAACAACACCCCGGTAATCGAATTTGAGGTGGTGAACCAGCTGACCGACGGTAAAATGTGTTGATGATGTCATAGGAGTACCACGATTTTTTTGAGCCTGTAAATTTAGTACACAGATGAGTGGAAAAGTTCATTTACCCTGTTGTAGGGATTCTATCAGTGTATGTACCCTTTGGGTAACCTGGGTTAGTTCATTTTCTACCGTCCCCCCGGCCTCGATAAAAGGTTCCCCCAGCGGGGCTGCCAGCCGTTTTTCGTATAAGGAGCGGTGTAGCGCGGTGAGGTCACGGGAATACCGGACCAAGCCAAGTTTGAAGAGTAAATTGCCCAGTCCTGAAGGTGTATTACTTGAGCCAGCCTGCAGCCAGGTAGCAAGTTTCTGTTGCAGCTGGGTAGACCAATCAGTCTGGACAGGCAGTTCAAAAATCGCTAGCGGTTTGCCGAGTCTGGCGACTTCCACCATCATGGAAATGCTATCCCCGGTGACGATAAAACGGTCGGCCAGGCCGAGTAATCCGAGGTATGGGTTTTGGCTATTATCCGGCGACCAGCAAAACAGGGTGGTGTTTTCAGGCAGCTTGTTTTTCAAGGCTTCGATAACAGCTGGCGGTGTTCTGCGGCTGGTCGAAATATACAGGCTGCCATTACCAGCCATCTGTTGCGCTTTTTCAAGTAAACCGAGTGCATCCTGGGTATTAAATCGAAAAGGTTTGGTTTGTCCGCCTATTAGCAGTGCGGTCAAAGGGCGCGGCAATGTCATGAATGTCTCGCGCCAGATTTGGCGGGCTGCTTCTATAGCGGATTCGTTGCTTCGCATCAGCGGCAGATCAAGCTGCAACACTTTTGGGTCATTTGGCATGCGGTACTGAGCAGGGACGATGATCAGAGCAAAGCGTTCCATCCAGCGTTTCGGCCGGCCGAGCAAGATTATTTTGCTATGACCGTTGGACTGCGCTTGGATCCATAATGCGGCCATACTGGGCCGACGGCCTATGGTGAGGATCAGATCCGGCCAGGGTGGTTCCAATGGGTCGGATTTTTCAGCGTTGAGGTGAGACAGGGATATTTTATAAGCCGGTTTTCCGAGCGCATATTCTGGTTTCGGGATGACACGCCGGATTTCAAATGGCATCCCAAGCGTTTCGGCGATGATTTCTATTTGCGCGTTATCCCCTGGTTTGTCTCCAATAACCAGCCAGATGCGTAACTGCTTAACTGTGTTAGCGGCGGTTTGTTTAGAGGCAGTCATGTGCTACGCGGCGCGCCGGTTATCATCTGCAGCTTGTTGGTGCTCATGGTGACGCAGGTTTTGATGCACTTCCCGGACAAATATAGTTTGCTTGCTAATAGCAATGAGAAGTCTGTAAAGCAGGCGGCCCGGCAGGCGCATTGGCCGGTCAACATCTATAAAGAGTACAACGCGTTCTTCGTCAGTATCATTCCAGACTTCATGGTCATAACTGTCATCAAATACAACACACTTGCCTTCGTGCCAGAAAAACTCCTGCGTATCGACTCTCATCCTGCACTTATTATTTTCTGCGGGTACCTTGAGACCAAGATGTATGCGGACAAAACCTTTGGTCGGTCCGGCGTGTGAAGGTATATGGTATTGGGGTGCTATAATTGAGAACCAGGCATTTCTTAGTGCTGGGATCTGCTTGAGTAACTGTGCAGTTTGGGGGCAGCGTTCACAGTTAGGTTTGTAGTGGTCGCCAAGCACGTTAAAAACAAATGTCTTCCAGTCCTTACCTTTTGAAATGCGTTTCTGCCCCAGGGATAACTCGTGGAAAGCGGGTATTTGGCTGCGTGATTCAAGCACTTTGTCAAGCTCACTGCGAATCACATTCCAATTATTTTCAAGCATCGGGATCCAGTCAAAGAGAGAGGTATCCAGTATAGGTGCATTACTAATCAGTGATTGTTGCTGCAACACACGATTGGATTTTCTCAAAAGGTAATGGCCAATCTTTTTGACATATTTTCGGCGCCGTTTGCGCAGTTTTTTAAGGCTATGCATTATGGATATCAGATGCAGTAAGTGTAATCAAGGAAGTTGCTGTTAGCGGAATATACCACGCCGGTAGAGCTGCCAGAAAAGCCCCCAGATAAAAATCAATGGATAGCGGCGTACCCGTTCCGGTATTTCGACTTTTTGTCCGGAGTGGCGTTCCAGTTTCCAGGCAATATAGTCCAGTCCACCCTCAAAGGTAAAGAGTGCTTTTATCAAGCGGAGTACCGAAAGTAATTTGCCTTGTAGTTGCCTGATAAACCAGTCAACCCGGCCAAGCGTACGTTGATAAGTGGGTATTTCTGACTGGTACTGGCCATTGATGCCTTCATCACCCTCCAGGCTGAGTTTTTTAGAGAGCGCTGGTAAAGCGGCGTGGCTGATGGTGGTATAAAATTCTGGCTGGTCATCTATTAATTGCCGGGCGCGTTGTCCGGATTCTGTGCGCAGTTCGGCGCGGTAGCTGAGTTGCAAGCTTTGCACCCAAAGGTCACGGACAGTGCCAGTGGCGGGTATATTTGGCAGGGCTTTTGATAAAAACCGCGTGATAGCGTTAGCCAGATTATTCAATAGGCGATGACGGGTAGCGTCGTTTTTACTGTACACAATGGCAACCGGTTGTGTGAACCTTCCCCAGAGATAGGAATGCCACCAGCGTTGAGTGCCGCGAGCGAAATCTTTGCGGGATACCACCGCATACTTGCAACGGATGGTATCTGTTGCAGTGGCTACTTCGATGTAAAAAACATTAGGCGGAAGCAGCCAGTTTGCAATGGCGTGAAGCTTGTTTGTATATAAGCTGTTGTAGCTATCAACGATAAGATAGAGGTCGACCAGACCGTCGAACACATTCCCGCTGCGCAGGCAGGAGCCATAAAACAAAATGCAGTCGATGGAGTTACCGTGTTTAGCGCGCAGTGCGTTGATCAGCGTATCCAACGCCTCTGGCGTTGCCACTCGGGTTTGGCGGTCGAGTATTTCTATCAAGCAACGATGGGTCATGGCAGAGCTGTTAGAGGCGAAGAAAATCGAGTCTGCCGCCATCGCTGATGCGGGCAGGCCCGGTGTGCTCATCAATCTGATACATCTCGCCGTCGAGGGTCAGCATCCCGTTCATCTGTAAGGTCAGCGAATCAGCATTATGACTGCGGTAACCGGCTTGAGGTGTGGCGTGACGTGTTGGCCGTCCGCGTAATAGCGATGGCAGTGTGCGTATAAAGCGTGCTGCATCTTCGCGAATAAAACTGCAATGTAATGCACCATGCTCTTTGCCCCAGTAGGGACGCATGCCGAGAAACAAACGCTCGAGTGAACTTACCAAGACGAGTAGCATGCGTTGTTCGATGATCTCAGGCTGGTTATTAAGGGTGACTTTGGCGCTGACCGGCTGGATAAAGCGCGGGTCACGGCGCAAGATTCCCCAGATCGTTCTTGCCATGGCTAGGCCTGGGCCGATTTCATTTCCGACACCCCGCGAATGAATTTTCTCGTGGCAGTATTCGATGCCCTGAATGATTGCGCCAGCCCCCATAAACATACCGTATACCGGCGATGCCTTATTACCTGGTTCAACTTTGACGATTGACCGGTGCAGGATTTCAGTTGTCTGGCTGCCCGTGTTTTGCCAGCTGCAAAGTTTTTTTACCGCTTTGTACAGGCCGCCGCGTATGCCAACATCGCCAACATTCATATTGGTTGTGCCGCCCGGTAATAGTATAAACAAGGGCAATGGCTGTAATATCCGGCTGCGTAACAGATGTGTAAATACTTCTGCGGTGGTGCCGTCACCGCCATTGATGGCCAATATATTGATCGATTGGCTGGCAAAATCTTGCAAGACCGCCGGTATTTCAGCAGCGGATGAAGTGATTCTATGGCGTATGGCCGGATGTTTTGCAACAAGTGTCTTGAGCTTTTGTAAATGCTTGCGGTTTGCACCGCTATTTTGATTACTGAGCATACCAATGCGTGGCTGATTTAAAATATCAGTTAATCGAAGTGAATCAGGCTGGCTGGAAGTTGATATACTCATCAGATCTAGTGTACCGTTTAAATTAGATACCTGGCAAAATAGTCGTATTTGCGTCACTGAGAACTTGAACAATGCTGAATAATCACAATCAACCGCAGAGTCTGACCTTTGCGCAAATATCAGACCCTCACCTGTCGTCATTGCACGGTGTGAATCCACTGGAGTTGATAAACAAACGTATTCTGGGTTATTTATCCTGGCGTACCAAACGCCGCGCTGAACACCGGCCCGAAATATTAGATGCATTACAGCGTGATCTGCAGTCAACCCGCCCCGAGCATATTGTGGTGACAGGTGATTTGACGCATATCGGTTTACACGATGAATTCCGTCAGGCGCGCCGCTGGCTGGAGTCGATAGGCAGTTCCAGCCAGGTGACGGTGATACCGGGAAATCATGATGCCTATGTGCGCAGTTCCTGGATGCAAAGTTTTTCACACTGGCAAGCCTATATGGCTTCCGATGTAGCGTCACAAGCAAGCCAGTCAGAGCCTGGGCTGGATCAAATATTCCCAAGTTTACGTATCCGTGGACCGGTTGCTTTTATCGGTTTATCGAGTGCTGTTCCTTCTGCACCTTTCCTGGCAGTCGGTAGTGTGGGGGAGGAACAGTTACAGCAACTTAAACACTATTTGCAGGAGACCCGACAAGCAGGATTATTTCGAGTGATTATGGTCCATCATCCGCCAGTGCCAGGTGAGGAAAAATGGCGTAAACGATTAACGGATGCAGAAGCACTTTGTGATGTCATCAGGCAAGAAGGTGCTGAGCTGGTGTTGCACGGCCACAGTCACCGTGCAGTTGAAAGTGAAATTAAAACTTCTGGTCTTTCTATTCCGGTTTTCGGCATTCCCTCAGCTTCAGCTCTTGGACAAAAAGCGGGGCGAGAAGCACAGTATAATTTGTACCAGATAGTCGCTTCCGGGGATGCCTGGAAACTCAAAATTTCAGCACGGGGTTACCGTCGTGATAAAGCGGTGTTTGTGCGTCAGCAGGAAAAAAACCTGGAGATTTCCCGTAGCAGTATTGCTGCTTGATTGGTCGGCTAATCAACGTACTGTATAGTAAGCACTGCAGGAGCGGTTCAAACCGCGATCAGCTGCAGTATCATCGCGGTGTAAAACCACTCCTGCATGTGCCTTATTCAGCCAGTTTATTTTGTACTAAGATCTGGTCGGCTACCGAGTCCACGTCAACAGCAGCTTCTGGGTAGGGTAGAATGACTGCACCAATTCGCAAGTCCAGTTTTTTCGATAGTGCATCCATGGCATTTTGTAAAGACAGTGTTCCTGTGAGGTAGCGTGCTACCGACATCCAGCCTAGCAGTCGAATAATGCGTAAGGGGTTTTTGCGTTGGTTCTCAACTTGACGCCAGATGTCTGCCAAGCGGCGTGCGTCGTCGGTTAAAAATGCAAACAGGTTACAGCCACAATATTCACCGTCACTGAATTTTAATACGGTTTTACGGATGCCGGGGAAGGCCAGTTTAATCCGCTGGTATTCACATAATCCCACCGCTGCATCCAGATCCTGATTCAGGCTGTGCTCACAAAAGTGATCCACAATCTCCGGGGTTAGCAGGGGATGGTCAGCTGTTGTAATCAGCACCGGCTGCTGTTTTGCAGTGTTCTGCATGGCGTGTCCTGCACTGGTGCTGGGTGTGGCTTGTGGTGGCTTCCACTCAAGCTGTTTGTCTGCAATCTGCTGCTTAAGTAGCGGCTGGTTTTGCAAGAATTCCTTACGTGGCCCGGATAATATGCGTTGACCGATATGGCTGGAATTGCCCAGTGTTTTTAGTACCCGTAATACCATGGGTTGGCCGTCAATTTCCACGAGCGCTTTGCAAGCGGCGCCAGTTGCTATTACTAATGGGTCATCTGGACCACGGTCACCCGCCAACACAATGGCAATAAACGGATGCGCTACCGGAGGGGTGTTCACAGCGAGTTAGAGGCGTTTTTCATAAATCCGGTAGCGTTTATAAACCTTGCCACCGACGGTTTCAATAATATTTCGCATACCTTTATTTTGTTCCAGTATCCATGACATTTCTACTTCACGAATACCTCTGCGGATAAGTCCTTTTCTAACCGCGTCTACGACTAGAAATGCCAGCGCAGGCCCGAGTTTTGTGTGCTGGAATTCCTGGCGCACACCCATCAAGGCAACGCGTGCACTTTTCGGGTAACGGACTTTAAGCCGCCACAATAGTTTGAGCCAGCCGAAAGGCAGCAACCGGCCGTTTAGATCCTTGATGACTTCGTTGATATTCGGGAAGGCGGTAATCATCGCAACCGGCCGTTGATCAATTTCGGCAATTTGAATAAAATCGTCATCGACCAGCATAGTCAGCATCTTACCCACTGCTTTGAATTCAGCTTTGGTGAAAGGCACAAACCCCCAGTTTTGACTCCAGGCATCGTTGAATAAATCACGCAAAATTTCCAGTTCTTCCGCCATTGCTTTACGGCGTAACGGGCGGATAGTGACCCCTTTGGCAGCCTGTTCAGCCAGTTTAGTCATGATGCGTGGCGCCTCAAAATCGGGCGCTATGGTATAGGCCAGAAGATCCTGTACTTTGCTGTAGCCGGCGGTTTCGATGTGTTGCCCGTAATAAGACCGTGCGTGCCCCATCATGATGCTGGGCGGTGTATCAAAACCTTCAATCAACAACCCACACTCCTCGTTGATCGAGAGATTAAACGGCCCCCGGACAATGCCAATGCCTTGCTGGCGTAGCCAGTCTTCGGCTGTGCTAAGTAACGCGGCAAGGATTTCCGGGTCATCTTCGGCTTCCGGCATGCCAAAATACCCGACCGGCTCCGGATGGTGCTGCTGAAATAATTCGTCAATCTGAGCGCTGATACGGCCGACGGGATGTTCGTCGCGCCAGGCGATCCAGGCTTGCCACCTGGCATGCTTGAAAAAGGGGTTCTTTTTAGGCGAGAGGCGTTCTTTTAGCTCAAGCCGTAGCGGTGGCACCCAATTTGGGTCAGATTGGTACAGCTTCCAGGGCAGGTTAATGAACTGCTTTAGTTGCGCCTCAGTGGCAACGGGTTCGATACGCAGGGTGGTATTCAGCGGCATGGTGGGGTGAACTTTGACTCGCAGGTCGTGTCTTGAAGCGGTGTGATCATACCGGCCTGCTATTCAGGGTGCTAGTAGTCCTTCAACATGATAATGACGGGTTCAGCGACCCTGTGGTGTTTCGCA
>CAYPEL010000036.1:12227-20188 GCA_964409635.1 uncultured Gammaproteobacteria bacterium | reverse complement strand
TAGATCAACCCGCTATCGTCTGAACTCTGATTGATGTCATAATCTGCAAGGATTTTTTCATCCTTGCGTCAAACTACTGGCGCGAGGTGATAACATAGCACCCTGTCAGACCGCGAACGAAAGGAGCCTGCAATGAGACTGATATACGTTTCCATACTGTTCATCTCTTCCCTGCTACTGGTCTGGATTGGGGATAAACCCGCAGACAAGAATCTTAAACAAGGCATCCTTGGCAAGCAATAAATGCGTGGTGTTTTTCTGGATATTGCCAGTCTGAGTCCGCACGACCTGGATTTGCAGCCGTTAATATCGATTCTTGATCACTGGCAGAGCTTCGACAATACCCTGCCAAATGACTGTGCTTCACGAATAAGTAATGCCTCCGTGATCATTACTAATAAAGTGATCCTGGATGACGCGCTGATCAAATCGGCAAAAAAGCTTAAGTTGATCTGTGTTGCGGCGACCGGCACAAATAATATCGATATAAAAAGCGCTGCACATAATGGCGTTGAGGTACGCAATGTACCTGCCTATGCCACGGCATCCGTCACTGAACACGTCTTTGCCATGCTGCTTACCCTGACACGCCAGCTGGATCGCTACCGTGCGGCAGCATCAAAATGGCCGGATTCCAAACATTTCTGTGTCTTCGATGCACCCATCCAGGAATTAGCGGGGAAAAAACTCGGCATTATCGGCTTAGGTGAGTTGGGCAGCGCGGTAGCAAAACTGGCACAGGCCTTGAACATGAAAATTTTAATCGCCCAAAGAGCCAATACACCCGCCCAGCCAGGCCGCATACCCTTAGAAGAACTTTTACCGCAGATAGACGTCCTCAGCCTGCACTGCCCACTCACCGACACCACCAATAAGCTGATAGGCCGGAAAGAGCTGAACCTGATGCAAACTCACGCGATCTTAATCAATATAGCCCGCGGTGGTCTTGTAGATGACCTGGCGCTGCTGGCTGCGCTAAGATCTGGACAAATAGGCGGTGCGGCGATAGATGTGTTGCGCGAAGAACCTCCACCAGAAAACCACCCCTTACTCAGCGCAGTCCTACCTAACCTGATTGTCACACCCCATGTCGCCTGGGCAAGTCAATCAGCGCGACAGCGTCTGATTATGGGTGTTGCGGAAAATATTCGGACATTTATGACTAAAGGCGAAACTTCGGCGGCAAATGAAACCGGCTGCTAACGCGGGCGCCGTAACCGGCGGACGCCGCGTGGTTTGGCAAAATTGACTTTTAGATTCCGGCCGCGGAACTCTGCGCCGTCAGTAACCTCGATGGCTTTATCGGCCATCTCATCATCCATTTCCACAAAGGCAAAACCCCGTGGCTCACCGGTATCACGGTCATTAATCAGGTTAACAGAAAGTACCTGGCCGTGTTCAGAGAATAGTGCTTCGATTTGTTCTGAGGTGACATCAAAGGCAAGATTGCCAACGTAGATCGATTTCATTCCTTTCCCCCGGCGTCCGTTTGGGATTCCTGTTATTGGATTGCAGGATAAACTACCCCGCAATATTTAGCTTATTTGCTAAATTACGTTGCATATCATAACGTGTCTTTTCTTGCTCCGCCACACTTCCAACAAATATTAAACTGTTGTTCGTGCTTTTCACCGCAGCGGCATTGCCAAAGAATATGCTGAGTCTGGTTGCCTGAAGCTTGAATTATATCTTTCGCTTTAGCCTGTAACTGGTCATCTTCTATCCACAGCTCCGGCCAACACTCAATAGGTGGCAGTTCACCGGCGCCACCCGATAGATATGCCTGTTTGATCTGGCAGTTGATGCCTGCATTTTCCAGCAAATTACGGTAATGATGGATTAACAGGCTATCACTCGTTGTGTAGATTTTGATCATGACTGAAGCACTTAGGGTTGGATTTTAGATTCTAATGCACTAACGGTATACTTCAGGCTAGTTTAATTAATAAGGACTATAGATTGTGACCGGAGAAGAAGCCAGTTGGTTCTGGGGAGCCTCGTTGATAGCCTTTGCCTTCGGCGTGGTATTTGGTATTGGTTTTGCGATGTTTTTTTTGCAGGGGTTTGGCCGGGCGAAAAAATTGCAACTGGAAGTTGACCGTCTTGAGCAGGAACTCACAGAATATAAGTCGCAAGTCACCGACCATTTCAAACAGACATCCAACCTGGTACAAAAAATGACCGAAAGCTACCGGGATGTGTACCAACATCTGGCTGCCAGTTCCCAGAAATTATGCCAGGAACCCATCGAAATGTTTCAGCTTGGTCAGAGCCAGAGTCCTGATAAGCTTATCGCCAGTAAGCCTGCGCCGGATCCACAAAGCAGTGTTACACCTGATAGCACAACCCCGGTTGATACCCCCCTGGATGACCTGCTGGGTAAACCGCCTAGTGCATCATAACTAAATTATGTTCCGTTGCTTAGTTACTGACCAGATAACTAGCCCGACCTTTTGACTGAATCAGGAACGAATCCTGAATAATCATGCGGCAAATACCTGCGAGATATATTGGTAGTTTAAAAGCATATCCCACAATAGGCTATTCAAGCCTAATTTAAGCTATAATATCCGGTTTTACCCCGCAGGAATTCACAGTGATCAGCCGCTTACGCAACATTGCCATCATCGCCCACGTTGACCATGGGAAAACCACCCTGGTCGACCAACTATTGGCTCAGTCCGGCACGCTGGACGCCCGCAAGGCAGCACCAGAACGGGTGATGGATTCCAATGACCTGGAAAAAGAACGCGGCATTACCATCCTTTCCAAAAATACCGCCATTCGCTGGAACGAATACCGGATCAATATCGTTGACACACCCGGGCATGCCGATTTCGGTGGTGAGGTAGAGCGGGTATTGTCCATGGTTGATTCCGTTTTGTTGCTGGTTGACGCCGTCGAAGGACCTATGCCGCAAACCCGTTTTGTCACCCAGAAGGCACTGCAGCACGGCCTGAAGCCTATCGTTGTCATTAATAAAATTGACCGCCCTGGCGCAAGATCCGACTGGGCGCTGGATCAAACCTTTGACCTGTTCGACAACCTGGGCGCGACGGACGATCAGCTCGACTTTCCGGTCATTTATGGTTCTGGCCTGCAAGGTTTCACTGGTTATGATGCTGATTGCCATGAGGGTGATATGACACCCTTGCTAGAAACGATTATTGAAAAGGTCAGCCCGCCCGATGTGGATGTGGACGGCCCTTTTCAAATGCAGATCAGTGCACTTGATTACAACAGCTATGTCGGTGTTATCGGCATTGGACGCATCGCACGGGGACAAATTACCAGCAATTCGCCGGTGACTTTGATCGACAAACAAGGCAAGACCCGGAATGGCCGCATCCTTCAACTGTTTGGTTTTCTCGGCCTTGAACGGATCGAGGCAAAGTCGGCACACGCCGGTGATATTATTGCCTTTACGGGTATCGATGGCCTGAATATATCAGACACCCTGTGTCAACCGGATTCAGTTGAAGCCTTACCCCCATTAAGTGTTGATGAACCAACGGTCAGTATGACTTTTATGGTGAACAATTCCCCGTTCGCAGGGCTCGAGGGAAAATACATTACCTCCCGGCAAATTTCAGAACGGCTGGACCGCGAACTGATACATAATGTTGCACTGCGCGTTGAACCCACCGAACACCCGGACAAGTTTCAGGTATCCGGGCGGGGAGAGTTGCACCTGTCTATCCTGATCGAGAACATGCGCCGCGAAGGCTATGAGCTGGGTGTCTCACGCCCTGAAGTCATTATTCGTGAAATTGATGGCGTGCGGCAGGAACCTTATGAACAACTAACCGTGGATGTCGAAGACCAGCACCAGGGTACCGTCATGGAAAAACTCGGTGAACGCGGCGCTGATTTACAAAACATGCAACCTGATGGAAAAGGCCGGGTGCGTTTAGACTTTATCATTCCTTCACGGGGATTGATTGGTTTTCGCACTGAATTTCTCACCGCCACCCAAGGAAGCGGTTTGCTTTACCACGTTTTTGATCACTACGCACCGATCAAAAAAGGCGATTTCGGTAAACGGATTAATGGTGTGCTGATCGCCAATGGCAAGGGTAAAGCACTAGGCTATTCCTTATTTAACTTACAGGAACGCGGCCGATTATTTATCGGTCACGGCGAGGAAGTGTATCAGGGCATGCTGATCGGTATTCATTCACGTAATAACGATCTGGTGGTTAACCCGCTCAAGGGCAAACAATTAACCAATGTCCGCGCCTCCGGAACCGATGAGAACATCGTGCTATCGCCACCGATCAGGATGACTCTGGAACAGGCGCTGGAGTTTATTGATGAAGATGAACTTGTCGAAGTCACACCGGGTTCATTACGGCTGCGCAAAAAGCTGTTAGAAGAACACGAACGCAAACGCGCAGCCCGCTCGGCTTAATTCGCCTATCATCCTAGACATAATGTCAGTTTATGCATCAACCTTTCCTAATACGATACACAGCCATAATCGCCTGTAACTCTTCCAGCAGGCTAATACGTTGTTGATCTGACAAACTGCGGGTTTGTTCTGGAACATCGCCAGCGGCCATTACTTCGATACAACTATCAACAAAGTCGCAGCCCAGATTACAAATTGCATCCAAAACGCTAATGACCTGTTCATCCTTCACAACCCCGCCCACCAGAGCCTAAGCCGTAAACCAATGCCGGTGGTATAGCCGACTTCGACAAAACGTATCTCGCCATCGGCATCAATAATAAAACTAGTTGGAACACCTACTATGGAATAGCGGCTCGCAATTACGTTATCCGGGTCGTGCAGTACTGGATAATCGACATTTTTCTCCGTCATGTAGCTGCGTATTTCCTGGGCACTCGCTTCATCCATTGCGATACTTAGCACCGCATAATCATCGGCAAGTGCGTCAATCGACTTTTGCCCAATACCACAAATCGGGCACCATGTGGCCCAAAAATGCAGCAACAATGGCTTACCCCGGAATTGCTGGAGCGATACAGAAGCACCATCCAGCAGGACGCCACTAAGCTCTGGCGCCTGGCCACTCGGCGCATGACGCGTTTGCCATGCGTGAATAGCCAGAATTATCATCAGGAAAATCAGGAGTTCGGCACTGCGCCTTAACCAGGGATTATTTTTCAACAAAGCTTCCACTCTATATTCAGGATCTTAAACACCCGTACGAGCAGTCCTTCAACATCCAGTTGAGAAATGTGGGCAGTTTGAGAAGTACATCTCAGAATAACATACTCCTGCCTGCTACTGTCTTCATCCTGAGACAGTTGCCCGTAAACCATGCCTAAAATCACAAAAACCCATTTACTAGCTATACGCCGTAGCATCGTTGCCACAGCGCTAGGTTTTTCAATGCTCAGTTATGCGGGAAATGCCCCGGCCGAGCAGTATTTCGAAGATCTAACGGCTTACTTACCTGCCAGCTCCGCAGCGACTAAAGCTGTGGCACACACCCTGATACAGTATGAACTCTACCGCGCCTACCGTTTGGCAGAGCAGCAGCACTGCCGCAATGGCTGGATCCTGATGGGAACACTGGTTCACAAAGACGGGCCTTATAAGCAGGAATGGTTAGCGGTCAGTACCGGTGAAGCAGCCTGGTCTTTCAATACCCGCCGCAAGCTGAAAGCCTGGACCTGTGCGGTAAGACCCTATGTTTACCTTAACAGTGTCCGCACTTATCTGCCTGAATGGATCTCGATCCGCTACCTCACAGCATCAGAAATCAATACCTCACTGACGCTTGCCAGCGCGAACTAATTTGAACCTGCCTGTTCTTTTGAGCGGTTAACAAGCTGGCGCAAAGTCAGGCCACTTAGTGAACTATTGATGGCTGACTGAACTTTATCCAGCGTGTCATCCACTTGACTATGATGCTTTAACTGTACAGACGATAAAAAGCGATTTTCGCCCGACGAACGCACCACGTGTAACAACTCAGAAACTAAAATCGTATCGATATCACGCCGCGGCAAATAAGCAGGGTCGCTGTCGGATGTTTCTGATAAATAGCCTTTTTTCTGCAATAGACTCAATACCTTGTAGACAGGTTGTGCCGGTAACCCAAGATGTGAGATTAACGCTTCGGAGGTCCAGGGGTCACCCTGGTTAACGTGACGGTCTGCAACCAGCGCCATGATATGTAAAGTCAGCCGTTCACGTAAACGGTTGCTCAATTCCAACTCAACCGGGAAACGCGTCACGTACTGCGGGTACTGGACATAAAATGCAAACTGACTGCCCACCAACAATATCAACCAGCTCAAATACAACCAGATCAACAATAATATTAATATCGCAAAGCTCGAGTAAATCGCCGCATAATTACCTGAATTAGAAATAAAGGTAGCAAAACCCCAACCGGTAGTTTTCCATAGAACACCTGCGACGATACCGCCTGCAATAGCTGGAAACAGTTTTACCCGCGTATTGGGGATCAGCATGTAAAGAAAACTGAACACACCGATCACCAATAGATAGGGAATAACTTTGCCGGCGAGAATAAATAACTGGCCAAAGGGTTCAATATCACTGAGGTATTGAACCACGCTATGACTGGAAATTGTTGCCGTTATACCCAATGCAACGAACATTAAAACAGGGCCAACAAGAATGACGCTCAAGTAGTTGGCAAAGCGTTGCGCAAGACCGCGCAAGCGCTCTACTCGCCACACAAAATTAAAGGACGATTCGATCTTTTGTGTAAGAGAAACAACAGTATAGAGAAGAAAAAGCAGGGCCAGCGAACCCAACACGCCGACTTTAACATTCGCCACAAAACCAATGATCCTGTCGGTAAGTTCGACACTTTTAGGGCCTAATGGTGTGAGAAACTTCAATAACAAAGGCTCTATTTGATTATGCACACCGAAGCCTTTCAACACCGAAAAACTGACCGCAAGCAACGGCACGAGTGACAGTAAAGTTGTGTAAACCAGACTCATAGCACGTAACGTCAATTCACCTCGATATAAATGCCGCATTACGACATAGATCAAGCGCACAACCCGTATAACGATATTCTGCACGCCCTGATGTTTAACATCATCAGACCAAAAATAATGCGTCCATCGGTCTATTAGCTTGTGAATAATTGCGCTCATTCAAATACTCTCTTCGTTAGTTTTTGTTGCAGATTTGCAACGCAACAGTACAAAACGGTTTTATTTTTTAACTTTTTCGGCATTTTATATAAAAAAGTTTTCAGGGTCATATTTGTCATTTCCGCGTTCAATTTTCAATCCTTCAAACAACATAGGCGGCGTTGAGAAAATATTCAACATCACTTTCATACTACTATTTACTTATAAAATGAATCCGGCAAAAAAAGTATGAAGTAATTCAACAAGATTGCCGGGGCACATGTATCTCAAAAAGCAGCTGAAGTTACAAGACAATAATAGAGCGAAACTTCACTTAAGTGTTGTAATTTGTTCTTTTTTCATTAAAGTTCCGTTTGTGAACGCCGTTACGTTGCGCGAACCATGTACTCGTAAGGAGGTATCCCATGGCAGTACGAAAGAAAACAGTGAGACGCAAGACCACCGCCAAGAAGAAAAAGGTGGTGAGAAAGAAAAGACCTGCTACCAGGAAAAAGGTAGCTAAAAAACGGGTAACCAAGAAGCGGTCGACTAAAAAGAAGACCGCTAAGAAAAAGGCCACCAAAAAACGGGTGACCAAGAAGCGGTCAACTAAAAAGAAGACCGCTAAGAAAAAGGCCACCAAAAAACGGGTAACCAAGAAGCGGTCGACTAAAAAGAAGACCGCTAAGAAAAAGGCTACCAAAAAGCGGGTGACCAAGAAACGGCGGACTAAGAAAAAAACCGTCAAGAAAAAGGCCACCAAAAAACGCACTACTAAAAAGCGCGCTACTAAGAAGAGACCTGCCCGCCGCCGTAGATAAGCGTGTGTGGTAGACCTTCAAAAGGCCCGCATTAGCGGGCCTTTTTTATTT
>CAYPEL010000036.1:0-12127 GCA_964409635.1 uncultured Gammaproteobacteria bacterium | reverse complement strand
ATAAGCGTGTGTGGTAGACCTTCAAAAGGCCCGCATTAGCGGGCCTTTTTTATTTCCTGCCTATAACTTATTGTAATTTAAAGAATATATAATAATCTTAATGTGCGGCCAGATGCTTGCGGCAGGTCGATCACAGCATGTCAGATCACAACCTTATAGATACCTGCCCGCATCAGGAATTTATTGAGCCGCAGATTCCTGATTTTGATATTAATATGAAAATCTTAGCGCGCAGCCTATGAATAAAACCTGCCTAACTCTATGAAAGACTAAAGAAAGCCTAGCAAAGGCCGATGCACTACAGACTAAATTCTGCTGCAGCGTAACTTGAACCCAGTGTTAAATTATGGCACCTGAAAGCCAAGCCGAATCTAAACCCGGCATCCTGATTGTCGACGACTCCCGCTTGATCCGGGTTGCTGCGAAAAAAATCCTCAGTGATCACTTTACGATAGTTGAAGCCGAAGACGGCGAAGTGGCATGGTCGACGCTGCAAGAAGATTCCTCAATACAAGTGGTCATGTCTGACCTCTCCATGCCTAACCTGGACGGCCTCGGCTTGCTCGATCGAATCCGCAGTTGTGGTAATGAAGCCTTAAAAGTCATCCCCGTCATTATCGCAACGGGGGCGGAAGATGATGACGGCACCAAAGAGAAAGCCTTATCCGCTGGCGCAAATAATTTCATCACCAAGCCATTTGACCGCACTCAATTACTGGCGGCCTGTCAGCTGCTACAGAAACAACAACAAACTGCACAGGCGCTTAAAGAAACAAAATCGGCCAATATCGTACTAAAATCGCAGGTCAGTATCGATCTCACTACGGGTGTTTATAACCAGATAGCCTTTGAGCAACGCGGTGAAGAACAACTGGCCTATGCTATACGGCATCACACCGAGCTGGCATTGCTGGGGATTCAGCTGGATAAATACAAGATCCATTTCTTACGGCATGGCAAGATTTTCGCCGAAACCCTACTTAAAGTATTCGCCGATTTCCTGTCCCAGGGCAGGCGTCGTGAAGATACCCTGGCCCATCTGGGACACGGGGAGTTTGCACTGTTACTGCCATCATCAGACCCAATAGGTACAAGATATCTTGCCAAGGCACTCTGCAAGCGCGTCGAACAACACGAATTCTCAATCAATGGGGAAGCGCTAACGGTGACCGTCAGTATCGGTATCGCCTCTCCAGTATTGGGCCACAGCACCCGGTTTCCAAGGCTGCTTGAAGATACGCGGCAACAACTAAAAGCGGCTGAACACGACGGCGGGAACCGTGTACACGCCACTACCGTCACAGAAACACAGACAGCGCAGACACCTACAGAAACTGCTATCTCCCTCAATCATGTCGCGCAACCAGGTGAAGTTAGCCAGGCACTGAATGCACTGCACTTTAAAACGCCGGTCAGGGGTGACATCGATGCGCTTATCCGCGCCGTTATGCCGCTGCTGGATATTTGGAATAAACATCACAGCGAGCAGCACAACGAGCAACTGGAAAGCATTCGCAAATCACTCTTTGGCGCCAACCCCGTAAGCACAGAGACAGAAGCGACGCCTGTAGAAGAAAACCGCCAGTTCAACCTAGAAAAATCAGTTGAACCGTAGCGAGGGTGGCTAAGGTGCTGACTACACAAGACTTCGCAAGTTATTTAGGACGAAGACGTATCAGCCATGCGGTGATGTGTAGTCAGTGCATTAGACGGCCGCAGTAGGTTCAACTGATTTTTCTAGGTTTAACCAGCCTGATTAGTAATCGGCCCGCTCAGGTTTCTTATAACCGGCCGGACGAATAGCAACCCGGCAATGTACCCGGCTACACAAGCTTCCATCTTCCCGGAATAAGCCGTATTCAAACTCAGGTGTACTGCGCCCCTTACGCTCCAACTCATCTTTGATCTGTTGTTTGATCTTCGGGTCAAACTCAAACAGCAGTTCCAGAGCCGTGTTACCAGGCTGGATAAAATCGATGTATAAGGTACGCGTCCAGACATCACAGCCCGGAAATTGTCTAGCGCAGGCCAGCGCGGCAATCGGATCGGCCACCGCCGCCTGATAACCGCCAAACATACTATTCCCCATATTTTTAGACAACAGGGTCAGCGGCAGCTTAAGCCGAACCCGGTTCCAATTTTCCTCAAGCTCCACTACTTTAATCCCCATGAGCAGGAAAGGCGGATAAAGCTGTAACCGCCTGGCGGGCGATAGAAAATCTGCTCGTCGCAATAATCGAAGAATATTCACCGAACCAGACACACCTGCATGTTTAAATATCTGTACATATACCTCTCGCCCTCAAGATTACCCCGTTTATAGCACGCATCCTGTTGCGAATAGCAGCGTTGCAAAGCTTCCGCTCCTGCTCACGCCCCTTACCTATGTTCTGTAGGCAAAGCCTGCAATAGCCTGCTTTTACTGCGTCTTTGTGCCTTGCACTTCACAACACTCTACGCACTCTAAACGGAGCATTCTTGAGTGCGAGAGCTATAGTATAATAGACTGCCTGATAACAAAGGAAATGACGATGCCATCCTTCGACGCTGTTTCAGAGGTTGATTTACAAGAGGTCACGAATGCCGTGAATCAGGCTAACCGGGAAGTCGGTAACCGGTATGACTTTAAGGGCTCTTGCGCCACAATTGAAAGTAAAGAAAACCAGATTACCGTCAAAGCCGATAATGAATTTCAGCTCGGCCAAGTAAAAGATATCCTGCACCTGAAACTGGCTAAACGTGGCATAGATATTCTGTCACTCACGGCAGGAAAAATACAGCCCGGCAATAATCAGGTACGCCAGACAATCGATGTACAGCAGGGTATCAGCAAGGACACTGGCCGCAAGATTGTAAAAATGATTAAGGAGAAAAAGCTGAAAGTTCAAGCCGCCATTCAAGAAGATAAAGTACGTGTAACCGGCAAAAAGCGCGATGACTTGCAAAATGTGATGGGGCTGCTAAAAGAGGCGGAACTGGATGTGCCCCTCCAATTTGTAAATTTCCGTGACTGACTGGGAAAGCCATACTTGCAGCTCAGTATGCCGGTTAAAACTCATCTAATTGTATAGCTTGACCCAACTTCTTGGAAAATGCCTGCTCCATTGTGGTTTTCAGAGAAACCGAGGTTTTATCATCCAACCAGTCATTGCTTGCCTCATCAAAGTTGAAATGAGCCGGCCCTAGCGGGGAGGCAAGCCATATTTGCCCGGCAGATGACTGACGGTTGACTATAATTTGAGCACCATCTTCAAATTCGATTGTCATAACCCCGTCAATCAGATCAATATCCACATCCTCGAGTGCCTCGGCCGATTCCAGGCAATCGAGCAAGGATTCCAATAGCTGGCTTGCCTTGACAGAAAATGAAACTTCGCCCACAAATAACTCCTAAACTCTCATCACTGACGAGTAAACCTTCAACGTGATAATGCCAAATAATGGGCCAGCAGCAGTCCATGTGCAAGCAGACTTTCTACTCGCCGCATATCCCGTTAAAATAGCCTCCTTAAGTCACCAATAAAATGGCAATTATTTATGACCAGTCCAGCGCCTCAGACCAAACAATCCCAAAGCCAATATTCCTACGATGAACTGCTACAGTGCAGCCACGGCGAACTCTTTGGCCCCAACAACGCCCGCCTGCCCCTGCCCCCCATGCTGATGTTCGATCGCATCACCCATATCAGCGATACCGGCGGCAGCTACGGGAAAGGCGAAATTATCGCCGAACTCGACTTAAAGCCAGATCTGTGGTTCTTCGAATGTCATTTTGAAAGCGACCCGGTGATGCCCGGTTGCCTGGGCCTCGACGCCATGTGGCAATTGATCGGCTTTTATCTCGGTTGGCTGGGTGGTCCCGGCCGTGGCCGCGCCCTGGGTGCAGGGGAAGTAAAATACTCCGGTCAGGTCACACCTCAAGGAAAACTTATCACGTATAAAATTGACATACGCCGGATCATCCAACGCGGCCTGTATATGGGGATCGGTGACGCCACCATGTCACTCGACGGCAGAGATATCTACGCTGCAAAAAGTTTGCGCGTAGGATTATTTACTTCCACTGATGATTTCTGAGAGTGACTGATATGCGACGCGTAGTAATCACTGGTATGGGTATAGTTTCAAGCCTTGGCAATAACAAGCAGGAAGTTCTGGACTCCCTGCAACAGGAACGCTCAGGTATTGTGCACTGCGGCAAATACGAGGAACTGGGATTTCGCAGCCATGTGCACGGTTCGATCGACATTGATATCGAAGCACGCATCAATAAAAAATTACGCCGTTTTATGGGCGACAGTGCAGCCTATAACTACATCGCCATGCAGGAAGCCATCGAGGACGCTGGGCTTGAGGAAAGCCAGGTATCCCATATAAAAACCGGCCTGATCGCCGGTTCCGGTGGCACCTCGACCGCAAATGTCAGCCTTGCTGTCGATCTTATGCGCGAAAAAAGCCCTAAAAAAGTCGGCCCCTTCATGGTGCCGCGCACCATGGGCAGCACTAACTCCGCCTGCCTGTCGACGGCCTTCAAGATCAAGGGTATCAACTACTCGATCAGTTCGGCCTGTTCTACCAGCGCACATTGTATCGGTAATGGCTATGAACAAATCCAAATGGGTAAACAGGACATAGTCTTTGCGGGT
Organism: uncultured Gammaproteobacteria bacterium; assembly: GCA_964409635.1. GTDB lineage: Bacteria > Pseudomonadota > Gammaproteobacteria > DSM-19610 > DSM-19610 > CAYPEL01. Next base: position 7,481 of record CAYPEL010000036.1, on the reverse strand, counting down.
GGTGGCGAAGAATTACATTGGTCCCTGACCTTGTTATTCGATGCCATGGGCGCCTTGTCATCAAAATATAATGCTACGCCTACGCTGGCCTCGCGCGCCTATGACGCTGACCGTGACGGCTTTGTCATTGCCGGCGGCGGCGGCATGGTCGTACTGGAAGAGCTCGAACAGGCCCAAAAACGAGGGGCAAAAATCTACGCGGAACTGGTTGGCTATGGCGCCACCTCGGACGGTTACGATATGGTGCAACCCTCCGGTGAAGGCGCCGTCCGCTGCATGCAACAGGCCATGGCAACTGTCGATGCCCCTATCGACTATATCAACGCCCACGGCACCAGCACACCGGTCGGTGACTTGCGCGAACTCGAAGCCTTGGGCGAAGTATTCGGTGACAACATTCCTGCCGTGAACTCTACCAAATCACTCAGCGGCCACTCTCTCGGCGCCGCTGGTGTCCATGAAACGGTTTATTCATTACTCATGATGGAAAATGACTTCCTCTGCGCATCGAATAATATCCAGGAACTGGATCCTGCGGCTGAAAGTTTCCCAATTATCCGTGAACGTAAAGAAAACGTTGGGCTAAAGACCATCATGTCGAATAGCTTTGGCTTTGGCGGAACAAATGCTACGCTGATATTGCAGCGCTATAGCGGGTAGTTAAACGCATTTTCTCTACAGCAACACCATGCTCATGTTTCCCATAGCCTGCCCCGCACCCAAGAGAATTTTTGATGGCCACGCCTTAAGGAACCTCTGATTTATGCGTATTTCTTGTTCTTGCGCATGTTTTAAATACGGTAGGAGCGGTTTTAACCGCGCCTACAGGCGCTCGCGAATAAATCAGCTATTCTAAGACTTAAAACTGCGGTAGGGCCCGTAACGCGGCAATTCTTTCTTCCAATGGCGGGTGCGTCATGGTCAATTTTTTTAAACCAAAGGCACCCAGAAAACCGCCGTTGATTCCCAAGGCTTGCATTTGTACCGGTAGCTGCGCCGGTCGCTGCAATTCATGCAACCGTTCCAGCGCCTGAATCATTTTGTCACGGCCTGCCAGTTTTGCACCGCCCTTATCGGCGTGGAATTCACGCCAGCGGCTGAACCAGCGGACCACCAGCGTAGCCAGAAAACCCAACACGAGTTGCGCCACAGTATAAGTCATGCGGTAGCCCATACCACGTCCAAAACCGTAACCGGTCTGGTTGTATTGCCCACTACGCCGCCTATCCACCATGGCTGAAATCACCTGTGCAAAGACGATAACGAAAGTATTGACCACGCCCTGAACCAGGGACAGCGTCACCATATCACCATTTGAAACATGCGTTATCTCATGCGCCAGAACTGCTTCAACTTCATTATGATCCATTGTATTGAGCAAACCGGTACTGACAGCAACTAGCGCTTTGTTCTTGTTCGCACCGGTAGCAAAAGCGTTCGGTGCAGAAGAATCAAACACAGCGACTTCCGGCATAGCAATCCCTGCGGAGGCGGCTTGCGACGCGACTGTTGTCAATAACCAGCGCTCACTATCGTTGCTCGGTGTCTCAATAACGCGCGCACCGGTAGATCGTTTTGCCATGGATTTAGACATCAATAAAGAAATAAACGACCCTGCCATTCCCATAATCCCCGCCATAATCAGTAAGGGTGTCCAGCTCATGCCCGGCTGATTCAATCCCAGGGCTGTGAAAATTAAACTGAGTACGACCATCACCGCAAGATTTGTTGCCAGAAACAAGCCTATTCTCATCATCGTTTGATACTCCTTCCATCCTAATTTAGATCCAGATCAAAACTATCTTTGTTCAAACGTATGGCTAATAGCACGAATACGTTTGCTTAGATATACGCGTCAATAGAATGACGTAATACAGAATAGAGCTAACTAAATTTCTATTCGCGGTTAGTTTTCTGGTAGGCTTATTTTACCAGAAGATATCAAAGTAATGAGGAGTTTCTAATGCCATTTAATCTTGTTGATTTAATCAAAGATCAAGTTGGTGACGCAATCGTAGGTCAAATAGGTGAACTGCTGGGAGAAAACAAGGATGTTACTACAAAAGCCGTCGGTGGCGCATTGCCGGGATTGCTTGATGGATTATTAAATTCTGTCGGTGGCAGTAATGGAGGCAACGTCCTTGCCAGTGCGTTAAATGACGCTGATGACAGTTTACTCGATAACCTGTCCGGGATACTCGGTGGAGCAAACACGGGTTCTTTAATCGAAACAGGTACAAAAATGCTAGGCTCAGTGCTCGGTAACAATGCCCTGGGTGGCATTATCGGTGCGCTCACGGGATTTAGTGGCATGAAACGCGGCTCAACAAATTCTCTGATGGGCCTCATAGCACCCATCGTTTTTGGCATTATTAAACGTAAACTATTGGGCAGTGGCGGCATTAATGCCGGTAGCATTGTCGACATGCTAACCGGCCAAAAAGATAATATCGCAAAGGCTATGCCAGCCGGCTTTGATAGCTACCTCAACCCTTCGAGCCAGCCTGCACCACAGGCGCCTGTTGAAAAACAAGGCTCATCATTTGGAAAACTGCTACCCCTTATTCTTATTGGTGGCCTGCTATGGATGGGGTATAACTATTTTACAGGACAAAATACACAGAATCCCGCCACTGAAACCACAGGCTCGGCAGTTGAGTCACTAGACCAGATCAATACTGTGAATATTGGTAATGAGCTGACTAATATATTTGGTTCCACGACCGATGCATTGGGCAATATTACTGATATTGATTCCGCTAAAGCGGCTGTCCCTGCGCTAACCGATGCATCAGGTAAGCTTGGCAGTCTATCCAGCATGTTTGAACAATTGCCAGGCCCAGCGAAAACGGCTGTGAGCACGATAGCCTCCAATGGCATGGGTAGTTTACAGGCTGTCATAGATAAGGTTGCACAGATCCCCGGTGTCGGGCCTATTATTAAACCGATTACCGATGGGTTGATGGAAAAACTGGCTTTGTTTGCCCAGTAAAATACCGGTACAAATACTGTAGTAAAGTAGGAGCGGTTTTAACCGCTCCTACAAAATTATACATTACACCGTTCGCTATAAATCCTGCCAATATTTTTCCAGCCGGTTTTCGGATACTTTAACGGCGGTTTTCAATGCTTGCGCGAAATAAGACACGCGAAGCTCCTCTATCAACCAGCGAAATTCATTCAGGTTTTCACTGCGTGGATTATTTTCCTGTGCTGTTTGGTAGCGCTCTAGAAATTTATGAATAATGATCGAATTGACTTTCTCTTGCTGTGTATTTGCACCACATTTCTCTAAACGCAAACGCGCTGCCTGGATATAACGCGCCAGATGCGGCAACCACTTATTCGGCGTTTGACTAACAAAACCAGGATAAATCAGACTGTCCAGCTGCTGGCGAATTTCACTGGCAACGGGTAAGGCATAAGGTGCTATTTTGGATTTCAATTGACGGTTAAGCTGATGGTATTCAGATAATGCGCCGGCACTCCAGACACCGATCTGATTGGCAAGTTCGGCTAATTTTGGGCGGCCAGCTTCAAGGCGCTGCTGAAAATCCTGTTCGGTCCGGGGCAATTCATTTCCAGAAAGAAAAGCTTGCGCCACAGCTGCCTGAGTAATATCAAAAGTTAGTGCTTCACAATTCCCAAGCGGGGCATACCACAGGCATTGCTGTTGAATATCCGGTAAGCCACGCTTAATATCTTTGATGGCTCGTATAACTTTATTTTCGAACAACCGCAAAACGCCCAGGTGGTGCGCGGCGCTTGCAACCGCTGGTTGATCGAACAGCTTTAACATGATCTTATCGTTCTCTATCTCCAAGGCAGGATAACCACGCATCATTATTGCGCCTGATAAGAACTCGATAGATTCAGGCAGATCACCAAAATCCCAGTCTATGACTGCACGTTCATTAAATGCCCGGGCACTGTTTTTTTGAAAATCCTGGCCGGCTTGAGTTGCATATTTATCTTGCAACAAGACAAGATCTGAAGCTTCATCCAGAATTTTCCCCTGTTCGTCCATGACTCTGAAACTGGCAAACAGGTGCGATGTCAGGCGCTCTGTCTGCCAGGCAGCTACGGGTATCTCAATGCCGGACATGCGCTTAAGTGACGCCCCCAGAAAGTCAATCAATGAACCGGGATTATCTACCAACGCATCAATGCAGGCACTTGCAAAATCCGGCACCGGAACAAAATGCCGGCGCCACTGTTTGGGCAGTGACTTGATCAGCTGCACGACCTTTTCCCGCAATAAACCTGGCACAAGCCACTCGAAATCAGCCGCACTGAACTGATTGAGTGCAGCGACCGGTATATCAATACAAAGTCCATCTGTTTGGTGACCAGGTGTAAACCGATAGTGAACCTGCAAACGTATACCATGAATTTCGAGATGATCAGGAAAGTGCGACTCGCCAAAACCCGAATCATCCCGGCGCAACAAGAGCTCTCTATTCAGCTTTAGTGAATCAGCCTGCTGCCCCGCTGCAAGCTTCAACCAGCGCTCGAAACTCGCACCACTGACTATCTTTTGCGGTATCCGCGCATCAAAATAGTCAAACACTGCCTGTTCTTCAATCAGCAAATCAGGGCGTCGCGCCTTGGCTTCGAGATCAGCCAACTCCTCGCGTATTTTTTGGTTATGCAACGCAAAATCGGCCCGGCTGCGGTATTCGCCCAACACCAAGGCATGGCGGATAAACAACTCGCGTGAAATAGCAGGATCGATTGAACTGTAGTTAACCTTGCGTTGTATGGCCAACGGCAAACCGTACAAGGTTACCCGCTCATAGGCCATGACCCGGGCTTTTTTCTGAGACCAATGCGGTTCAGAATAACTGCGCTTGAGTAAGCTACCGGCAGCCGCTTCAACCCAACCGGGATCGATCGACGCCAGCGTCCGTAAATAGCGTTTCCCGGTTTCCACCAGTTCGGCGCCCATTACCCATTGTGGCGGTTTTTTTGCCAACGAGGATCCAGGAAATATATTCAATTTTAAATTCCGTGCACCGGTATATTCCCGGTCTTCATTTTTTAAGGCCACATTACCCAGCAAACCGGGTAACAAGGCACGGTGCACCGCCTCATACTCTGCAGCTGCATCATTTAACTGCAACCGCAGCTCTTTACACAAGGTATATAACTGGCTGTGAATATCATGCCATTCGCGCATGCGTATATACGATATAAAATGGCCGCGGCACCATTTGCGCAGTTTGTTCTGGCTTAGGTGTTTTTTCTGTTCGTGAAAGATATTCCAGAGTTGTACGTAGCCAAGGAAGTCAGATTTATCATGCCGAAATAGGATCTGCTTTTCATCCGCTGCGGCGGCGGACTCAAGTGGCCGTTCACGCGGATCAGGGATAGTCAAACCGGCGGCGATTATCAGCACCTCACGCAAACAGCCTCTTTCACTGGCGGCCAACACCATCCGGCCAATGCGGGGATCAAGCGGCAAATGCGCAAGCTTACGGCCGATGTCTGTTAGATGTTTTTGTGCATCCGTGGCGCCCAGTTCCTGTAATAATTTAAAGGCATCCCGCACAAAGCGTACATCCGGCGGATCTAAAAAAGGGAAAGACTCAACATCACCTAATTTGAGTGCTGCCATCTGCAGGATGACAGCAGCCAGATTTGTCCGCTGTATTTCCGGTTCCGTAAATTCAGTACGGCTGTTGAAATCCTCCTCGCTATAGAGGCGGATACAAATACCCGCAGCAACACGGCCACAGCGGCCACTGCGCTGATTTGCAGAAGCCTGGGAAATACTTTCAATCGGCAGCCGCTGAACCTTGGTGCGGTAACTGTAACGGCTAATCCGCGCCGTACCAATATCCACGACATAACGAACCCCAGGCACCGTCAGGGAGGTCTCTGCCACATTAGTGGCCAGCACAATGCGCCGCCCCTTGTGTTGCTTAAACACCTTATTTTGCTGGTCCACAGACAAGCGCGCATACAAGGGTAAAATTTCCGTGTGTGGCGGATGGTGCTTACGCAATAACTCGGCGGTATCGCGAATATCACGTTCGCCCGCCAGAAAGATCAAAATATCGCCCGGCCCTTCTCTCGCCAGCTCATCAACGGCATCGATAATAGCCTGACCCTGCTCCCGATCCTTATCCTCTGCATCACCCACTACAGGGCGATAGCGCATATCGACAGGAAAGGTACGGCCGGAGACTTCGATCACCGGTGCAGTATTAAAATGTTTTGAGAAGCGTTGCGGATCTATCGTCGCCGAAGTAATAATCAGCTTCAGATCCGGACGTTTGGGTAACAGGCGGTGCAAATAGCCAATCAGAAAATCAATATTCAGACTGCGTTCGTGAGCTTCATCGATGATCAGCGTATCGTATTCGCGAAACTCAGGATCCGACCGGGTTTCCGCCAGTAAAATCCCATCGGTCATGACCTTGATATAGCTGTTGTCGTTTATACGATCCTGAAAACGAATCTTGTAGCCAACCGTTTGGCCAATCTCCGTATGCAACTCCTCTGCAATACGCGAAGTAAGACTGCGCGCAGCGATACGGCGCGGTTGGGTATGGCCAATTTTACCGCGTATACCCCGCCCCAGCTCCAAACAGAGCTTGGGTAATTGCGTGGTTTTTCCAGAACCTGTTGCTCCGCAAAGTATCACCACCTGATGCTGCCCGATGGCTGCAATAATTTCCTGGCGCCGATCGGAAACAGGCAGTGACAGTTGATAATCCGGCACTGGCAAACCCGCGCGGCGGATTGCGCAGCGTTGCATGGAAGTTTCTATTTGCTGGTTTAACCTAACGCTGCCCTGATCGATCGGCTGTCCGGCAGACTGGCGATTCTCCAGCCGCTGGAACTGTTTCCACAACCGCGGCACATCGGCCGCCATACAGGATTCAATTTCTTGTTTGAGTTGTTGTAACGGCATAGTAAATAAATATATTTCTCCCCAGTTTAGCATCCATGCGCGGCAGATTTTCGGCCATCTATGTTGCAGCGCAAGCTCTGTTATAATGCGCCCGGCTCCACCCCTCCATAAAATTGCTAATACGGGCTCAGGAGCAACTAATAGCGCCATAAGTGGCGTCTATTCATTCATTACCATGAGAGCGAGGACTATGAAAAATACGATTTTATCGACTGTTATGCTGCTCAGCGCATTACCCTTAGCCGCATTGGCTGACGGTGATGTAACTGCCGGTAAAGCCAAGGCTTTCACCTGCATGGGCTGCCATGGCATACCTGATTATTTCAATGTCTACCCGAGTTACCGTGTGCCTAAAATTGGTGGCCAGCACGCTGAATACATTGTACTCGCCCTTGAGGCTTATAAATCCGGGCAACGCTCACACGCAACGATGCAGGCACATGCTCGCAGCCTGAACGATCAGGATATGCAGGACATTGCAGCTTTCTTCGCCAGCCAATCCGGCGACTAGTAGTCCTTCAACATGATAATGACGGGTTCAGCGACCCTGTGGTGTTGCGCA
>CAYPEL010000035.1:0-20221 GCA_964409635.1 uncultured Gammaproteobacteria bacterium | reverse complement strand
CCGGGTAGCCAGTATTTCATTCAGGTTGTGAAGAACCTTTGCTGCAATCTTGGGATAGCGACGGCGCAGTATGTTCAGGTCGTTCTGAGAGACGCATAACAGGCGGGCGTCCTCGACAATGTCAACATTTGCCGTGCGTTTTTTATAGAACAACCCGGCCTCACCCGCGATGTCCCCCCGGGTGTGTGTATCAAGGTTAATCTTGCCGGCCTCGCCTTCTTTTGATGCCTGTAACTTACCCTCAATGACCACATACATCTCATCGCCGGGCTGGTCTATTTCGATAAGGCGCTCACCCGCACTGACTTCGCGGATACTCGCCATGCGGGCAAAGATGCGCGCTTGAAAATTGGACAGCCCCTTGAACAAGGGAATTGTTTCCTGCGGGCGCTTGCCAAGGTCGAGTGTTAATGCGTCCCAGATAGTCGCAATTTTCAGATTGCTGCATAAGGCAGGTGTCAAGGTAAAATCAGATAGCCATGCAAAAGCCAATGCAAAGCTGGCCATCAAGCCGACTTGTTCCTGCATTTTTAGTTCACTGCTTGTTAAAACCAGGAATCCCAGGCACAACGCGATCGAAGTGTAGGTGATGGGCCTGCCAACAATTTTGAGTGAGTCAATGGCGGCTTGCTTGGAATCAGCCTGGTGCTTCATGAAATTATTGAAGCGAGCGAAGTAGTGAATGGTATCGTCGATGGCAATGCCAAGTACCATCGGGGCAATCAGGCTGTTGCTCGGATTGAGACTGATGCCCAGGTATCCGAGTGCACCAAAATAGATAACCACAGGGAACAGGTTCGGGATCAATGCAATCAACCCGACTTTGAATGACAGGAACATGCCGACTAACACGCCGTAGACAATAATGAGTGCGGCAAAGACACTTAGCAGTTGCCCACGGATGATCTTATCGAGCACATCGTTAATCAATACCGGGTTGCCGGTGACGGTGGCTTTTAAATGGTTTGGGAGTTGTTGCAGCCTGGCAGTGACTCTGTTGGCAAGGGCCGACAGATTCTCTGCATCGACGGCGGTGGTGCGGATGATGATATTAGCCATCTGGTAACGCGAATCGACAAGTGTTTCGATTTCGTCGTTTGCGCCAAAGAACAGTAATTGTCCAATCTCTTTCTTTGAGTCCGGGATCAGCCGTTTGTCAGGGTTGTTATCATTGAACGCGCTGTTGAGTAGTTCTATGTAATTGACAATGGAAATGGTGCCGCCGATTTCCGGCTGTTCGTCAAGCCATGTTTGGATAGCCTTAATTGCTTGCAGATTAAGCGGTTCCTTGATCGCATCACGGTGGCCAGTCTCGATCACCACATTGAAAATATTAGCGCCGCCCAGCTGAGTATTCGCCTTCTCATAAGCTAGTCGTACCGGTGAATCCTGATCGAAATTGGTTATGTATTCGAGACCCACACGGATATGAGTCATCCCGACAATAGCGCACACGAAGAGGATACCGGCAATGGTAAAAATGGGTACCCGGTGGCGGATATCAAATTGGCCTACCCAGGTTGCAAAATTTTCAAAACGTCTATTCTTTCTGAGCGTGTCTCTATTTGATCCCTGTCTGTGCCTTGCATGCAGCACGGTAAGAATGGCGGGTGTCCAGGTTAGAGTTGCCAGCATGGCAAAGAGAATACCCATCACGGACAGTACGCCGAACTCTCTGATAGCTGCCAGCGGACTGAGGGTGAGCGACAAAAACCCAATGGCAGTCGTCAGTCCGGTGAAAACAACGGGCAGAAATACGTTACGTAGCGCATTGGCCGTTGCTCGTTGACTGTTATCTGTCTGTTTTGTGAGTTCGAGGAATTCCGTGACCACATGTATAGAGTAAGAGAGGCTGATAATCATCAGCATTGTGGGTACCAGTACCGTCACGATATTCAACGTATAGCCAAGCTTTACGGACATGGCCAGGGTAAAAATTACCGAGATCCCAGCCGTGGACAGTGGTACCAATACGCCGCTTAGCCTGCGGAAGCAGAGCAGCAGTATGACTGCCATGACCAGTACAACAATCGCTGGGATGCGGAACAGATCCTGTAGTAGCGCGTTTGTTGTTGCCAGGTTAAGTATGGGTGAACCGGTTAACCAGATTTGGTTGTCACCGGCTTCATTGGCAATGACTTCACGGACATCACGATTAACCTGGCTGAGGAATGTATATCCCGGTGTATCAGCTAGCGAAATAAGAATAGCGGTTACGTTGCCCGCTGCGGTGACCAGGCTACCTGCATACACCGGGTTTGACAAAATATGGCTGCGGAATAGTTGTAACTGTGCTGGCGTTACCGGTGCCATGTCGGCGTAGGAATCAATTTCGATACCATATTCGCTGCCACGGATGGTCAGTGCGTTAGCCAGCGATACTACGCGAACCACGCCGTCGAGTTTTTCCAGGCGGCGGGTCAAGCGTAAATTGACATCCAAATGCTCTTTGCTGAAGACATTATCAGTTTGCAGCAGCAGTAGTATAGTTTCATCGCTGCCAAAAATTCGGCGGGTAGACTGATAAAACAGGTAGGCTTCATTATCCGGCGCCAGTAGGCGTTCAACTGAAGGATCAATTTGCAGTTTGATTTCCCCGCTTCTGAAATCGACCAGTTGCAGGATAGCCAGGCCGGTCAGGAGAATGACGGCGATGAGTATTTGACGTGCATACCCTGTGACCAGAGCAGGAATAGCCTGCCAGTACAGGAAACCGGCGTATTTATCGGATGCCACGGAATTCTTTCAGACGTTCAGAGTTGAAGATGTCATCGGTAAGCGGTGCATCGAATTTTACCTGTTTAATGCTGAGGAGAGTTTTGGTTTTGTTGCGCCAGTCAGTCATGGTAAATCTGAGGGGTAGTTTGATATTACCCTTTGTTGTGATGCTGCCAGGGTCGACTATCAACTGTTTACGTAGTTTTGATCCGGATTCGAAAAAATCCACCCGTTGCAGGACACAATCCTGCTGGTCGAAATAACTAACGACAGACTCATACTTAGATCCGGAATCCTCTGCTGGCCGGGTTTCCAGAACATACATCGGCTTGCCTTTAATCAGTACATCCGGCATCTGTACTGGTTGTTCCGTAGAGAGCATGCCGTAGAAACGTTCAATATCTTCATATGAAAAATCACTGCCGTACATTGACGACGAGATACGCTTTGAAGAGATTCGCCGAATTTTGAACAGTGCCGGCATGTACATGTAGATTTCGTTCGCAGGTGGCTTTTCGATAAGCAGCAGACGTGTCCCGACTATATCGTCGGGTTCTCTGAAGTAGGCAAGTAGTCTGGAGGTTTTATCCGGGAAACGTTTTAGGTAGATATCTGAGATCAGGATCTTTTCATAGCCAGCGCGATCGGTGGAGCGCAGTTCAATTTTCTGAATGGCGGTGTTTTTAGGTTCGTTCTTACGGATGCACATTTCCACCTGCGGTTCTAAAGCCCAGGAGGTTTGTGTCAGGCACAGCATACAGAGCATGGTTACAGTACCCGCCATGTATTTTCTATCCATTGGTAGTCGGCAAAAAGTGATCCATATTTAATGATAATCCATGAACGGAAGAAAATCTCATTCGAGGCGTGCTGTGTTTCAGCCCGGTAATCTTGCTGTAGTTTAGTTCCACGTCAGCTATTGTCATAATTTAGCATAACGTTTGTGATGATATTCAGGGTTGAGGAAAACTTGTTAAGGACTAGAGTAATAATATTTTTGCCTGATGGAGGCAGAGTCCTTCTGAACATAAGCGCCATCTAGGTGGCACAAACAGAGACATGTCTCATGATAATCTTTTCATGTGTACTATTCGCTACAAACAAGGCCAGAACCATCGGATGGTTCTGGCCTTAACTATTATACAGTTTGATAAGAAATAAATAGTGTTCCCTATGGCACCAGTCCACTGGGGCCCGGTGGTCCGAAGAAAAATGCCTTCAGTATTGCCAGGTCGGCAAAGTTCACACCGCCACTGTTGTCCAGATCGGCTAATGCATTTGTACTGAAGAAGACAGATTTCATAAATGCGAGGTCGGAGAAGTTCACCGCGCCGTCATTATTGAAATCAGGATCACAACGGTTACCGAATCCGTCACTGTCGGTATCTGTCTGATCGGGATTTACTATTTCAGTGCAGTTATCGATGTCATCATTGACACCGTCGCCGTCGCGGTCGGTCCCGAAGTCACCTGTGCCAATAGGCAAGGTATTCGACTCGGTGCTGATTGCACCGCTGTCATCTGACACAGTGGCTTCCCAAGTGATCAGCGTGCCCTCCACTGTTGTGCTTGTCACAACGGGTGGCAACGACAGGTCGACCGCCTGTCCCGGCGTCAGCGTGCCCAGATTCCACACCAGTATTTCACCTGCGAAGCAGATGTTTGTACCACCCACTCCTTGATTACAGGACGCCACCGCATCCAGCGGGCCAGAAGCCTGAACCTCATTCAACGTATTCATTCCAGTGGGGTAGCGTAACCGCACCACACCGCCAAACACCGTCGACCCCGTCGGGTTGCTCACCGTCATCTCCACCAGGATCTGCTGGTTCGGTTGCGCCGGTAACGGCGTGACGTCCAGTGACAGCGCTAGCGGCGTGCTCGGCGCGACATAAGCCGTCTCGGTCGCGCGGCGTTCGGTCGGGAGTGCATTACTGGTGCCGTCGATCGCCACTTCGGATTCTAGCAAGGTGCCATTAGCTGCGCCTGGGGCAACCGAGACCGTCACAGTTTGTTGCGCCACCGCACCGGTCGGCAAGGTCGCCAGACTCCAGTTCACGACATTTCCAGTCAAGGTACCGCTGCCGGTAGCCGAGACAAAGCTGGTGTTCTCCGGTAAGGTAAAATTCAATTGCGTACCGGTCACACTGTTCGCTGAACGGTTGCCGTAACGCAGCGTATAGGTCAGTGTGTCACCGGCTGCGACCGGATCCCGATCCTCGTCGATTGCCACCGTCAGCGCCGGCGTGCTATCCACCGTCAGGGTCGCCGACTCGGTGCTGATTGCACCGCTGTCATCTGACACAGTGGCTTCCCAAGTGATCAGCGTGCCCTCCACTGTTGTGCTTGTCACAACGGGTGGCAACGACAGGTCGACCGCCTGTCCCGGCGTCAGCGTGCCCAGATTCCACACCAGTATTTCACCTGCGAAGCAGATGTTTGTACCACCCACTCCTTGATTACAGGACGCCACCGCATCCAGCGGGCCAGAAGCCTGAACCTCATTCAACGTATTCATTCCAGTGGGGTATTCCATCGTTACGACAAGGTTAGACTCTGATGACAACCCTGAGTTTGTAACCGTCATCTCCACTAGCACCTGCTCGCCAGGCTGAGCGGGGTTTGGGTTGACGTTAATTGCGAGATTGACGACAGCTTGCGCAGCGCTGGCGAAAAAGATAATAGGTAAAAGAAGTAGATTTCGGAAGACTCGATTAGTACTGAATGTCATTTTAAAATTCTCTTGTATTAAAATTAGATCAATTGTTGGTATTTGTCAGTAAAAAGTAAAAATAAATCTGAAAGCTTTAACTGTTATCTATGCTATGGACTATTAGGTATAAAACATGATGGTCCAGGTGGACTGAAGAATAAGGATTTCAGTATAGCAAGATCAGCGAAATTTACGCCACCATCACCGTTCAGATCCGAATTCGCATCGCTTGTGAAAAACACGGATTTCATCATTGCAAGATCGCTGAAGTTTACTGCGCCATCACCGTCAAGGTCAGGGTCGCAGATGTTACCTATCCCATCACCATCGGTGTCACGCTGATCTGCATTTGCTACTTCGCTGCAGTTATCCACACAGACCAACGGCGGGGTCAGATTTAAACAAGTTCCGAACAAGCACTGCAGGCTGATCTGGTAATTGCCAGCTTCATTAGTACCTGTGTCGTAGAGTATGACCGAGTAGGCACCGTTTAAAGCTGGATTTAAATCTATTGAGAATGAACACCCTCCTGAAGTACCAGTGCAAAAAGCATTATCAACTACACCATTGACGACAACTGTGCCATTTGGGTCTCTAATTTCGATAGCGGGATCAAAAAAGGCGGTGGTGCCAAGTACATTGAAACGGATGTCATCGCCTGCAGTTCCGGAATACACGAAGAAATCGCCATCCACTGCTGGGGTAATTTGGTCAACTACCGTTTCTCCATAGTCAATGATTTGAATGTCTCCATCCGGTAAGCCATCGTTGTCACTATCGCAGGTTCCTGATAAGCACCATAGACTAATTTGATAGTTTCCGGTTTCATTGGTGCTGCTGTCATAGAAGATAGCTGTATAAGCACCAGTGATAGCTGGTGTAATATCTACTGAGAATGAACACCCTCCTGAAGTACCAGTACAAAAAGCACTATCAACTACACCATTGACAACAACTGTGCCATTTGGGTCTCTAATTTCTATGGCGGGATCAAAAAAAGCAGTGGTGCCGAGCACATTGAAACGGATGTCAGTGCCAACAGTTGCATTGAAGGTAAAAAAGTCACCGTCAACGGCAGGACTGATAGCATCAATAACTGGTGTTATATATGTAAGTATTGGTGCATCCGGATCGGGTGTGCCGTCGCCGTCACTATCACAGGCCCCTGACAAGCACCACAGGCTGAGTTGATAGTTTCCGGTTTCATTAGTGCTACTGTCATAGAGGACGACTGAGTATGATCCTGTAATTACCAGTGAAACATCCACTGTGAACGAACACCCACCTGAGGAACCAGTACAAAAAGCATTATCTACTACGCTATCAATGACAATTGTGCCATTTGGGTCTCTAATTTCGATAGCGGGATCAAAAAAAGCAGTGATGCCGAGCACATTGATACGAATGTCAGTTCCAGCGGCCCCGTTAAACGTGTAATGATCAATATCAGTCGAAGGACTAATGTTGTCACTCATCGATGCATCATAGTTAACTACGGGCGATGTTTGTGCGGGTAAGATCTGCTCTAATTGTAAAGTAAAATTTCCTGCTTCATTAGTTCCTGAATCTGATAATGCTAAGAAATAGGTGCCAGAACGGCTAAGTGTTATTTCACTTGAGAATGTGCATCCACCTGAACTTCCTACACAAAAAGCACCATCTGCTGCCCCGTTAATTATTACTGTGCCATCCGGGTCACGGATTTCTAGTAATGGGTCAAAAAAGGCAGTTGTACCATGGACATTGATTCGTACATGGTCACCAGCTAATCCAGAGAAGCTAAATTGGTCAAGGTCAGCGGCCGGTACGATAGCGCAACCAATAGTGTGATCGCCATAGGTCATTTGAATTGGTTCTACGATCACACCCTCATCACAGTCGACAGAGGATTCTGTCTGCGCAGCTTCGGTGATTGTGGGTGTGTAAGATAAACTGAACAGTATCAGAGTTAGTGTGTAAAAAAGACCATTCGATAGTTGTTTCATGCCGTCCTCCAATAACTTAATGCATGTCATCCACTAGTCGTATTCGATGCCGCTGACTAACTGGCTGGATCAGATAGTACAAATACTAAGGAACTTCTGGTTAATTTGTGAGAACCTGGAGCGGTTATAACCGCGATAGACGCTGTATCCATCGCGGTTAAAAAAGGAAAAAAGGGGTCAGACCCCTTTATGTATTATGAAACTATTTTTTGCGTCTGGCAATGCCCGCAAGACCCACTAGACCTGATCCAAATAACCAAACTGCAGCCGGTACCGGTACCACTGTCGGTGACGTTAAATCGGTTAAATCGACTGAAGCACCAATAAACTCTGGAGTCTGTGCTAGGAAAGTAACTCCAGATACAAACCCACCGACCAGGGTATTAGTGGTTGTATCCATAGTGAAGTTTGCGGTGCCTGCTTGCATTTTAGTATTAAAGGTCAGTGTTCCAACCCGGGCAGGGCCGGTTAGTCCGCCAAACTCTCCAAATGCGAGGCCTTCGAGTTTATCACCCAGATCATCTGGATCTCTAGTGAAATCGGGATCGCTGCCTAAGTTTGGATCCAGTACAAAAGAAACAAATTCCAGAAGGCTACTATTATAAAATATATCCAGTCCGCCGCCCAATGTAGGGTCGTCAGAAAAATCCATGTTTAAGTCAGGACAACCTGTTCACCTAAATTGACAGATGAGCTGCTTGGTGTCAGAGATATTGTTGCGGCGAATGTAGTTGATATAACCAGATTCGACAATGCCAGAAAACCAACTATTTTTTTGCTTAGCATGTTAAACATTATTGCTTCTCCTAACTAGAAAATAACGATGTGTATAAATTACCCAGACAATTGTTTGCTGTTAATTAAAAAAGCATTTCAAAAATCAAATGGGATCAGAGGAATGATTCCTCGATTCGTTTTGCTATAGGTGATTCACGATACTTTTAATCGTTTTCTTCTCGCTATGCCGGTCATGCCGATCAAGCCGGAGCCAAATAGCCAGATTGCAGCTGGTACTGGAACTGCAGAAGGTGGGTCTACAATAATGAGTGGGTTGCCGAGTTGGCCGCGTAATGCACCTGCCGGGAAATCACTGTTGTGGAGGTTAACGTAGTAGTCCGTTGGGTTTGCTACTATGTCATCCAGGGGGCTATCAAACAGGCCATTAAGGCTACCGCTCAAGGCTCCAAAACCGACGACTATATCGCCGTTGCTGCCCACCGGTGCAAAATGAATGTGGGCGGCAGTAATCATTTCAACACCTGATACCATAAAATTCCAGTCTATCGTATCGGCATCCGTATCAATCACAAGATCTGCTACGCCAAATCCATCCGGATCACCTAAATTGAAATTGCCAGCGCCGTCTGTTTCCTGAAAACCGGTCAGTGCGACCTGAAAATGTACGATACTGGCGTTGCTCAAAGAGGTATTAAATATGAGCATCAGCGGTATTAACCGCAGTAACTTCAAATGTTTCATTTGTCTCAACTCCTGATTGTCATCATGTTAAAGAAATGTCACTTGCGCCTCTTACGGGCGATTGCTGTAAAGCCAATTAATCCTGAGCCAAATAATAAAAAAGCACCCGGAATCGGAACGGCTGAAACCTGGGCGTCAATGGCAGGGAAATGATTGATTGATTCATCGATTACTGGGCGGTCATGTGGTATCAAAATGCCACTATCGGTGGCACTGTCAGATGGTGTGAATACTGACCGCTGTTGAGAGTGATCTTTCCAAAGGTGCCGCCAGTGTTTTTTACTGTTACGGTCTGCCAATGAAGATCCCCATGATGTCGCACTATGCGCACTGGCCTCATTGCTTTCGTCTATCCATACCGTAGCGGCTTTACGAACAGTAGTGACGAAGTTTGAGGTTTCACTTTGTGTTTCGTATTTTTGGAATTCCTCGAAAGATATTCTTTGTGCGAGTGCGTTTTGACTTACCATTACCGTCAAGTAAAGAGCCGTGAGTAATACTAAGCTAGTTGACCGTTTCATTATGATTCCCCCAAACAAATTATTATTCTTAAGTAAAACTACTTATCCGGCCTTGGCGCTGGTCGTCTGACAGAGAGGAGAGAGGAGAGAGGAGTCATCAGACAGTACGCTCCGAGCTTTCCCAGCACCTTGGCCGGACAATAGTCTTATTCGGTGTTATCAGATTGTAGAGTGGTTCCTGCATCTGCATTTCTATTCAATTCTGTTTAAAAGTAAAACTAGCTACCCGGCTTTGGTGATGGTTGCCTGATGGAGAGGAGAGAGAGGAGAGGAGTCATCAGGCTTTGTGCTCCCTGCATTCCCACCACTTCGGCCGGTTAGTAGTTTTGTTAGTGTCACCAGATTGTGGAACGGTTGTTGCCGTTGTGTTTCCACGTTTTCCAACATCCCGACAACAGTTTGTGCATCGTTGTCATCGCGCCGGTAAATTCGAACTATGTAATTTTCCACCTAATTCTCCGGTGACTGGTTTTTTAGTACGGGGCCATCTTGTCACGGGGTAACTTACAGATGACTTACATAACGCCAGTTTTGTAACGCAAATCGATAGATATATGAAATATCCTTATCAAACAAAGAGAAAACATATAAAAGCAAAACGCCAGCATAGAAGCTGGCGTTTTAGTAGGGGTTGGAGGGGTTGTGTGGAGTTAGTACAGGCTTGCGCGAATCTGTTCGGTTTCCGGCGAAGGAGCAATGCATAGGCCGCTGGATAGGTTTGCGCGGCAACGTTGATAGATCGACAGTGCTTCTGCTTTGCGTCCGGTTTGCTGGTAACAAATCATCAGGCGTTGATAAAGTATTTCCGCGAAGGTTTCAATTTCGAGTCCTTTCTTATAGAACGCAATGGCAAGCGGCCAGGCTTTATTTTTTTCCGCTACCCGGCCGACATCAATAATACAGCGTAACAGCTTGCTCCGCAGACGTTCCCTTAGGGACAGGTTCCAGGGTTTGATCTGCTCGCGTGATAGAAAAGCACCTTGGTATAATAGTAACGCGCGGTTGAGGAGTTGTCCGGTACGTTTTGAAACGGCTTGTCCTTTTGACAGCATTAAGGTGCGGTCAACCTGATTGAGCAATCGTTCAAATACCCAGGCGTCGACCCAGACGCGCTCATTATTGATTGAGTAGCGTCCGCCCCGTGCGGTAATTGCATCTGGGTATTCAAGTAAACGCCGTGTACGGTGCAGGGTTACATCTAAAGCATTAGCGCCATCATCACCTTCTGCATCCGGCCAGAGTGAATGACAGATTAAATCGGCGCTGACATCCCGCCCACCCAGAGAAATAATAGCCTGCACCAGTTCGAGTGGTTTGTGTTGACGCAAACGTGATGCAGCGAGTGGCTGACCGTCAATCTGTACGCTGAACCGGCCAAGTGTATGCACGCGTATAGTTTGCCCTGGCAGGTAGCTGAAGGCGCGAGCACGAAAGACCATTGAAGATTGAATTGATGCCTGTTGGCTTATTATGTTGAGTCCCATTTCAGTTTTTCTTCCTAAATGCTTATCGATTTTTATAAAACCATACACAGCACGAATCGTGTTGATACCGGCAAACCTGGTTCGCACAAAATGTAAAATTATCGGCCTACTCGCCGTAAGCTAAGCAACAATTTAAAGACTGCAATTTATAGTCGAGCTAGCCCGGTAACGAATAGGCCGCACATATATTATTTATAGTAGTATTTTTGTGTAAAAATGATAGCAGTGCAAGCATTTAATTATATTATTTTTATCTTGCCCAGACGTTTAAATTAGCCGGTATTTCTCATGCCGCTGGCGATGGCATTTATTGACCTCAACAGTGGATCCAGCCATTTATCGCTTTCATCAGTATTAATACTCTCATCTCTGATACGAGATAATAATTTGATTTGTATATGGTTTAGAGGATCCAGATAGGGGTTGCGACGCTCAAGTGATAGAACCAGTGTGGGTATTTCTTCGAGCATGGTACCGATACGGGCAACTGACTTGATTTGCTCAACTGTCCGGTCGAACTCGGATTCTATCGTCTGAAATATATGTGCTGCGGTGTAAGAATTTGCCGCCAATTCACGATATTCGTCGGCAATGTCCATTTCTGCCTTGGCGAGTGACATTTGGGTATTTCCCAGTAAAGCCCTGAAGAACGGGCATTCCTGGTACATTATTTGTAATTTTTCCAGGCGTTCAGGTTGATCCTGACGCCACTGCTGGAGCGCAGAACCAATACCATACCAGGCAGGTAAAGTATGGCGGGACTGGGCCCAGCCAAATACCCAGGGAATAGCCCGGATCGAGCTTTTCGAGCGATCCTGTTGTTTGCGGTGACTGGGCCTGGAGCCAATATTCAGTAAACCAATTTCGGTTACCGGGGTGGCTTCATAAAAATAGTCCAGCAGACCGTCAGTTTCATCGATGAGTTGACGGTATGCCTGTTCACCGTATTTGGCCAGCCCGGCCATGACATCGGTATATTCATTACAGTGTTCACTTGCTTGTTGGACCACACTCCGGCTTGCTTTCAGTAATCCGGTAATTCCCATCGTCAGCTCATAAACGGCAGTTTCTGCATTACTGTATTTATAGGACAGTACTTCGCCTTGTTCAGTAAACTTGATTTGACCATGAACGGTTGCGGGTGGCTGCGCTAAAATAGCATCGTGTGTCGGGCCGCCGCCGCGGCCCAGTGTGCCGCCACGGCCATGGAACATCCGGCATTTGATACCGTGTTTGTTGGTGATGGCGATGACTTTTTGCTGAGCTTCATACAGATTCCAGGCCGATGCGAAGATACCGCCGTCCTTGCAGGAGTCTGAATATCCGAGCATGACTTCCTGCAGGTTCCCGGAGACCTTGAGTAGTTCGCGGTACACCGGTACTTCAAACAGTCGTGTTAGTACCGCCTCGATATGCTCCAGGTCTTCTATGGTTTCAAATAGCGGGCTTATTTTTATGTGACAGAACCCGCTACCGTTGTTATGGCCTGCCAGACCGCTCAAGGACGCTAACCACATGAGTTCAAGTATGTGGCTGGCACTGTGTGTCATGGATATCACATAGGTGCCAAACGCTTCGGCACTCACCTCATCGCGCATTTGGGTGATGACATCAAGGACATCCAGGGTTTCCTTTGTTTCGCCGCTGAGGTTGCCGCGCTTGATGGATGGAATGTCACTTTCCAGCAAGCCTGACAGTAAAGCGATGCGCTGTTCTTCATTCAGCTTGTTGTAATCCGGCTGATCCGTAAGCTGCTTGCAGATTTCGGCTACAGCATCAGTATGCCGGGTTGATTCCTGACGTATATCCAGGTGCACGAGAAAAAACCCAAAAGTGTGTACCAGGCGGATGATATCTTTCAACAGGCCGTCTGCCACGTTCTGGTCGCCGTGCGAATAAAGCGAGCTGCGCATAAGTTCCAAATCGGCAAGCAGCTCCTGGGCATTGTTGTAACGCAGCGGGAATTGTTCTGCCGGTAGGTTGTCCTTTTGTTCGATCATGGCGGATACGAATGCCAGATTTTGCTCTAAGCGTTGCCGGACGATGTAGATTTTCAAGCGGTAAGGTTCGTGGCTGTAACGTTCCGGTTTTTTCGCAAGTAAATCGGAGTAGCGTTCGATATCTTGTTTGAGGTTGTCTGAAAAAGCCTTATCCGGTTTTATAAAACTGCTCGAATAGGTCAACTGGCTACGCAGTTCTGTAACACGCCGAAGGTATTCATTGAGAATGGTTTGCATGTGCAGGCGCAACGCATAGCGGGTTGTTTCAGGTTTGACAAACGGGTTGCCATCACGGTCACCGCCAATCCATGAGCCGAACCGGAGGATCGGCGGTATATTGAGCTTGTCACTGTCATACACGCGGCGAATGGCTTTTTCCAAATACCGGTAAACCATAGGAACTGTCTTAAACAGGCTCTCCCGGAAATAAAACAGACCGTTGACTAATTCGTCTTCTACAGTCGGTTTATGGACGCGAACCTCGTCGGTTTTCCACAGGATCTGGATCTGGCTGCGCAAGTCCTCAATGATGTCGTTCTGGATTGCTTTGCTCAGTCTGGGTGCGTTGAGTTTTTCAGCGGTAACAAAAATACCCCGCAATGTGTACATGACAGCGCGGCGTTTGGATTCAGTCGGGTGTGCAGTAAACACAGGCATATACTGTGTCTGTTGTAACAGGGACTGTAATTGCTCTGCGCTCATACCGGCGCTGTGGAAGTCGCGTAAGGTGTGATCGAAGGAGCCAAGCCATAAAGGATCGCCTTTGCTGACCTGGCGCCTACGGGCTTTGTGCTGAAAGGCTTCCTCAGCAATGTTGACCAGGCTGAAATAGAGATTAAAGGCGCGCACAACGTGCACCAGCGTGTCCGGATCCAGCTGGTCGATCTGTTGAGCAAGCCGCTTGCGTAGGCGTGTGTCATCGACCTTGCGCAAGCGTATATACCCTTTACGCAGTTTTTCAACGGCAAGCAGCACGTCTTTGCCGGCGTGCTCTGCGAGGACTTCGCCGAGTAGATTGCCAAACAAGCGAACGCGCGAGCGAAGTTCCTTGTCGCCAGGTGGAATTGGAATTGTGTTTTTTATGGCCATAATAAAAAAGCCACTAATAAAGCAGCTCTGTAATCTGTGAAAGAGGCCAGTATTATACCTGTCAGGCGCTCGTACGGTAGCTTGTTATTCTGCTGTAAAAGATGTTGTTTTAACCTCTTGCGCTGTTGAGTCCTGCTCCAGGGTAGTCTCGCGGTATAATTCCAGATAGGTGGCGGCGCTCCGGTTCCAGGAAAAGTCCAGCTGCATACCGGTCTGCACTATTTGTTTCCAGAGACGCGGTTGAGCGTAATAGTACAGCGCCCTGTCTATGATTTTTAACAGGGCATCAGCGGTCGCCTCTTCAAAGACAAAGCCGCAAGCGGTTTTTTCCCGCAGCGTAACTTCGCTGGTATTCGTTACCGAGTCACCCAGTCCACCGGTGTTGCGCACCACAGGAGGTGTACCATA
Source organism: uncultured Gammaproteobacteria bacterium (assembly GCA_964409635.1). Taxonomy (GTDB): domain Bacteria; phylum Pseudomonadota; class Gammaproteobacteria; order DSM-19610; family DSM-19610; genus CAYPEL01. The sequence goes on along the minus strand of CAYPEL010000035.1, from coordinate 5,824 downwards.
GCGCAGGCTGTACAGTTGGTTCAGGCCGCAGGGTTCGAAGCGTGATGGCATGAGAAAAATGTCAGACCCGGCTTCCAGTAGATGAGAGAGGCGTTCGTCATAGCCGATACGGACTTGTAGTTTGTTGGGGAACTGGCTGGCGAGCCGTTCAAGTGCGGTTTCGAATTCTTTCTGGCCACTGCCCAAAATGACGAGCTGTACTGGCCGTTGCACCAGCGCCGGGATGATCTGTATCAGCAGGTCGATGCCTTTCTGTTCAACTAGTCTGCCAACATGCCCGAGCAACGCTGCGTCGGGGTTTGCCGGTAGATTGAATTCTTTGAGTAAGGCGAGCTTGTTTTCTAACTTCTGCCCGAGCGTGCGATAGGTATAGGGCTTCTGAATCAGCGTATCTGTACCAGGGTTCCATACCTCATAGTCCACTCCATTTAATATGCCGGAAAGCTGCTCGCTGCGGGATGCGAGTAAGCCCTCAAGTCCGCAGCCGTATTCAGGTGTGCAGATTTCCTCTGCATAGGACGGACTGACAGTGGTTAATCTATCCGCGTAGACCAGCCCACCTTTGATGAAGGAAAACTGGTTGTGGAATTCCAGCGTGTGCAGTGACCACCAATGCGGGGGTAAATCGAGGGCTTGGAATGCAGCCTGACTGAATAACCCCTGGTAGGAGAGATTATGGATGGTAAACAGAGTTGCCGGGCGCACCTTTTCGAGGCTAAGGAAGGCGGGTATCAAGCCTGTCTGCCAGTCATTGCAATGGACGATATCCGGTTGCCAGGCGAGTCCTGCCCGGTTTTGGGCGATTTCAGTGACGGTGCGGCAAAAAATTGTAAAACGTAGCGCGTTATCCGGCCAGTCAGTGCCATCTTTCTGACTATATGGACCGCCAGGGCGGTTAAATAGGGTGGGTGCGTCGACGAGATACAACCTGACCCTGGTTTTAGGTAGGCGGCCCTGTAACAGCGTTACCGGCGTATCTATACCGGGTAAATCCAGGCTTGCCACGGGTTTTAAAGCACCGGCATTTTCAATGGCAGTGGGGTAAGCAGGAAGAATCAGGCGTATTTCTTGCTTGGCATTTTTGATAGCCCGCGGCAGGCTGCCGGATACATCGGCGAGGCCGCCTGTTTTGATAAGTGGATGGGCTTCACTGCTTGCAAACAGAATGTTCATGGCGATAGTTTGAAAATTTTCGGTATGCAGGTAAGACTGGGCGAAAGCAGACAGGGCGTCAAGCGCCTTGCCGTGAACGTTGACAAACTGACTGAACCCGTCATTATCATGTTGAAGGACTACTAGGCACAGCTTACGCTAAACTAGTCGTTAAATTTACAACAGAGGGATAGCGCTATGCGCGTGATGAAGATGGAATCAGGTAAAAAAGGCGGCAACATGGCGGTAAATTTTGCTGCGTGCTCTGTGATTAATAATAATTTAACGGAATAACTAAGTATGGATGCCTGTACCTATGTAATTTTTGGTGCGACCGGAAATTTGTCGCGTATCAAATTAATGCCTGCGCTATATCACCTCGATGCGGCTGGCGAATTACCGGATGACGTTAAAATCGTCGGCTTCGGCCGCCGCGACTGGACGGATGATGAATGGCGTCTGCAAGTCGATGGTTGGCTGGAGGAAAAGCAGACTGATCCCGCTGTCCTAAAACGTTTTCTTGCACGGCTGCATTTTTTTGGTGGCGACCATAATGACACAGAAGTTTACTCGCGATTGAATGAATACCTGACCCAAGGTTCAGACTTTGCGCTGAATATTGTGTTTTACATGGCGATTAGTCCCTCTGATTTTGGCGCCGTATCAAATGCCCTCGGCAGCGTTGAGTTGAATAAGGAAGACGGTGGCTGGCGCCGTCTGGTGATCGAGAAACCCTTTGGTTATGACCTGGAAAGTGCGGAAGGTTTGAACCGGCGTTTAAATAAATCATTTGAAGAAAGTCAGATTTTTCGTATTGATCACTACCTGGGTAAGGGGACTGTGCAAAATGTCATGGTGTTCCGCTTTGCTAATCTGATGCTCGAACCTCTGTGGAACCGGAACTACATTGATCATATCCAGATTACGCATAATGAAGCACAGGGCACCGAAGGCCGGGCCGGTTATTACGACCGTTCGGGCGCCATGCGTGACATGATTCAGAGTCATCTGCTGCAAATGCTGACCCTGGTGGCTATGGAGCCGCCCGCCAGTTTGGATTCTGAATCATTACGCGATGAAAAGGTTAAGGTGCTGCGTTCTATCCGGCCTATCCCGCAAAATGCAGTCAATGCACACGCCTTCAGGGCGCAGTATGGCAGTGGTAAGGTCAACGGTGATAAAGCACCTGGCTATCTCGATGAGCCGGATGTGCCCGCGCAAAGCGTGACTGAAACTTACGCGGCGATGAAGCTGTATATTGATAACTGGCGTTGGCGTAACGTGCCATTTTATCTGCGCACCGGCAAGCGAATGGCTAAACGTAATTCCATGATCGCGATTCGGTTTAAACACCCGCCGCAACAATTGTTTCGTGAAACCCAGATTGAAAAAATCAAACCGAACTGGATCTTGATGAATATCCAGCCCAATGAATGTATCCGTATTGAGATGCAGACCAAGCAAGCCGGTCTGGAAATGCGCAGTGAAACCACCCGGCTCGATGCCAGTTACTGTGGCATCAACCAGTTGAAATTGGACGCCTATGAAACCTTGTTGCTCGATGTGATTGAAGGCGACCGATCCCTGTTTCTGCGCTATGACGAAGTCAGCTGGGCCTGGAAAGTCGTCGACCCTATCCTTAAGGTCTGGTCTATGGAGCGTGATTTTATCCAGACCTATCCTGCCGGTAGCTGGGGGCCGCAAGAAGCGGATCGTTTGTTCGAACGGCAAGATCAGCGCTGGCGCAATACCATGGAAGAGGACGATGAATAAACGCTAACCTGTCTGCCTCAGTAGGCGCTTCTCTTTCAATACACCTGCCTGACAGAGAGGGAATTGAATTCAGTAGGTTAATCGTGATAGCACTTAACCTTGCAAAATTATTAAAATCAAGATCAATGAAATTAACAAACAAAAAAACCTGGCAAGCCCTGCAACAACACCATAAACAGGTAAAGCACCTGCACATGCGCGACCTTTTCAAGCAGGATGATAAGCGCTTCGATAAATTTTCAGTACACTGCGATGACCTGCTGCTCGATTATTCCAAGAATCGTATCACCGAAGAAAGCATGCAGCTATTATTCAATCTTGCCCGGGATTGCGATGTTCCTGGCTGGGTCGAACAGATGTTCAGCGGTAAAAAAATTAATTTCACCGAACAACGTGCTGTGCTACATACCGCGCTGCGTAACCGCTCAAATAACCCGGTTATAGTTGACGGCAATGACGTCATGCCCGAAGTCAACCAGGTGCTCGATAAAATGCGCGCCTTTACTGAACGCGTACGGCAAGGCGAATGGAAAGGCTATACCGGCAAGGCGATAAGCGATGTCGTTAATATCGGAATAGGCGGCTCTGATCTCGGCCCGGTCATGGTAACCGAAGCACTCAAACCCTATGCCGGTTCATTGCGGGTCCACTTTGTGTCAAATATTGACGGCAGCCATATTGCCGATACCCTGGCGGGCCTGGATCCGCACACCACGTTATTTCTGGTGGCTTCAAAAACCTTTACGACACAGGAAACCATCACTAACGCACACTACGCACGCAGCTGGTTGTTAGCAGCCGCTGGCGATGATAGTGCCGTAGCCAAACATTTTGTCGCCCTGTCTACCAATGCTATAGAAGTCGCTGCCTTTGGTATTGATACCGAGAATATGTTCGAATTTTGGGACTGGGTGGGCGGTCGTTATTCGCTTTGGTCAGCAATTGGGCTATCGATAGCGCTGTACATCGGCATGGATAATTTTGAAGCCTTACTAGCGGGAGGCCATGCCATGGATCTGCATTTCCGGCACACGCCGCTGGAACAAAACCTGCCTGTCATCATGGCGCTGCTCGGCATCTGGTACCACAATTTCTTCGGCGCTGAAACGCACGCGATGCTGCCCTACGATCAGCACTTACACCGCTTTCCGGCGTACTTTCAGCAAGCAGATATGGAGAGTAACGGCAAGCGTGTGAATCGTCAGGGCGAGGTTGTCGAATATTCGACCGGGCCGGTCATCTGGGGTGAACCAGGCACCAACGGTCAACACGCCTTCTACCAGCTCATGCATCAGAGTGCGCGGCTGATCCCGGCAGATTTTCTGACAGCCGTTAATGCGCAGCATGAATTAGATTCGCAGCAAACTATCTTGTTTTCAAATTTTGTTGCGCAAACAGAAGCGCTTATGCGCGGCAAGACAGAAGCAGAGGTGCGTAAGGAACTCGCAGAGTCAGGAACGCATGAAGCGAGTGTAGCAGCCTTATTACCACACAAGATATTTCCAGGAAACCGGCCAACGAATTCACTGATCTACCCGCAACTAACACCCCACATACTGGGCATGTTGATCGCCCTCTACGAGCATAAAATTTTCGTACAGGGCGTTATCTGGGAGATAAATTCTTTCGACCAATGGGGCGTGGAATTGGGTAAACAGTTGGCAAAAACAGTACAGTCGGAACTCCTGTCAAATAAACCCGGTGACCATGACAGCTCAACCTCGGGTTTAATAGATAGGTATAAGTGCTGGGTCGAACTTTGAGTAAAGCTCCAGAGTGTTATTGGTGACGAATAAAATCAGGTTTTCCTCAATTAGGATCTTGTATCCGAGGAATACTTACGTCGCTGGGTCAGGGCACCACTACACATGATTGCCTATTAAGGTCATAATCTACAAAAATCCAATGGACTGCCCATGAACAATGGAAAAAATAGACCGCATCTTTAAACTCCACCAGATATTTAAAAACAGACGAACCCCCATTGCGCTAGAAAATCTCCGCCAGAAAATGGCCTGTTCTGAATCTACTGTTCGCCGCTCCATTCATGACCTGCAAAATAAACTGGGTGCACCGCTGGAATATAATCGTCAACGTAATGGCTGGTATTACGACCACAGCCAGAATGACAGCTTCGAACTACCCGGCCTCTGGTTCAGCCCCGAAGAGCTCTATGCCCTGCTGGTCTCGCATCACCTGCTCAGTGATTTACAACCGGGCTTACTTTCAGAACACATCGCTCCCCTGCAAACACGCATCGAAAAACTGCTGGAACAGCAAAACATCCAGCGCCACAGCCTGCAAGAGCGCATCCGCATACTGCAAATGGCCTCCCGCCCATCGGATATCCAGAACTTCAGAAGACTCACTAGCTCACTATTAAGAAGCGAACAGGTCAAAGTGCTCTACCACGGCCGCGAGCGCGACCAGACCACCGAACGCATTATTTCGCCACAACGCCTGGTTTACTACCGCAGCAACTGGTACCTCGACGCCTGGTGTCACTTAAAGAAAGGGCTGCGCACCTTCGCACTGGATCGCCTGCACCCGGTGTCTGAAACGGGAAAAAAGGCAAAGCGTATCGACCCGGAAAAACTGAACCAGCAACTGGCATCTTCCTACGGCATCTTTTCCGGCAAACCAAAGCACCAGGCGATACTGCACTTCACACCGGAGGCCGCCCGCTGGGTCGCCGATGAAACCTGGCATCCACAACAGCAGGGTGAAACACTCAACGATGGCAGCTATACGCTGAAAATCCCCTACAACGATTCACGGGAGCTGATCATGGATATTCTCAAATACGGGCCGGATGTGGTGGTCAAGTCACCGGGAAGCTTGAAAAAAATGGTTGTAATGCGGCTGAAAACTGCAGCGAAACAATATGCATAGCCTGTTC
>CAYPEL010000034.1:0-20673 GCA_964409635.1 uncultured Gammaproteobacteria bacterium | reverse complement strand
CGGGTGGTTTGGTAGCTTTTGCTATAGGCGCCGTATAGGCGGTTGTATAGACCGTCTGCTTGTATGAGGTCTTGGTGCGCGGTATACAGGCCGAGTAATGCACCATGGTTGATTTGCCGCCACCGCTGGCGCCTACCAGGTTTGCCATTACCAGTTCCCGTTTGTGTTGCAGGGCGATGGTTATGACGGTGGCCCAGGTGTAGGAGGTCGAGTTTGTTGGTTGAAAGGGCATGGGGAAATTATACGTTTTGTGGGGAATGCTAAATACCTGTAAGTGTTGGGGGGAGGTATTAGGCTTTAGCTTCAGCGGATCCTGCGAGCGATAGTGGGATTCACCCACTCGGCATTAGCGTTTAAACAGGGCCATGGATTCTACGTGGGTGGTGTGGGGGAACATGTCCATGACACCAGCTGAGATCAGTTTGTAGCCATGGTCGTTGACGAGCATGCCGGCATCGCGGGCTAGTGAGCCAGGGTGGCAGGAGACATAGACGATTCGTTCTGGTTTCAAGGTGGCGATGTGCGGCATCATTTCGGCGGCGCCGCTGCGGGGTGGGTCGATGAGTATTTTGTGGTAGCTGCTTTGCATCCATTGCTGTTGTGCCGGGTCTTCGCTCAGGTCGGTTACTGCGAACCTGGCGTTTTCGATGGCATTGCGTTTGGCATTGTCCCGGGCGCGTTGCACTAGCGCGGTGTCGCCTTCTACCCCCATTACATCGCCTGCCTGCTTCGCCATCGGCAAGGTGAAATTTCCCAGGCCGCAAAACAGATCCAGTACAGTATCGCTGTCTTCCAATGCCATTAGGCTAAGTGCCTGGTCGATCATTTTCAGGTTTATGGCAGGATTGACCTGGGTGAAGTCGGTCGGTTCAAAATCCATCTTTAGTCCAAAGCCGGGTATGTGGTAGGCCAATTCAGTTTGCGGTGGGTACAGTGAATAGCAGCTATCCGGGCCCTTGGGTTGCATGTGGATATGCAGGCCGGTGGTCTTAGCATAGTCCCGCAGTATTTCAGCATCTGTCTCTGAGAGCGGGTCCAGATTGCGCAAAATCAGTACGGTCACACTGTCACCGATAGCCACTTCGATTTGAGCAATACGTTCGAGCGCTTCCATGCCTTGAATCAACTCACCCAATTCATGCAGGCGCGGGCCTACCGAGGCGTGTAACACTTCGCAGCGTTCCAGAACTGCCAGATAGCGCCCACCCTTTTCCCGGAAGCCGACCAACACCCGGTGTTTTTTGCGCACGTGTTTGACGCCTAATCGGGCTTTATGGCGGTATCCCCAGTGTGGACCGGTCAAAGGCGGCAGGACGGTTTCGGGTGTGACCTGGCCAATGCGTTGCAGGTTATCGAGCAGGGTTTGTTGTTTGTAGGCTATCTGTTGCTCCGGCGCCATGTGCTGCAGGCTGCAGCCTCCGCAGATATCGGCGTGAGCGCATTTGGGTTCGACGCGGTGTTCTGAGGCGGTGAATATTTCGCAGACTTTGCCGGTGTCGTGTTTGCGGGAACGGCCCGTGTAGAAGAAGCTGACTTCTTCGCCGGGTAACACGCCGTCGATGAAGACTGTTTTACCTTCGATGTGCGTTACGCCGCGGCCGTCGTGTGACAGGGATTCGATGTTGGCGCGGACGGGGTAATTGGGGAGTTTGGGTTTTCGGCTACGGCGGGTCATGGGTTTTTTAGAGGCGGGGTTAATTGAATATTTTGAAGTAGTTGTTGATAACCGCAGGGTGGGTAAACCCCGCCCTACTGCGGGCGAGGAAGTTAACCTTGCCAGTTTTCGAGGAATTCATTGAAGTGTGGTTTATCTTCCTGCCCGATTGTATCGCGTAATAGATCCAGTTCTTTTTGATAGGCGGCTTTGGTTAATTGGCCGCGTATTAACTGGAAGCGCAGGTAGACCAGATAGGTATTTAATACATCGGTTTCACAATAATTGCGGATGGCTTGGATATTCCCGGCCTGAAATTCATCCCAGACTTTTGCACCGCTCATGCCCATTTTGCCGGGGAAGCCGAGCATCGTGGCGATGTCATCCAACGCAGCGTTGGCGCGTGGTTGGTACATGGCGATCACGTCCATCAGGTCGGTATGGCGTTCGTGATAGCGGCTGATGTAGTTATTCCATTTGAAATCGCGGTCGTCCTGGCCGGTGTCCCAGAATTTTGATGCCGGTACGCCGTGTAATAACGACCGGTAATTTAATACGGGTAAATCAAATCCGCCTCCGTTCCAGGAGACTAAAGTGGGTGTGAACCGGTCAACACCATCGTAGAAGCGCTGGATCAGTTCTGACTCGTCTGAATCCGGGTCGCCTAACGACCAGACTTTGATCCGGTCTGCGCTGCGCAATACTACGGATATGGCGCAGATACGGTGCAGGTGTAAACGCAGGAATTCTGAGCCATTGGTTTCCTGGCGGCGCAGGGTGAACATGGCTTTAGCCGTGTCTGCATCGTCGAGCCCGTCCAGGCCGTACAGGCGACGGCCGGATTTTACGTCTGGGATGGTTTCTATGTCGAATACGAAAATATTCATTTTTGGGAACCGGTTATTTGTCTCTGTATTGTCACTTTCTACTGAACTCACTCTGGCTGTGGAGGCTGCCGTAAAAGTTTGTAGGCTATCTACTGGATACCCGCAGTGGATAGTGGATTTCACCCACCCTACGGGGAGTTACTACAGACTCTTGTAGGGTGGAGATTATCTTTTATGTTTTGGTGGTTAATTTATAGAGTTCCAGAATCGGGTAAGCGCCCTATTTCTTTACCCAATCCCCACCCGCATCCTGATACATCCAGCCGGCGGGTGCATTATCTATCCAGCGTTTAGCGAAAGTGCTGCGGATTTCTGTTTCCCATTCCGGGTGGCCATTGGCTTTGGCAATTTCTTTATACAGTTTGTTGCGTTCGCTGTTTTCAGCCGCCACGAGTTTATTTACGGATTTACGTTTTGGTAAGGGCACCTTATTCAGATCTCTTACCTCGACGTGCCCATCCCGCGTCATGCCGATGCTGCCGTTCTGGTAATAAACTTCGAGTTGTTTGAAGCGCGCTTCCATGGAGGCGCGAATGGCCTTGATGGCGGGTGATTGCAGGGAAATATTTGCAGCCGCCTGGGCCGGTTTGACCGCTGTTTCCAATAAACCAATCAAAAACGGCTGTTGCTTTAATTGCAACTGCGCACCGGGTTCTGGCTTTTGTTCACTCGGCTCATCCGGTTCCCCCTCTTTGCCGTACACACCGCGGATAATCTGATCCGCCGCTTCGACAGCTTCTGCGGTGGGAAAATACACGTTAATCGTGACACAGGCTGAGATGAACAACAGCATGCTGAAAAAAGTGCTGAAACGGTAAACAGTCATAGTGGCAACCTAATTCGAAATTGAGACAACATTATAAACACTAACGCCCAGGCACGGAAAAGGTTATCGCACCATGGCTGCAGGCTGCTTGGTAACGGCAACCAGCCGTTGCACCAGGGAATGCCAGTCGACCCGGTGTTCGTGGCCAATCATGTCGAGCCGCGGCGGGAGAATACGGCCTTGCACCAGATAATAGCCGCCATTGACAGCACCCACACCATCCATCTGGCAGACGCCCTTTTCCAGGCGGCAGCTGATGCCAAGACGGCGGTAGGGAAAATCCTCCAGAAATCTGAGAAAACCCCTCGATAAGGCGCCGCTGACACCCGCCCCACCCAGGTTGGAAATACTGTCGACGGCTTTCTGACTGATGCGGCGGCGGCTGCGATCATCCGGAGGTGTTTCAAAATGTGCGTCGAAGGCGACTGGTTGCCAGGCTTCCATGTACAAGCCCGCAATTTCACCCTGTAATTTGCCTTCGATACGGCCGAATGAAAATGTCCGTGTCAATATTTCCAGATCCAGGTGCTCGAGGCGCGCATCAGCCCATAGCCGTGGCACCAGACCGAGGGGTTCGCTGACTTTCAGGTTGCGCAGTGTGATGTCGCCCCCGAACGCCTGCACCAGCAGGGTGCCGCCCAGGCTTAGCTCACTGTTCTTATATTCCACTTTTGGAATGACGCCCGATAAACTGCCGGCCAGTTCGGGCCAGCCGACGGCTGTGCTGAATGCCTGCATTGATATCGGTGACAACACCGCGTCCAGTTTCCAGTTCACCCCCCCTGCACTAGACCAGTCGATATCAAATTCGCTGACGTGCAGGCGGCCATCGAGCAAATCAACGGATAAAGCTTGCGTCATTTGTGCCTGCTTACCGCGCGATAACAGTTGCAGTCGCGCTTTACCGAGGCTGAGATTACGAATGTTTGCTGCCTGCCAGACCAGCGTCGATGCCTGCGGTTTACCGTTTAGATCCCAGCTAATGTTTCCGTTCAAAGCGTGTACGCCAAACAAGCCACTGGCTTCTTTAACCACAGTATCTTGAAAGGTTAATTGCAGCGTTTTCAGTTGTGCCGCATTCCACACTAATCTGCCTTTCAATGCACCTGAGGTTTCAACTTCGTCCCAGGCGCTGCCCGCTAGCCAGGGTTGTAGATAGCTGGTATTAAAATCCGGCAAGCTTGCTTGATTTATTGTTATCTCCAGTGACTGCAATGCGGTCTTATCTGCAAATCCAATGCGTGCAGCGGCTGATCCGTAAACAACATTTGTGTGCTCGATATCGATACGCGTTAAATCCAGAACCTGTTGTTGGGCATACCAATGTAATTGAATATCAAGTTTTTGCGGTTGATCCGGTTTATATTCAAAGTACAGGGGGTCGGTGAACAACATGCCGGACTCGGCAGTCAGCTGGAACTTTGCCTGCCAATCCTTACCGCGTGGCCAGGCGCTTCCACGGCTGGTTAAGTGCAGTTTTTCACCTGCCTGGGTACCGGCCTTGTTAGCATACGCCAGCTTATGGACAGCAAGCTCCCAGCTGATTTTAGTTAGCTTGTTGCTGCGCCCGCGCACTGCAACACTGGCGGTGATTTTACCCTGGATATCCAGCGCTGGCAGGCTGATATCAAATTGTTTCAGCAAGGCTTTAAGTTGGTTTAAATCTACTCGTTTAAGATGGGTATGTATTTTCCACTTCCGGTCGGCCTGTTCAAACTCGACGGCGACTTGGCCGCCTGCAAGGGCCAACGATGTGACCGACAGCGATAGTTTTTTGGAATCGGTGTGGTAAATAAAGCTGACCGGGGTGGAAATATTTTTTAGTTGTTTGCTGGAAAATTTCAACGCGCCTTTAGGACAGGAAACAACCGAAGACGCGAGTTGCAAAGCGGCACAGCTCAGCCGGATATCCCGCAATTTTAAATTCGGCAGCTCCAGTTGTTTGACCTGTGCAGAAAACTGCAACTGCCCTGCTGCATTGAAGTCTAGCGTGACCTGCAGCTCGTCCATATCCCAGCCTTTACCTGCCAGGGTCGCCGAGGCCCAGTCGATGCGTTCAATCGCTAGCGACGATGCCGCGACCATCAGCAGCAAAACCGCGAGTACTTTTTTCAAGCTGGAAAAATCAGTTGGAGCGTGGCGAGGGCGCTGATTACACAAGACTTCACAGCTTATTTTGGGCGAAGGTGTAACATCCATACGGTATGTTCAAAATGTTCCGGCAAGTCTTGTGTCGTCAGCACATTAGACAGCCACAGTAGGCTCAATCAGGAAATACCCCGGTTGACAGATAGCGGTCTCCCCGGTCGCAGATAATACCGGCAATCACTGCATTTTCTACCTGGCTAGATAGTTGCAACATGGCGGCAACCGCGCCGCCGGAAGAAATACCGCAAAATATTCCTTCCTGCGCCGCCAGCGCCAGGGTAGTTTGTTCGGCGTCCTTCTGGCTGACATCCAGGGTGCGGTCAACGCGCCTGGCTTCAAAAATACTCGGTAAATATTCCTTTGGCCAACGCCGGATTCCTGGAATGGATGCGCCTTCCTGGGGTTGTACACCCACAATCTCAATGGCTGGATTAACTTCTTTCAGAAAATGCGAGGTACCCATAATGGTGCCTGTGGTACCCATGGCGCTGACAAAATGGGTAATTGTATGATCCGTATCCCGCCAGATTTCCGGGCCGGTGGTTTCGTAATGGGCGCGTGGATTATCGGGATTAGAAAACTGGTCGAGTACTTTGCCCTGACCTTCTTGTTCCATCTGTTTGGCAAGATCGCGTGCGCCTTCCATACTTTGTTCGCGCGTGACTAACACTATTTCCGCACCAAAAGCTTTCATCGCCTGGCGGCGTTCGATACTCATGTTGTCGGGCATGATCAACACCATGCGGTAGCCTTTCATGGCGGCGGCCATCGCCAGGGCGATACCGGTGTTACCGCTGGTCGCTTCTATGAGGGTGTCGCCGGGTTTGATTTCGCCGCGCTCTTCGGCGCGGCGGATCATGCTAAGGGCAGGACGATCCTTGACGGAACCTGCCGGGTTGTTGCCTTCCAGTTTCACCAGTAATTTGTTACTGGTGTTACCGGGCAAGCGTTGCAGCTGTACGAGCGGTGTATTACCAATGAAGTCTTCGAGCGATTTAAACGTCATTTTTCCAGTACTCTGACAACTGTGCTTTGGTGTCTATAAATACGCTAATCCGGTAGCCGCGGTTTTAACCGTGAAAGGTGTGCTGCCCATCGCGGTTAATACCGCTGCTACAAGCTTTTGCGAATAAATTATAAGTCTCTTAAACAGCCCCAGCGAGAGAGTAGATCAACTACGCGCCGCTGTCATTAATTGTTTCATTTCACGTACGGCCGTTTGTATGCCCGTAAACATAGCACGGGCAATGATGGCATGACCTATATTAAGTTCCTGTATTTTCTGTAGTGCGGCAATTTGCGTGACGTTGTGATAGTGCAGACCATGTCCGGCGTTAACTTGCAGCCCTAAGCTATCGCCCAGGACGGCCGCATCAGCTATTTTTTTCAGTTGCTGCGATTGTGCTGTGTTACCTTCAGCATCTGCGTAATGCCCGGTGTGAATTTCTATACAAGGCGCACCGGCTTCTTTGGCCGCTTCTATTTGGGCAGGTACGGCATCAATAAATAATGACACACGCACACCCGCTGCGGACAGGCGCTGGCAGGCATCGCGGATTTTGCTCAATTGACCCGCCACATCCAAACCACCCTCGGTGGTCAGTTCCTCCCGGCGCTCCGGTACCAGGCAGCAGTCAGCCGGCTGAATCCGGCCAGCGAATGCCAGCATCTCTTCGGTTACGGCCATTTCCAGGTTCATGCGGGTTTGTAATATACCCTTCAGCATGTCCACATCACGATCCTGAATGTGGCGGCGGTCTTCGCGCAAGTGCAGGGTGATACTGCTGGCCCCGGCCTGTTCTGATTCAATCGCTGCCTGGATTGGGTCTGGGTAACGGGTGCCCCGTGCTTGGCGCAGTGTCGCGATGTGATCGATGTTTACGCCGAGCAGGATAGTTGGCTTCATCCTGTGTTCCTTTTAGTTTAGACGGTTCATTGCTTGGATAGTATCGCATTTCTTGATGGATTAATTACAGCATCTAGTCTCTCCCCCTAAGGAGGTGTTGTAAATCTCCGCAGGCTGGGTGAACCCTACCGGATGCCGCAGCGAATGGTGGGTTTCACCCACCCTAAGGGATGCGTTTCTAGCGCTTATCAAGATTTCATTTGCTGAAAAATCTCGCGTGTCTTAAGCGGTTTATCACCGAGATAAATCCTCAGCGCAGCCCGCATCAGCCGCTTGGCATCCCGCAATACTTCAGCATCATCAAAATTTTCAGCCGCGATGGCGAGCAGACTTTTACCGGGAAAAACAAAACCACCCGCCGCCTCTTCCTGGATAGCAACCGGGCCAGACTCCAGGTGATAATCATAGCGTGACTCCGGCACGATTTCGTCGCCGGTTTCTACATCCTGTTCGAGCACCAGACCATAGCCCAACTCATCGAGCAGATGCTTTTCAAAACGCCGCAGCACTGTTTCAACCTCCACCTGCTCGTGCAGGGCTGCTAGCGCCCCCAGGTAGTCTTCGAAAAGCGCCGGGTGTGGATCGTGCCGTTCGAGTAAACGCATCAACAATTCGTTCAGGTAATAGGCGCTATACAGCGATGTACCGGATAATGCGGCACCGTGCCTGCCGCACTCGACATCAGTCAGTGTGCCGAGATCACCGCGCGACTGCCAGGATAATAACAAGGGTTTGAACGCTTGCAGGTCACCCCGCCATTTTGATTTTGGTGAGCGGATACCGCGGGCCACCAAGCCAAGCTTGCCGTAATCGCGGCTGAAAATCTCCAGCAGTGCACTGCTATCACGATACGGGCGCTGGTGCAGGACAAAACCCGGCGTCAGTTGAATACGTTGGCTGGTTGCCATTGGTTAGCTTTTACCGTCATAACCTAAACTCCGCAAAGCGCGTTCATCATCTGCCCAGCCTTCCTTGACCTTGACCCATAGTTGCAGATAGACCTTTGAAGCAAATAATTTTTGCATATCTTGCCGCGCTTCGCGGCCTACTTCTTTGAGTAACTGGCCCTGCTTGCCAATCACAATGCGTTTCTGGCTGGCTTTTTCGACCAGCACCAAAGCATAGATACTGCGTAGCTTTCCTTCCTGGGTGAACTTTTCAATCTCGACAGTCAGACCATAGGGTATTTCATCACCCAATTTACGAAACAGTTTTTCGCGCACCATTTCGGCGGCAAGAAAACGTTCACTGCGATCGGTAATCTGGTCTTCGGGAAAAAATGCTACCGATTCGGGTAATAGTTTTTTGATACAGGCTTCAAGTTCATCGGTATTTTTTCCACGCAGCGCGGATACCGGCACAATGTCTGTAAAAGAATACTTCAACGAAACCTCAGCCAGGAATGGCAGTATGTCATCTTTCCTGCTGATGCGGTCAACCTTGTTGATCGCCAGTATGACGGGGCGGTTCAGGTTCGTCAGTTTGTCCAATATCCATTGATCATCCGGCAACCAGCGCTTCCCATCTACCATAAAAACGATAATATCGACATCCGCCAGTGTGTCCATGGCGGTCCGGTTTAAATAACGGTTCATGGCGCGCGGCGCGCTGGTGTGCAGGCCGGGTGTATCGACATAAATAATCTGGGTATCCTGATCTGTTTTTATCCCCAGGATACTGTGCCGTGTCGTTTGTGGGCGGCGCGAGGTGATGCTGATTTTTTGTCCGAGCAGACGGTTCAGCAGGGTGGATTTCCCAACATTGGGACGGCCCACCAGGGCAACATAGCCACAATGAAATCCAGCAGATTGCTGCAAAATCTAATCTTCCTCAAGCACCGTCAGCATGGCTTGTGCAGCATCCTGTTCGGCTTTTCTGCGGCTTTTTCCTTTGCCTGTGGTACGTTGATTTACGGCGTTGGCATGACAGGTAACACTAAACTCCTGGTTATGCGCCTTACCCAGTACCAAAGTGACTTCGTAAACCGGTACTTCAAATTTACGTGCCTGCAAATATTCCTGCAAACGGGTTTTAGGATCTTTCAACTCCGCATCATCCGGCATGGTATCCAAGCGCCCGGCAAATATCTGCTGGATGCAGTCACTGCATTGCTGAAAATCGCTGTCCAGGAGAATTGCGCCCAGTATCGCTTCCAACGCATCAGCCAAAATGGATTCACGCCGGTAACCACCGCTTTTTAGTTCGCCGGAACCCAGCGTTAGGTAATTCCCCAGCTCCATACTGCGCGCTATAGCGGCCAGTGAGTCGCGGTTTACCAGGCTGGCGCGCAAGCGGCTCAACTCACCTTCACTGGCTTGCGGGAATCTTATATAGAGAAGTTCGGCAACGACAAAGCCCAGCACGGCGTCGCCGAGATATTCTAAGCGCTCGTTATTTTCGTTGCCGGCGCTGCGATGCGTCAGCGCAGCCTTTAATAGATCGGGGTTACTGAACTGATAGTGGAGAGATTTAACAAGTCCGTCAGTTGATACTGTCAATGACCGGTTGCCCTGATTTCCTTGGAAAACTTACCCACAATATCAATATTACCCAGAAAAGCTTCGCGGCGCTCATAGTCCATTTTGATTTTAATATTGCCATCTTCTTTGGTAATGACTGCCTGCTTGGCAGTAACGGTTGTTACAGCGTTAATATCAAAGCGTTTGCCGATAAGACTGAGAATCTCACTCTTGGTTTTGGTCGCAAGACCCGGTTCATTGGATACTGATTCCATCACAGTTGAAATTTTGCTGTATTCCAGATACATGGGAAACAGCCGTAATACCGTCAGCACGGCAAAGGCAATCAGTCCGAGCACGAACAGCCAGCCAATCGCGGTCATACCTTTCTGTTTGTGAAGATTCTGCATCGTTTTTCTCCGTTGGTTCAGGATATGCCAATCGCTTATGGACAAACTGGGTTTGCCTATAAACCTGTCAATGTCACTTACTGTATCGAATTACCCAACCGACCCCAATCTATTCCACCGGCGGCGCCATCATAGTTCATCCAGATCATAAACGCTTTACCAACCAGATTCTCGCCCGGCACAAAGCCCCAGTATCGGCTATCGTTGCTGTTATCCCGGTTATCACCCATCACAAAGTAATGTCCTTCCGGCACCACGACATCACTGGTTTTACCACCCATGCGCGGCATGACCAGTATCTGGTGTTTTACACCACCCAATTTCTCTTCGCGCACTGCAGCACCTGACATGGATAGACCCGAACCGACACCCATGTAAGAACCGGCGGGAATCTGGGCTACTTTTTCTCCATTGATGAACAGTGTCTTGTCTTTATACTCGAGGTGATCACCGGGCACACCAATGACACGTTTAATATAATCCGTACCGGGATCCAGCGGGAAGCGGAAGACGGCAACATCACCGCGCTGTGGATCGCCTATTTCGTATACTTTCTTATTCAACACCGGCAAACGAATACCGTATTTGAATTTATTCACCAGGATAAAATCACCGGAGAGCAGGGTCGGCATCATCGAGCCGGAGGGAATGCGGAAGGGTTCAACCAGAAAAGAACGTAACAACAGCACCGCCAATATCACCGGGAAAAACGACTTGGCATATTCAACCAGGGTCGGTTCTTTGAGCGCCTTTTGCAGCTCGACACTTCCTCCACCGCTACTGCCCAGCGCGGCCGCCTGTTGCCGGCGCCGCGGCGCCAATAACAGGGCGTCAGCCGCCCAGATGAGGCCGGTTATGAAGGTAGCTGCAACCAGGATGGTTGGAAAATCAAAACTCATATGTTTTATTTCCTTGTGGTCATTTCTTGCTGGTCTGTAACACCGCGAGGAAAGCTTCCTGCGGGATTTCAACTTTACCAAATTGCTTCATGCGGCGCTTGCCGGCTTTCTGCTTCTCCAGCAATTTACGCTTACGTGTTATGTCACCACCATAACATTTGGCAGTCACATTTTTGCGCAAAGCTTTCACCGTCATGCGGGCGATAATCTGAGAACCTATTGCCGCCTGTATCGCCACATCGAACATCTGCCGCGGGATAATTTCGCGCATGCGTTCGGCCAGATCACGGCCCCGGTTTTGCGCTACATCGCGGTGCACGATAACCGATAGTGCATCGACCCGCTCGGTATTAATCAGGATATCCAGTTTCACTAACGGGGCTGCCTGAAAACGCTCAAAACTGTAATCAAACGAAGCGAAGCCACGACTGACCGATTTTAGCCTGTCAAAAAAGTCCATGACAACTTCACTGAGCGGTAATTCATAACTCAACGAAACCTGGTTACCCAGATATTGCATCCGCCGCTGTACTCCGCGTTTTTCCACACACAGGCCAATCACCGCACCGAGATAGTCCTGCGGCACCAGGATATTGGCGAGGATAATGGGTTCACGGACTTCAACTACCTGGTTAACCGGCGGTAAGCTGGCTGGATTATCGATTTTCAGCAGTTCTTCTTTAGTCGTCAGAATCTCGTAGACCACCGTCGGCGCTGTGGTAATCAGTTCCAGGTCGTATTCGCGCTCCAGCCGCTCCTGGACAATCTCCATGTGCAGCATACCCAGAAAACCGCAGCGGAAACCGAAGCCCAGTGCGGTGGAGGATTCAGGTTCGAAATGCAGTGCCGCATCATTGAGGCGTAACTTTTGCAGTGCTTCGCGCAGATCTTCATAGGCATCCGATGACACCGGAAACAGCCCCGCAAAAACCCGCGGTTGCACATGCTGAAAACCGGGTAATGCTTCTCCGGCTGGCCGGTCCGTCAGTGTTAAGGTGTCGCCGACGGGGGCGCCATCGATATCCTTGATACCCGCTATGACATACCCCACATCACCGGCCGACAGCTTGGCTTGGTCCTCACGGCGTGGCGTGAATATCCCCACTTTTTCCACTAGAAAATCCCGCCCGGTCGACATAACGCGGATTTTCTGTCGGCCACGCAGTGTGCCGTGCATGACCCGCACCAGCGAAATGACACCGACATAGTTATCGAACCAGGAATCAATGATCAAGGCTTGCAAAGGCGCATCGAAATCGCCTTCCGGTGACGGGATGCGTTTGACGAGTTGCTCGAGCAAATCTTTCACGCCCTGCCCGGTCTTTGCGCTGACCTCAACAGCATCATCGGCTTCGATACCGATAATTTCTTCTATTTCATTTTTAACACGTTCGGGTTCTGCTGATGGCAAGTCGATCTTGTTCAGCACCGGCACGACTTCGAGGCCCTGCTCGAGAGCGGTGTAACAGTTGGCGACACTTTGGGCTTCGACCCCCTGTGCGGCATCGACAATCAGCAATGCCCCTTCGCACGCCGACAATGAACGCGACACCTCATAGGAAAAATCCACATGCCCAGGGGTATCGATAAAATTGAGCGTGTAGCACTGACCATCTTCTGTTGTATAGGGCAGCGATACACTTTGCGCCTTGATGGTGATACCCCGCTCGCGCTCCAGATCCATGGAATCGAGCACCTGGGCTGCCATCTCACGTTCACTGAGTCCACCACACAACTGGATAAAACGGTCAGCCAGCGTCGACTTGCCGTGATCAATATGGGCAATAATTGAAAAGTTACGGATATGCGACAGATCGGTCATGTTAGCACTGATCCGGCCGCACTGTACGCCCGCCGGATATAGAAAAATCTTTAATAATCAAGGAATAAAAGCTGATAAGATAGAGTAGCCGCCAGTATACACGGTCAGGCAGCTGCCAAACAGGCTTTGAGCGCGGCTTCATCCAGAAAATAGTGGCAAATCGCCTGCTCGCCCAGCATCAACACCGGTACCTTTTCGCCATAGCGCTCGACCAGGCCAGGCTCGGTATCAATATCCACGATCTCAAGTTGAAATACCATCTCCGCTTGCCGTTCATGCAGTAACGTCAGCATATCCTGGCAGAGATGACAGTGGAAACGGCTGTATAGGGTTAAAACTGGGTTCATGAATTAAGCAGTAGATTATACCTCTCGCGCTCAAGAGGTATAACTAAACGACACATTATTTGCAGACCATCGGCAGCAGGGAGGCTGCCGCTGAGCGTGCCCGGATGTATTCGCAGCGGGTCTGCAAATAGTGTGTCGCTTAGTTAACGTACGTATTCGCACCACGGCTGCCCCGGCTTTAGGGCAGCCGCAGAACCCAAACGGGGCTATTCCGCGTCCGGTACCTTCATTGCCAGGAAGATCGGACCCCCACGGCGTTGCACAAGGATGGCGACCGACTTACCGACGGGTAGTTTCTTGACCATCTTTTTGAAAGACTTCACATCGCTTACCGGTTTATTGTCAATGCGGACAATCACATCACCGGCATGAATACCGGCTCCGGCTGCGGCTCCCTCGCCGACCTTCTCGACCAGGACTCCGCCATTTTCAAGCTCCAGCTCCTCGCGCTGCACGCTAGTCAGGTCGGCAACATCAACGCCGAGGCGACTGTCGGTCATCGCTTTACTGCCCTTGGCACGGGCAACAATCTTGTTCTCTTCCGGCAATTCGCCCAACACGATAGTCAGATTTTTCTCTTTGCCATCGCGCATAACCTTCAGCGGAACATCCTTGCCCACCGGGGTCGAACCAACAATCGGCGGCAGGCTCGATGACCGCTCGATACGCTTGCCGTTGAACTCGATCACCACATCACCCACCTGCAAGCTGGCTTTAGCCGCCGGGCTGTCTGGCAATACTTTGGCAACCAGTGCACCAAAAGGACGTTTCATCCCGAAAGATTCGGCCAGTTCCCGGGTCACATCCTGAATTAACACACCCAACCAGCCGCGGCTGACCTTACCGTGAGTTTTAAGCTGTTCGATAACATCCATAGCCACTTCAATTGGAATGGAAAATGACAGCCCCATGTAACCACCGGTACGGCTATAGATCTGTGAATTCACACCGACCACCCTGCCATCAAGGTTAAATAAAGGCCCCCCTGAATTGCCTGGATTAATCGCCACATCGGTCTGAATAAAGGGGACATAGTTTTCACGCGGCAAAGCACGTCCCTTGGCGCTGACGATACCTGCCGTTGCAGAACGGTCAAAACCAAACGGTGAACCAATAGCCAGCACCCACTCTCCGACTCTGAGTTTTTCAGACTCGCCTATGTTTGCAACCGGCAGGTCATTGGCTTCGATTTTAAGCAAGGCAATGTCACTGCGCGGATCCAGGCCAATGACTTCGGCCTTCAATTCACGCCGGTCGGCCAGACGCACGATGATTTCATCTGCATCCTTGACGACGTGATTATTAGTCATGACATAACCGTCTTTGGAAATGATAAAACCTGAACCCAGGGATTGGGCTTCACGTTCAATCGGCGGACCGCCACCCTGTTCGCCAAAAAAGTGTTTGAACATATCACCAAACGGTGTGCCTTCCGGCATATCGGGAATTTCGATACCCTCCGGCAACTGTATGCCGCCCGTTTTGACCTTTTGTGTGGTGCTGATATTAACCACCGCCGGACTGACCTGTTCGACCAAATCGGTAAAGTCCGGTAATTCGCGCGCCTGTAAGTGCGCTGCAGAAAATATCCCGGTTATAAATAAAAGCTGTATGCCAACTGTTTTTAACTGCTCGTACATAGTTTCTCCTGATAACCTCACAGTAGATCCGGGTGAGTTCCGGTGTCTAAAACACGGTGCAATATGACAGGCTGGTAACGCTCGTCATGGCTTATGCGCACAGCAAAATAGCGCAACCAGCCTAATCCTGCCACAAAACCCATTACACCAAATAATATAGCTAATAACTCGGCAGTTGCCGTCTGGCCCTGCCCGGCGGCTAATGTCCCGGCTAATGCTCCCAGCAGCAGCCCTAGTAAAGGCACGCTGTAGACGGCGAGTGAACCGCGAACCAGAGCCTGTTCGCGAACCCCGATAACGACTTTTTCTCCCGGCTGATAACCCGGTTTAGCCAGCACTCTTAGTGCGTTGCGTTTATTGGCAAACAACTTGTCCAATACCGCAACCCCGCAGCCATTTTTCGCCGCACACTTGCCACAGGTTGATTTGCGCTGGGTTTGCACCCAGACCGCATTATCCTCGACACGAACGACCGTTGCAGTTTCTTCAATCATCAGGGTTTATAGTGTACAGACTTACCGATAGTTTCCAGAGTCACAATCGGTACTTCACCGACCGCCGTTACATAGTACCCTTTGACCATTGTACCAAAGGCATTCAGCGCACCACGTCTGGAAATACCCGAATAGGTTTCGTCTTTAGGCTTGGCTTTTTCGATATACACTGAAACGCTGGCCAGCCCATCGCTGAATACCCAGTGTTCAACAGCCGGGTCGGTTTCAGACAGATTATGCCAGTTATGGTTGGTCTGCATAAAGCCATAGGGTATATGACTAAAATGCCAGTTCCCGTCTGGATAATTTTCTGCCTTGCCCTTAAAAGATAATGCCGGCTCGCGTACCCAACGATAGCTACCGTTTTGATAATCTGGACGAAATTCCTGTTCAGAAATCGAGGCCGGGAATTCAATATGGGTAAACATGACCTGTTCGATGACTTCCCCCGCTTCATTGGTCAACTCGGAGCGTAACAGGATTTTGTTGTCCAGCGAAATACACAAACGTTGGCCATAACGGTATTGATCGCGCGGCTGGATAGCGACCAGCCGGCAGTCTATTCCGGCCACCCGGTCATCGCCCAGAAACTGAAAGCTGTAATGCTTTTCGATATTGCTCAGGTCATCGGGGAATCCGGTGGGAAATGGCTGCCGTGGGCGGCTTTTGCTCAACACCACCGATTGCTTGTCACCCAAAATACAGGTGACCATTTGATTATTGCGGATCACTTCCCGCTTTGGGCCGGTAAGAGACGACAATTTTTCCCATTCATCTCCACCCCTACCGGCATGGACAATGCTCATGGCTTCTATACGGTCTGCGTACTGATAGATAAAAGTACCACGGTAGTCGGTAGACTGGACTGAGCGGGACATGAGTTCCAGCCAGTCGCGAGCGGATTCCTGTTTAGCCTGTGCAACACTACCGCCGAGCAGGCAACCAATAAGCAGGAACTTGACTAACCGCTTCACTGTGTATCTTCGAACCCCACAATCCTGACATAAGGATTTAAACCCTGCATTCCACGGCTGGCGGCGAACTCACTGTGATTAACCAGATAGCCACTGAGGCGTTTTTCAACCCGCGGTTCAATTCGATCCCATTGCCCATCACTGGTACTAACTTGCGTAACCGCAGGCGTTGCTGTCTGGCTAGCCGCAAGCTGTTGTGTGCCGGTTTGCGGCTGCTGCAGGTTTTGCACAGAGATAACGGCTACTAAAGCAACCGAGGCGGCAATGGCAAAACCCACAGCAGGCTTCCAGAATGAACGGGCGGCAACTTGCGGGCCAGTCGCTGCAATGCTTTCAGGGGTATCGGTGGTGTCCTGGCTGGCAGGGTCATCAGCCAGCGCAGCCTGTACACGGCCGGCAATGCCAAGACCGGAAGCTTGCGTCACCCCACCATGAATTACATCACCGATTAGCTGGTAACGCCCCATGCAGGCGCGCAGATCGGCATTCCGCTGTAGCCGTCCCAACAGCAAGGGCCGTTCCAGGTCAGTCAGTTCATCGTCGACCAGGGCGGATATTTGTTCGCGGATTTCGTCTTTCATTTACTTCTCACCTGCATCAGTTTCATCTAACAAGGGCCGGATGCGTGTATCGATTGCATCTCTGGCCCGGAAAATTCTCGACCGCACGGTACCAATTGGGCATTCCATGGCCGTGGCTATTTCCTCATAACTCAGTCCTTCGAGTTCACGCAGCACAATGGCGGTACGAAGATCCTCCGGTAATTCATCTATCGCGGCCTGAATGGTTATTTCGAGCTCGCTTTTTAACAGCATATGCTCCGGTGTTGCATACTCTTTAAGACCGGTAGCACCGTCATATTGTTCCGCGTCCTGGGCATCAATGTCACCGGCGGGCGGGCGCCGCTTACTGGCCACCAGAAAATTCTTGGCGGTATTGATCGCAATGCGATATAGCCAGGTATAAAACGCACTGTCCCCCCTGAAGTTCGGCAGGGCACGGTAAGCCTTGATAAAGGCCTCCTGCGACACATCGAGCACTTCGCTCGAGTCGCGTATATAGCGGCTGATTACGTTGGCAATTTTGTGTTCGTATTTTCTGACGAGAATGTCAAAAGCGGCTTTTTCACCGCGTTGAACACGCTTTACCAGCTCTTCGTCTAGTTTGCGCTCGCCCATCCGAGCAGCCCCCTTTATTTCCCGGACAGTATTCATGTCAGTAATGACCACACTTTGTCCGGATAGTTCGCCTGTACCACAGGATTACGGTAAGGTTACGTTGAATGCTGTAAACATAACCGATTCTGGCAGGCTTCCACAAGCGATGAATAACCAGCATAAATACGATATTCTCGTCATCGGCAGCGGCGCCGCCGGTCTCAGCCTGGCGCTGCAGCTGCCCAAACGGGCGCGAATCGCCGTCCTCGCCAAGGGTCCAATACAGGAAGGCAATACCTACTACGCCCAGGGAGGGATCTCTGCAGTACTGGGCCAGGATGACTCCATTGAGTCACACATCGCGGACACGATGGAAACCGGTGCCGGACTTTGCCAGCCCGATGTGGTCAAGTTTACCGTCGAAAATGGCCCGGCAGCCGTGCAATGGCTGATTGACCTGGGTGTCCCGTTCACCCGCGAGGGCGGTGGTGAAAACAGTAATTTTCACCTGACCCGTGAAGGTGGCCACCGGCATCGGCGGGTTATTCATGCAGCGGATGCAACGGGTAAGGCGCTGCAAACCAGCCTGGTGGATACCGTCCGCGGACGCGAAAATATAGATCTCTATGAATATCATATCGCTGTCGACCTCATTACCAACCAACGAACGCAGCCTACCCATAATCACTGCCACGGCGCCTACGTACTGGATCGGAAGCACGGCCGTGTGGAAGTGTATTCAGCCCGCTTTGTGGTTCTGGCGACGGGTGGCGCCAGTAAGGTATACCTCTATACGAGCAATCCGGACACATCCACGGGTGATGGCATTGCCATGGCCTGGCGTGCTGGCTGCCGGGTCGCCAATATGGAATTCAACCAGTTTCATCCAACCTGCCTGTACCACCCGCAAGCCAAGTCTTTCCTGATTACGGAGGCCGTACGCGGCGAAGGCGGCCGCTTGTTGCTACCCGATGGGCGGCCTTTTATGCAGCGTTTTGACCCACGCGGCGAGCTCGCTCCACGGGATATTGTGGCGCGCGCCATTGATCACGAAATGAAGCGCCGCGGTATCGACCACGTGCTGCTCGATATCAGTCACAAACCGGCGGCTTTTATTCGCGAACACTTTCCAACCATTCACACGCGCTGTCTGCAACTCGGTATCGACATGACCAAGTCGCCCATTCCAGTCGTGCCCGCGGCGCACTATACCTGCGGCGGTATCATGACTGACCTGCGGGGGCGAACGGATATTAACGGCCTCTACACAGTTGGTGAATCAGCTTATACCGGTCTACACGGCGCCAACCGGATGGCGAGTAATTCGTTGCTGGAATGTTTGGTGTTTGCTGCAGCGGCAGCAAAGGATATCCGATCACAACTGGACAGTGTTACCGCACCGGGGCAACTTCCAGAATGGGACGAATCACGGGTCACCGATTCTGACGAGGAAGTTGTGGTCAGTCATAACTGGGACGAACTGCGCCACTTTATGTGGGACTACGTGGGCATAGTGCGCACTGATAAACGTCTGGAACGGGCGCTACGCCGGGTGGAATTATTGCAACGGGAAATTCAAGAATACTACGGTAACTTCAGGGTAAGTAACGACTTGCTTGAATTGCGTAATCTTGTACAGGTTGCTGAGTTAATTATCCGCTCCGCACAACAACGCAAGGAAAGCCGCGGCTTGCATTACACGCTGGATTTCCCTGCAATCGACACCAGCAAACCACCTGTGGACACTATACTAGCGCCGCCTGAAGACAACGCCTGTGACAGCAACGGCACTCGACTGAATAGCACTGGCTAACCCATGCATGTAGCAAACACTAAAATCAGCTTCACATCTGCAGCACAACCAAGTTATGCCCCGGTTTCTTGCTAGGCTTCCGGTTTACCGCTTCGAACTATCCGCAATAATACTGCTGAGTTCAGTTGTACTGACACTGGCTATTTTTGGATTGACGATTACCGGGCATTCAATCCGCCATACATTCAACGCCACACTGAATGTATTGCCGGTCACCTTATTGGCGGGTGTCTTTCTGCACGCGCTTTATCACATCATTACGCAACGCACTATCAAACCCTATCTTCATAAAATCGCCAGAGTGCAATGGTTGGTTTTATGGCTGCGTCTGTGGATCGCCTGCTGGATTGTAAGCTTTGGTTATTTCTGGCTGAAGGTCTATATACCGCTTATCAACAGTCACAGCTGGGATCTCACCTTCTGGGAAATCGATGGTTTGCTCCATTTGGGCCATCAACCCAATTTATTGCTCACTGAACTTCTACAAGGAACCCCCTGGGCCACCTGGCTGGATCGCTGGTATCAGGGCTGGTTGTATACCGTCGTTTTCGGCATGGCTTTCTTTGCAGCATCCGATAACGATTTACTCCGGCGCAGAGTCATGCACTCCTGCATGCTGCTATGGGGGCTGGGTGTTTGGGTTTATCTCGCCTTTCCTGCTGTAGGTCCGGTTTTTATCCATGACGCTATCTGGAATGATCTGGCATCTGATCTGCCACGAACGGTTAATGCCCAACAGTTATTATGGAGTAATTACCAAAACCTGCAGCAAACACACGCGCCAACTGAAGGGATTTTTCACCATACGCTGGGCGTTGCTGCCATGCCCAGTCTGCACGTTGCTTTTCACGCGCTGTTTGCGTTTTGGGCAAAGCGTTATATGCAACTGCTTTTGATCCCTTTTGTTTTGATGACACTGGTGACATTGGTTGCATCGGTATTCACCGGCTGGCACTACGCCGTGGATGGTTACATCGGCATTTTGCTGGCTTATCTTTGTTACCGGCTGGCGCTTTGGTGGGAAAAGCCAAGCATTACGGAATGACAGTCGTCATGCAGGTGCGGTTTTAACAGCGATAAAAAAAACTATATCAGGATAACAAACAAAGAAGGGGCCAATAGGCCCCTTCAAACTTAGTTATTCTGAAGACTTGCTTTGTTATGAAGTCAGCTTGCGGCGGCTAACGGCCACGAGTCCTAACAGTCCGGAAATAAACAGCCAGGCAGCAGCAGGAAT
>CAYPEL010000033.1:0-21172 GCA_964409635.1 uncultured Gammaproteobacteria bacterium | reverse complement strand
TGCAATAAGCTAGCACTGATGATTCTATAATGCGGCAGCAAGACCATTAATGCATTTTTCAAGCTCAGTTTCTGGAATTGGAAACGTATAGGTTTTATAAAAACTGTGACGCTCAAGCAGCCTGTCAAATTGATGACTGTATTCCTTTTCGTAAAAAACAATTACCCGCGTATCCGGTAACCGCTGAACAACTGACATCATAGACTCAAGCGAGCTGGTTCTATCCCGAAAATCTGATTGAAAATTAAACTCTGAAACCACGACCGAAGGCTTATTCTTTTTAATAGTGCCCAAGGTTTTACGCATTGAGGTTTCCAATAACACCTCAAATCCTGCGTTTTTATACAAGGGTGTGAAATCTGGATATCCACCCATTTCGACGACTGATAACAATAAGGGTCTGAGCATGCTCAAGATTGTAATATAAAATCCCCTATAGCTCTTATTGCTTACCAGGAGGACAGCATGAGGGCGGGTGGATTTTTCCGTACGTTACGGATTTCAATACTATTGTTGGTTTTGTTCATCGTGGCTGCGCAAACCTGGCTGACGCATTTAAGGACGACGGATTGGAATGAAACGTTATGGGTGGCTGTGTATCCGATCAATGGGGATGGCAGTCAGCAGGCAGCTCAGTATATCAATAAACTGGATAATCAGGCTTTTTTGCCTATTAGTGAGTTTCTGTCCCGGGAGGCAAAGCGCTATCAGCTGGGTATTAGTCAACCGGTAACATTGAAGCTCGGGCCGGTTGTCCAGTCCCTGCCCCCATCACCCCCTGTAAATGGCAATCCATTCGAAATCATGTTGTGGAGCCTGCAATTGCGGTTCTGGGCATTCAGGCACGATGAATTTAATGGCCCCGCGCCAGATGCGAGGATCTTTGTCCTCTATAACGATCCGGGGCGACATAGCGTTTTAAATCACTCGCTGGGTCTCAAAAAAGGTTTGATTGGTGTCGTTAATGCGTACGCATCACGTCAATATTCCGGACGAAATAATCTCGTAATCACCCACGAATTCCTGCACACAGTAGGCGCTTCAGATAAATACAACCTGGTCACCAGCCAACCAGTTTATCCGGATGGCTATGCAGAACCCGGGAAACAGCCTTTATTCCCCCAGAAACTGGCCGAAATTATGGCTGGCAGGATTCCGTTATCGGAAACCAATGCGCTCATGCCCTCCTCTATGCGCTCGCTGCGTATCGGAAGTTTGACGGCACAGGAGATACGCTGGGTAAAGCATGGAACTTAACTATACTTGATGGGACTTATCCTTAAATGATAGCCGCTGTTATCTATTAAACGATCTGTCGGCTCATCAACGTACACATTTGCAACTCAAACAAAGGAATTCGACTATGAACCAGCCACAAGCAACGTTAGTCAAAACCCAAGTATCACAAAAAGCATCAGACCTGTTTGTGCAATGCCTGGAAGCTGAAGGTGTCACGCATATCTTCGGTGTTCCGGGTGAAGAAAATGCTGATCTGATGATGTCTCTGATGGACAGTAAAATTGAATTCGTGCTGTGCAGGCATGAGCAGGCGGCGGCATTTATTGCTGATGTTTATGGCAGGCTAACCGGTAAAGCAGGTGTTTGTTTATCAACACTGGGTCCCGGGGTAACCAATCTGGTCACCGGGCTTGCTGATGCCAATATGGATCGTGCGCCCGTTGTGGCCATTATCGGCCAAGGTTCTACTAAACGGCTGCATAAGGAAAGTCATCAGAACATGGATGCCATTGCCATGTGCAAGCCGATCAGTAAATGGGCGCAGTCCATAGTTGATGGCGACACGATTCCTGAAATCATCCGCAAGGCATTTAAACTCGCCGAAACTGAGAAACCAGGTGTTACTGTCATTGAGTTACCCGAAGACGTTGCCAAGGAACAGGTCGACTTGCCACCCATGAATGTTTATACAACACGGCGGCCGGGTGCTGACCACAAGGCAGTTAAACAGGCTGTTGATGCGATGGTAAAAGCTAAGCGCCCTCTCATTCTGGCTGGCAATGGTGCTATCAGAAAACGCGCTGCCACCCAGTTACAACGCCTGGCACATAAAACCGGCATTCCGGTGGTCAATACCTTTATGGGTAAAGGCTCCATGCCTATGGATGACAAGCATTGCCTGTTCACAATGGGTCTACAGGGTAAGGATCACATAAATCATGCGATGAATGACGTTGATCTGGTGATTACCGTTGGCTACGATCTTGTCGAATACAGTCCGAGTTTCTGGAACGCGGAGATGAATAAAAAAGTTGTCCATATCGATTTTCTGGCAGCTGAAATTGATTCGCATTACACCGTTGAGGTAGATGTAGCGGGTGATATAGCGGATGCGCTCTGGCAAATTAATATGGAACTCGAGAGTAACTATGCGGGCAAGCTGCCGCTGCAGAACATTGATTCCTGGCAAAAATTGCGCAACACGATTAAACAAGATTTTGCGATGGAAAAAGATGATACATCGGTGCCGATGAAGCCTCAGAAAATCCTTTGGGATGTGCGAGAAGTTATGGGTGACTGTGATTACCTGTTATCCGATGTGGGTGCGCATAAAATGTGGATATCGCGTTATTACCAATGCCAGGAACCAAACACTTGCCTGATATCAAATGGATTTTGTTCAATGGGCTTCGCCCTGCCAGGTGCGATAGGTGCAAAACTTGCGCGACCGGATAATAAGGTGCTGGCAATCTGTGGCGATGCTGGCTTCATGATGAATGTTCAGGACCTGGAAACCGCTGTGCGGCTTAAATTAAATACTGTCTTTATGGTCTGGGAGGACGGTGAGTACGGTTTGATTAAATGGAAACAGCAAAATCAGTTTGACGGCCGTCATTCCGATCTGGCTTTTGGCAACCCGGACTGGGTGAAATTAGCCGAGGCGTTTGGTATGTGGGGTAAATTAATAGCCAATGCCGAAGACCTCAAACCTGCTTTGGAAGAGGCATTCGAGCAAGCAGGGCCGGCCTTGATTGTTGTGCCGATTGACTATGCTGAAAATATAAAGCTTACCCAACGACTGGGCGCGATAGACTGTACTTTATGATGGCGTAGTTACAATACAATTTTCGTACGCTCGCCTCCGCGGCTATCCAGCACCGCTAGTGATAGCGGTAGCGGTGCGGATAGATGATTCCCCTGGACATAATGCACGCCCAGTCCGCGTAGAATGTCCAAGGCCGCGTCGCTTTCCACATATTCAGCCGTAATCTTTTTATTCATCAAAGTGGCAATTTCACAGATTGATTTTACTACAGCTTTGTCTATCGCATTATGCTCAATGTTACGTATAAAGGTACCGTCAATTTTAATGATATCGACCGGCAGGTTTTTTAGGTAACCATAGGAAGAAAGACCGCTGCCAAAATCATCAAGCGCAAATTGACAACCCTTTTCTTTTAACCGTTTGATAAAGATTGTGGCCCGGGCAAGGTTAGAAATAGCCGCCGTTTCGGTTATTTCAAAACAAAGCTTAGTGCATGGGAAACCGCTTTCATCGAGTGTCTTTTCGACAAACTCAAGGAAGGACTCATCTGAAAGTGATAGTCCGGACAGGTTGATCGAACAGCTGGTTAATTTGTTGAGCGCAATATTTTGTGATGTAAACCAATTCAGTGTGGATTCAAAAACCCATTTGTCGAGTTTGTTGGATAGATTAAAGCGTTCCGCTGAGGGCAGAAATGCCCCAGGACGAACGATAACACCGGACGTTTCTTTAAGTCTGACCAGGATCTCATAACTGCCATTACTATCGGTGTCATCAATAGGAAAAATGGGCTGTGCGTACAATAAGAAACGATTCTGTTCCAGTGCTACAGCTATCTTTGAGGCCCAGTGCATTTCACCAGCATGGTGCTCAACGGTGGCATCATCAGGACGGTAGACAAAAACGCGATTCCTGCCAGCATCCTTCGCCGCGTAGCAGGCTGAATCAGCAAAGCCCATTACTTGTTCCAGGGTGGTAATAGACTCATTAATTGGCACCACGCCTATGCTGACACCAATAGAAAAGCGCCGTGCTTTCCAGTGAAAGCGAAAATCTTCAATGACTTTCCTGAAACGATTGGCTAGTTGATCGGCCTGTTCGATACTGCAATGTTCCATAAGCACTGCGAATTCATCGCCCCCCAGCCTGGCTAGCGTGTCCCGAGATCGCACTTGAGAAGATAGCACGGAAGCAACCTGTCTTAGCAGCTCATCGCCTGCAAGGTGACCGCATGCATCATTAATGATTTTGAATTGATCAAGGTCTAGGTAACATAGGGCATGCGTGTCTTCGCTACGCCTGTCTTCAGATAACACACGCAGTAGACGTTTCTCAAATTCTCTGCGGTTAATCAAGTTGGTCAGGTCATCGTGGGACGCCTGGTAAACGAGTTGTTCAGAAAGTTTTCTGGTCTCTGTAATATCGCGGCAGACTATTAAGAGATTTTTTTCTTCCGCAGTGTCACCGGGTATCAGGCTGGTACGCATTTGAACCCATAAAGATGTTCCGTTTTTACAGATTTTCCTGAATTCGATCGAAGGCTCAGACTTGTGGCCGTCAAACTGGTGTAGCAAATAGCTGAAAACCCTGTCCCGGTCTTCCGGGTGCACTGCGTCGATCGCAGACCTTCCAATCAATTCTTCTACCGAATACCCGAGCGTTTTTGCACCATAGTCGTTAATGGAAATTATTTTGCCATCGCTGTTAATAACAACGTCGATATCGGGGGCGTTTTGATAGAGTGATTGGTATCTCGTCTCACTGGCAATTAGCGCTTGCTCAGCTCGCTTTTCTTCGGTGACATTCTTAAATATTCCACGCGTGGATATAGCCTCGCCATTTTTAATGATGGCGCCACAATCACCCGCTAGATAAATAGTTTCGCCTGTCTTTGAAATAAATTGAAAATCTATTTGTGTTAGCGTGTCGCCGTTTTTCAGCCGCTCAAATCGATCCTGACAGCACAACACACTGTCAGGATGCAGAACGTCCGGTAAACTTAAGCCCGTAATCTCGGACTCTGTATATCCAAGTGTATTACGCCATGCCTTGTTGGTGTAAAGAAAGCGTCCGTCCGGACCCAGGCATTGAATCAGGTCGCTGGTGTTGTCAAAAATATCCAGATAGCGTTCTTCACTTTCCCGCAACCGATCCTCTGATTCCTGTCGCTGGTTATAAAACTTCTGCATGCGCAAAAGACTGCTGACCATGACGGGCAGCCGCTTGAGAGATTCTTCATTATCAAGGATGCAGTGCTCGATACCCCGTTTGATACATTGCAGTGCAATAGGCTCACCACCTGTATCGGCAATCAGCAGGAAGGGAAGTGATACGCTTTTAGCCTGTAAGCTAATGTATAGTTCCGCGGCCGAACAGTCGTCCAGTTCCAGACGGGAAATAATCATCGCCCACGGTATGCTGTCGAATTCAGCTTCGATTTGTGCAAGCGAACTGGTTTGCTGAATATGCAAACGATTGTCCGATGCGGTCAGGAGAGAGGCGATATGCTGGGTGGATTGAGCCTTCCCTGCTACCAATATATGTATTGTTTTTCCCATCATGGTTATATGTCTGCCTGTTTATCGACCAGGCTTTTGTGGCATATTATACGTAGGCTGGGCCTGAGTAAATAAGCAGCCAGTCATCTGATACTCTACTATTATACTCCCAAAGGGATGATTATATTGAGTTAAGTTTATATAATACATAGAGTTATTTATTATATTAAAAGTAAATTATGCGAAATATCACTAATAGCAATAGCCACCGGGTAACGTTTTATGAGCGCTGACATTAATACAGATCGCTGGGTGAGTGGATCGGTCACAGAACTGTACCGTTGGACCGACACCCTATACTCGCTCAGAGTTAAAGCTGAAATACCTCAATTTACGGCCGGTCAGTTTACAAAAATTGGCTTAGTCATTGAAGATGAGCTTGTCAGCCGACCCTACTCGTTCGTGAATAGTCCGGAAGAAGGTTGCCTGGAATTTTATTTTGTAACCGTCGCGGATGGCCCGTTGACCAGCAAGCTGGTAGAACTCAAGCCATCAGATCCCATCTGGGTGATGAAACGGGCTTCCGGTTTCTTAAAACTGGATGAAGTACCTGAAAGCCGTCACCTTTGGATGCTGTCAACCGGTACGGCGATCGGGCCTTTCTTGTCGATACTCAAGATGTCTGAAGCCTGGCTGCGCTTCGAAAAAATAGTCTTGGTACACGCTGTACGCTTTGCAGAAGAGCTTAGTTTTCAACCCACTATTGAAAAGATAAAGGCGAGTCACAGCGAGCAGTTTTGCTACGTGCCTTTTGTGAGCAGGGAGGCGCATGAAAATGCCCTGGGCGGGCGTGTCCCGGCTGCAATTGAGACCGGCATTTTGGAAGCAAAGGTTGGCATTTCAATTTCACCCGAACAAAGCCAGATTATGATTTGTGGCAACCCGGATATGGTCAAGGATACAACGGCGATCCTGAATGCGCGGGGGCTGGAAAAGAACCGCCGCCGTACACCCGGTCATATTTCTGTCGAAAATTATTGGTGAAATGCTCACAATTTAAGATTTAATTAATCCTGCTTAGCAGGAATTGATATATACTTTGCAGGTAACTCCTGCTTAAGGCGCAACACACGGCATAATGACTTCTGTTGATAACGACTACAAGCAATTAGATAATAATCGCCGTAAAACGGGTGACAGGCGCTTTCACAACGCGGAAGCTGTCCAGGATGTGCGTTCGGCTGACTGGCCTGATCAGAAAATGCAATTCGTTAGCCGTTATGCATTTTGGATGCTGGGTATTCTTTACTTCAACTTCATTGTTGGCGCCGTACCCATTCACTGGACAGTAGGTCAGATCAATCTTGCCCTTGCGGTGTATTTGTTTGTTTGTACCCTGCTTTTCTGGCATAGCAGTAAACAGCATTTTCATCCGCTGCGTTTTCGTATTGCCATGTGGGCTGACATAGCGATTATAAGCGCTGTCGTCCTCAATGATCCTAATTCTATTCCTCCAACCTTACTTGTTTATGTCATGATCGTTTTAGGTAATGGCATGCGCTATGGTATGAAAATGTTTGCCGAAGCAATGGTAGGAAGCCTTATGGCGGGTGCGATTGTTATCGGCACACGTTACGCCCTTAACTCGCAAGTCATCTCTGTTGGCCTGATTTTCTTCGTGCTATTCTCATCCACTATTTTGATCTATGCCTATGTGCTTATGGGGCGCATAGAAGCCAGCCGTAGCGAACTCGAAAAAAGCAGCAAGTTTGATGCTTTAACCGGGTTATATAACCGCCGCGCCCTACTGGATCTGGCTGAAATTATGTTCCAGCGCGTAAAACGTCACCATCAACATTTCGTCATGTTGTTTGCTGATCTTGATGGCTTCAAAAAAATTAATGACTCCTTAGGCCACGCCGAAGGTGACCGTGCACTGAAAAGTTTTGCAGATATTATCCGCCATTCAATACGCAGTGTAGATATTCCAGCGCGTTTTGGCGGTGACGAGTTCATAATCTTGCTCGACGAAACAGGTATGGAAGAAGCCGAATATATCGTGTCCCGCATACAAAAACAGTTAGACTATTGGGCAAAAGAAAATGAAGTAAGTCTGAGCGTCAGTTTTGGCATTGGCGAAGCGCCGACACACGGTAGAACATTTAACACGCTGTTAGAGCAGGTTGATAAAGCGCTCTATCGATCTAAATCTGCCGAAACTAAAGGTGGTTTTGAGAAAGCCAGCCCACCTGTATTGGTGGTCAGTAACCCCTGACCCGCCAGGCATTATCATACTGCTCTATAAGATTTATTCTGCTCAACTGAAACACCCACTTTAGAAATCTTAAAAACAAGTTTCGAATAAATGAAAAAACAAGTGGAAGTAGCCATACTGGGAGCCGGCAGTGCCGGCTTGTATGCGTTAGATCAGATCAAAAAAAAGACTGATAACTATGTATTGATAGACGGTGGTGAACTGGGAACAACTTGTGCCCGGGTAGGCTGCATGCCTTCAAAAGCCATGATACAAGTAGCCGAGGATTTTCACCGCAGAAAGCTGTTTAAGCGGGAGGGTATCCAGGGTGAAGAGCATCTTGTCATAAACGCAGCAGATGCGATGGAGCATGTGCAGGATTTACGCGATATATTTGTCGACAAAGTGCTGTCTAATAGCATCGACCAAATGGGCGATGAGTTTATTGCTGCCAATGCGAGATTTACCGGCCCGGGCCTGCTTGAAGCCGATGGTCAGCTTATACAAGCAGAGACGACAATAATCGCTACCGGTTCATCTCCACTGATACCGGAGGCATGGAGTGAGTATAAAGCGTTTATTCTGACCACGGATGATATTTTTGAACTGGAAACTCTGCCCGGCTCTATCGCTGTTATCGGTCTCGGGGTTATCGGCCTTGAACTAGGCCAGTCGCTGCATCGGATGGGCGTTGAGGTCACGGGCATTGACCAACTGAAAACCATCGGCCACCTTGATGATAGTGACATCTGCGCTGCAGCAATTGATATATTGGGCAAAGAGTTCCCCCTCTGGTTGGGTGAACCCGCCAATCTAGAAGCAGAAGATGGCAAGATAAAAGTGACTGCCGGGGACAATTCGATTGTGGTTGACAAAATTCTTGTGAGCATTGGCAGGCGCCCGAATCTTGCTAATCTCGACCTGGAAAAAGCCGGTATTCAATTAAATGACAAGGGTTTGGCTGACTACGACCCGCATACTATGCAGATCAAGGGTCACCCGGTTTATATTGCTGGTGATGTGAGTGCCGACAGACCGTTATTACACGAAGCGAGTGATGAAGGCCGTATCGCCGGATTTAATGCCGTTGCCTCAACGCCCATAAAATTCCGGCGCAAGACGCCCTTCTCGATTACCTTTACAGATCCAAACATTGTCACAGTTGGACAAGCAAGCGGTGGTCGTGACAATGACGATATTATTTCGGCATCGCTAAAGTTTGGCCCACTGGGCCGTGCTTTAATCATGGGAAAAAATCGGGGCATGCTGAAACTGTTTGCGGACAAGGACGATGGTCGACTGCTTGGTGCATCGATGGTCGCACCGCACGGTGAGCACCTGGGGCATTTGATCGCCTGGGCAATAGAACAAAAAATGACGGTTTTACAAATGCTGCGGATGCCGTTTTATCACCCGGTTATCGAAGAAGCCTTACAGCCGTTGTTGCGGCAATTGTTGGAAGACAGTAACCTGGAGGTAGATACTCCTGCTGAGCTTGAACGCATTAACTAGTGTAGGAGCGGTTAAAGCTGCTCCTACAGGAATTTGCGAATAAATCAGAGGTACCCCTAAGTAACGAATCTCTGAAGGACATACCTTGTATAAAAAAGCACAACAGCGCCTCAACAGGCTGATCAATCTAAACCACCAACATTTACTTAACAACAGCGCTATCGGCCTGGAAAAGGAGTCGTTACGCGTGAATGCCGAGGGCAGTATTGCGCAGACAATACACCCTCCACTACTTGGTTCTGCATTAACCCATCCGTTTATAACAACAGATTATTCAGAAGCACTGATAGAACTAGTCACGCCACCTAAGCATACCATTCAAGGCGCGCTGGGATTTTTGCGCGACACACAACACTTTGTTTGCAATCACCTGGAAAATGAATTGCTCTGGGCAACCAGTATGCCGTGTGTGGTTGCCGGCGAGACCAGTATTCCAATTGCAGAATATGGTTCTTCAAATTCCGGAATGATGAAACACGTATACCGGCGTGGTCTGGGGTACCGCTATGGCAAAGTAATGCAAGTGATCGCTGGCGTGCATTTCAATTACTCTTTCCCTCCTGAATTCTGGCCACTGTTTGCAGAACTGGAAGAAAATACACTCGCAATGCAGGATTTCATTTCTGAATCCTATCTGGCATTGATTAGAAATTTGCAACGTTTTGGCTGGCTTATTCCCTATCTATTTGGTTCCTCACCCGCGATATGCAAATCATTTTTAGGTTCGGAATCAACTAATCTGGATGCTTTTGACGAACACACATACTATGGACGCTATGCTACTTCGCTGCGCATGGGTGATATTGGCTATCAGAATAACAAGGAAAACGAACACGGCGTAAAAGCCAACTATGATACCTTAAAAACCTATATCGATAGTCTCACTGCTGCAACCGAAACGCCCTGCCCCGACTATGCAAATATCGGAGTCAATATTGATGGGCAATACCGGCAACTGAGTAGCAATATTTTGCAAATAGAAAATGAGTACTACACCACAATCCGCCCTAAACAAATTCTCAATGGGAATGAAAAACCATCGCTGGCATTAAAGCGCCGGGGCGTCGCTTATATCGAGTTGCGCTCTCTTGATGTAAACGTATTCGACCCTTTGGGCATCAATGAACAACAGCTACAGTTTCTCGAAGTCTTCCTGCTTTTTTGCCTGCTGCAAGATAGCCCGCCATTTACCGAGCAGGAACAAATTGAAATCGATGCGAATGAACTGCTAACTGCACACAATGGCCGTGATCCTGATTTGGAACTAACCCGCAATGGCAAGAAAATACTGCTGCGCGACTGGGCCCTGGAAATAGCCGATGAAATAGAAAATATTTGCGTGCTACTCGATACGGATAAGATTAACCAGCCGTATAAAAACTCGGTTTGTGCGCAACGAGACAAAGTAAAGTCTCCAGAATTAACGCCTTCAGCCCGCATCCTGGATGAAATGCGGGAAAACAAAGAGCCATTTTTTCACTTTGCCAAACGGATGTCTAAAATCCATCAGCATTTCTTTATGAATTACCCTAAAAACGAAGGTCGGTTCCAGTTCTTTACTGAATTGGCTACTAAGTCATTGGAAGATCAGAAAGCGCGTGAAGCTGCCGATGATCTTGAATTTTCAGAATATCTACAGCGCTATTTTGCACAAAGCTAGTCGATCACTATGCCAATACGAACTTTGGTGCTCGCGTCAACTTCACCTTTCAGAAAAGCCTTACTGGAAAGGCTGGAAGTACCTTTTATAACCTATCAACCTAATGTGGATGAAAGCCGTCTGGCAGATGAGACACCTGAACAATTAGTGCTCCGCCTGTCAGAACTAAAAGCGCATTCAGCAGCCTCCCATCATACTGATGCCTTGACCATCGGTTCTGATCAGGTGGCCGTTTGTGCTGCTGCTGTGCTGGGTAAACCGGGTTCACATACCGCTGCCATCAAACAGCTAAAACAGCTGTCAGGCAACCAGGTTACTTTCTTGACGGGTATTTGTTTGCTAGACACCAAGAATGGTCAGTTTAAATCTGCGGTGGTGCCCTTTCATGTGTCATTCAGGAAACTGGAGGAACAGCAGATTGAACGCTATTTATTATCTGACCAGCCCTATCATTGCGCCGGCAGTTTTAAATCGGAAGGCTTAGGTATTAGCCTGTTTGAACGCATGCAAGGCGATGACCCGACCGCGTTGATTGGTCTGCCGTTAATACAGTTGGTTAGCTGGTTAAATGATGCAGGGGTGGAGGTTCCTTAAGGGAATATTCATTTGTGCGAACATGTAGGAGCGGTTTTAACCGCGACGGCTACCGTGGCTATCGCGGTTAAAACTGCTCCTACAGTATTTGTGGAATTCACAATTACAAAATACTCGCATTAATTCAGGGGCTCCTTAATTATTGGAAACTGAATCCCTGCCCACCCAACACCTGGCCAACCCCCCGGCCCAGTGCAACCCCAAAGCGTTTGCTGACGCGTTCCAGCAGATCGGGTTGTGGTGTGTAATCAACCAGCGTTTCTGCGCCAATAACTTCACGGGCAACGTGGCTGGAACTGGCAAGTTCATCGACCAGGCCCATTTCCAACGCCTGTTGGCCGGTCCAGATAAGACCCGAAAAGATTTCCGGAGACTCTTTCAAGCGGTCACCGCGACCTTGTTTCACAGTGGTGATAAATTGTTGATGTATGTCAGCCAACAAGGTTTTCACATGCTGGACATCGGATTCCTTGCTGGGCTGAAAAGGATCCAGGAAACCTTTATGTTCACCGGCAGTAAATAACCGCCTTTCCACGCCGAGTTTATCCATGCTGTCGACAAAGCCAAATCCATTCATTAAAACGCCAATTGATCCGACCATGCTTGCTTTGTCAGCATAGATCTTGTCGGCGGCTGCGGCTACATAATAACCACCGGATGCGCAAATATCGGTAATCACTGCGTAAAACGGTTTGTCTGGGTACATCTCCTTGAGACGTTTGATTTCGTCATTGATATAGCCGGCTTGAACCGGGCTGCCACCCGGGCTGTTGATGCGGAGGATAACCCCTTTGGCGCTAGCATTTTCGAAGGCATCCCGAAGGCCGGTAATAATAGTATCTGCGCTAGCATCCTGATCCGGCGCGATGACCCCGGATAATTCAACCAGTGCGGTATGCTCTTCTGCAATTCCGCCATCAAACTTACCCGGCCAGTATAAATAGAGGATGCCCAGTAAATAGGTAAACATCAGAAATTTGAAGAATATACTCCAACGGCGTGCCCGCTTTTGTTCGTCAAGCGCAGAAAAAGCCAAACGGCTAATCACATCCTGCTGCCAGTCAGCCGGTTTTTTCTGGTCATGAAATTGATCTGTCATAGTGTCATTCACTCAATTGGTTTTCGTATAAAGTCCTGGGCCGCTAGCTGCTGCCTGCTTATCCAGTAATAGATCCTGTATTTGGGCAATATCATCAATACAGAGTAGCGGCTTAAATTTCATTAAACGGCTGGCTTCATGTACGCCGTAACTAACAGCCACCGGCCCAACTCCCGCATTATGGGCCATTTGTATATCATATTCGGTATCGCCCACCATAACGGCCTGATGTGGCTCAATCTGTAAGGCTGTGAGTATTTCCTGCAACATCTGCGGGTGGGGCTTGGAGCGGGTTTCATCTGAGCAACGTGTTGCATCAAAGAGTGCACTCAGCCCGGTTTCATCCAGAACTTTTTCAAGTCCTATACGTCCCTTGCCAGTCGCAATGGCTAATTTATAACCCGCAGCCTTCAACTGGGAAAGCGTCTCTTCTACGCCAGCAAACAATTCTGATGTGTCACCGCTATTAAACCAGTGATGGCGGTAGCGTTCGACAATTTCCTGCAACAGTGGTTCGCCGCTGCCCGGATAAAGCCGTTGAATCGCCTCTTTCAGGCCCAGCCCAATTATATCCTTACAAGCGTCATCAGTTCTGGCTTCAAGCTGCAGGTCGCAAATCGACGCTTGCATTGCGCGTACGATTTGACGCTCTGAATCCATCAAAGTGCCATCCCAGTCAAAAATAACCAGGCGTATGGTGTTGGACATGAAAGTTTTATTACTCATTTGATAGGTCTGAAGAGGCGGTTAGTAACAGGCAACAAACGTATGCGGTGTTACGTACTAGTAGTCCTTCAACATGATAATGACGGGTTCAGCGACCCTGTGGTGTTTCGCAGCAAGGCACAGTGCGCAGGCAATGGCTGCGTCCTTGTCAAGCACTGTAACACGGCTGCGGGACACCACAGGGTCGCCCTCCGGGTCAGTTTGTCAACGCCCACGGACTGTGTTGCGCCCCTTGGCAAGGGAGCGGCCATTGCCGGCGAGACGCGCCTTGCCGTGAACGCTGACAAACTGACTGAACCCGTCATTATCATGTTGAAGGACTACTAGTCTAATGTTGCAGTCATTATTTATCCTGCCGGTCGCAGTTGTCGTGGAAGTGGTTATTTTTCTGCTTTTGTATCTAGTTACGCCTATCGGCAGCCGTACAGCCGGGTTGCTGGTGGCCTTGCTGACACTGGCTGTATTGTATGGTTACAGTGCGGTGAACTGGCCCGGTGCCGATGTCTTGGCAATGTACACCGCGGTGTTGCTGGTGACCGCTTATTTGCTGGTGACTATTGCCAGCGTACGGGAGAAACGGCGCAGCCAGGGAGGTGCGCCGGGTTCCTGGTTTCACTGGGCGCCGTTTACCTTGATTGTTTTTTTTCTGATCCTGTTTACGGTGGATAGCTTATATGTGTTTGTTTCAAAAGATGGCTTGCCACAACCCATAGCACGTTGGGTGTTGCCCGATTTAAGCGGCGATAAAACCGTACGCTCTGCGTTTCCCGGTACCATCCAGCGTAATTTCCAGAAAAAGGAAGCGTTGTATAACGAATACCTGGATCAGGTACGGCAACAAAAAAAACAAGGTTGGAGAATTAACAAGGGCTGGCTGGGCAGGCCGGTTGCTAATCAACAAGCTATTTTTCAAGTAGCTGTAACTGACAAGCGGGGTGAACCGGTCACTGGCGCCGCAATAAACGGGTTCTATCAACGGCCAGCCGATAGCCGTCTTGATCAGGCATTCGAGATGCGTGAAACGGATGTAGGCCTATACCAGGCTAATCTTGTGTTACCCGAACCGGGGCAATGGGATCTTGTTTTATATATACAACGGGGTGAGCAGCGGCATGAGCTGCATGCCAAAACCTCGGTAGATGCAGCGCAGAAATAGGTTTAAGTGGATTTAAACTACCCGCATATTAGTGTTCAAGGTACTTTATCTTGACGGCACATCAGCAAAAAAACTGTTTTCACTGTGGCCTCCCCGTGCCAAATGGCAGCCATTACAACGTCGAAATCAACCGCATTCCACAAGCCATGTGCTGCCCCGGCTGCACGGCCGTCGCACAAGCCATCGTCGACAATGGGTTAACAGACTATTACCAGCATCGAACCACAAACGCGCAACAAGGTGCGTCACTGATTCCCGAAGCGCTGGCCGATATGCAGCTCTACGACCGCGATGATCTGCAACAGAGTTTTGTCCGCGGAAGCCATGACGAAGAACGCGAAGCTTCGCTGATTCTGGAAGGCATCGTATGCGCCGCCTGTGTCTGGTTAAACGAGCGCCACGTTAAATCACTGCCGGGTGTGCGCGACTTTCAGGTGAACTATTCAACACACCGCGCCCGCGTTAGCTGGGATAACCAGCAGATTCATCTCAGCGATATTCTCAAAGCTATTCATGCTATCGGTTACCACGCGCACCCGTTTGATCCAGGCCGCCAGGAACAGCTTTTCAAAACAGAAAAAATCCGCGCCTTACGCCGACTCGCCGTGGCCGGGCTGGGAATGATGCAGGTTATGATGTTTGCGGTTGCACTTTATGCCGGTGAAGGCGAGGGCATGAGTGAGGAGGTGCGGCAGTTTTTACGCTGGGTAAGTTTGCTGTTAACGACACCGGTCGTGTTATATGCCGCAAAGCCGTTTTTCACCAGCGCCTGGCGTGATTTGAAACGCATTCAACTGGGTATGGATGTGCCGGTGTCGTTGGCCATCGGCGGCGCTTTTCTTGCGAGTACCTGGGCGACACTCAGTGGGCAGGGCGAAGTCTATTTTGATTCAGTCAATATGTTCACCTTTTTTCTGTTAACCGGGCGCTACCTGGAAATGGCAGCCCGCCACCGGGCCAGTGAGGTTGCCGAAGCACTGGTCAAGCTATTACCGGCGACAGCAACGCGTCTGGATGAGAACGGTGCAAGCCGCGTAGCCGTGGCCGAACTCGTGCCGGGTGACCGGGTGCGGGTCAAGCCGGGAGAATCGGTGCCCGCTGACGGGTTAATTCTCGAAGGCAGCAGTTCGGTGGACGAATCCCTGCTGACGGGTGAAAGCCTACCGGTCCGCAAGCAGGCGGGTATGCAACTGGCCGGTGGTACATTAAATACGGAAAGCCCGCTGATTATGCGGGTGGACAAACTCGGTGAAGACACCGTGCTGTCTTCCATTGTGCGCTTACTGGATCGGGCGCAAACGGAAAAGCCTTCGCTGGCGAAGCTGGCCGATAAAGTTGCCGCCTGGTTTGTGGCGGGCTTGTTAATCATCGCCGCCAGTGTTGCCTTTTGGTGGTGGCAACACGATCCGCAGCAAGCCTTTCGGATTACCTTATCCGTGCTGGTCGTGACTTGTCCCTGCGCCCTGTCATTGGCAACACCGGCGGCGTTAGCGGCGGCAACCGGCGCGCTAACCCGGCTGGGTGTTTTGACCACGCGCGGTCATGCGCTGGAAACGCTGGCGGGTATATCGCATATGATCTTTGATAAAACCGGCACTTTGACCGAGGGGCGTCTTCGTCTGACGGCAACCACAATCCTCGGTGACAAGGATCAACCGGCCTGTCTGGAAATTGCGGCTGCACTCGAGCAACACTCGGAACACCCGGTTGCAACGGCGCTTTGCAATGCGGCTATTGCCCGGTTACCGGCCAGCGGGGTTGTATCAACACCAGGCCGTGGTATTGAAGGTCGAATTGAAAACCGGCGTTACCGTGTCGGGGCGGCAGATTATGTGGCCGAAATTTCAGGCCCGTTACCACCACAGAATGCCGGCGCTGCAGCACAGACACAGGTGTATCTGGGGAGTGACAATAACGGGTTGGCCGTATTTTCACTGGCAGATAATTTACGCAGCGGCGTGCGCGAGACACTGCAGGCGCTCAGTGAGCTAAAAATAAAAACCGAATTATTAAGTGGTGATCAGCCGGAAGCTGTGCAGGCGATAGCGCAGCAGACAGGTATCGAGTCAGTACAGGCGCGCTGCCAGCCTCAAGACAAGCTCGACTATATCCGCAAGCTGCAACAGCAAGGGGCTGTCGTGGCCATGGTCGGTGATGGTATTAATGATGCGCCGGTGCTCGCTGGCGCCGACGTGTCGATCGCGATGGGCGGTGGCACACAACTCGCCCACGCCAGCGCTGACATGGTGCTGCTGTCCGAGCAACTGCCGCATTTAGTTGATAGTATCAGAATGGCGCGCAAAACCCGGCGTGTCATTGGCCAAAATCTGCTCTGGGCACTGGTTTATAATTTAATTGCACTGCCCCTGGCGGCAGCTGGCTGGATATCCCCGTGGATGGCAGCCATCGGAATGTCAGCCAGTTCATTAGTCGTCGTACTGAATGCATTGCGACTACGGAAAACAGGAGTCTGACTAAGTGGAGATACTCTACCTGCTGATCCCGCTCAGCCTGATGATCATGGGCATCGCGATTTGGGTATTCCTCTGGGCTATCCGCAGTGGGCAATATGATGATATGGAAGGCCCGGCCCACCGGATATTGATGGACGACGACGATCCGCTTATTCCGCGCAGTGAGAAAAAGGCCCCGGGCAGTGAAGATCCAGATTCTTCTAGGTTGAAACACGGCCGTCAGTAAGATAAGATAACGCTAATATTGAGCGGCAAAACAGGCCTCGCCATGTTTACATTTCAGGGTTTTCCCATGGTTATTGTTGTCGTGCTGGTGGTTATCGCCTGGCTGAGTTTTTTCTCGGTTATCTTTGCTGGATAGGTATACAACACGCAAATAAAAACGGCCCTGTATAAGGCCGTTTTTTATGATTGCTGCGCGATTGCGTGGCCCGGCTATCAAGCCATCAAGAATTTCTTCAGCTTCTTAATTGCATTATTTTCCAGCTGACGAATCCGTTCGGCGGAGATACCATATTGTGCAGCCAACTCATGCAAGGTGGTTTTTTCTTCCAACAACCAGCGTTGCTGCAGGATCACTTGGCTGCGTTCATCCAGCTGCCCCAATGCTTCCGCCAGACGGTTGCGGCTGTCTTCATTCCAGTCGCTGGCCTCGAGCGCCATGGCAGGATCCAGGCCGTCTTCTGACTGTAAATAAGCTGAAGGTGTCCAGGCATAATCTTCGTCATCCTGTGCATCCAGCGGATCGAAGGATATATCCTGGCCGCTCAGGCGTTTTTCCATTTCCAGGACGTTTTCCGGTGTCACACCCAGATCCGTTGCGACATTCTC
The DNA here is from genome assembly GCA_964409635.1 of uncultured Gammaproteobacteria bacterium. Classification (GTDB taxonomy): domain Bacteria; phylum Pseudomonadota; class Gammaproteobacteria; order DSM-19610; family DSM-19610; genus CAYPEL01. Next base: position 3,364 of record CAYPEL010000033.1, on the reverse strand, counting down.
CACTTCTTCCTGGCTGAACCAGCCCAGGCGTTTTTTAGAACTGCGCAGATTAAAAAACAGTTTGCGCTGCGCCTTGGTGGTGGCAATTTTAACAATGCGCCAGTTACGCAGGATGAATTCATGCATCTCGGCGCGAATCCAGTGCACGGCAAAAGACACCAGGCGGACGCCTACAGCCGGATCAAAACGCTTGACCGCTTTCATCAAACCGATACCGCCTTCCTGGATCAGGTCAGCCAGCGGCAGGCCATAACCGTTGTAACCGCGGGCAATGTGCACCACAAAACGTAAATGGGAAACCACCAGCTTACGCGCTGCCGCCAAATCATTCTGCGCGTGAAAGCGTACCGCCAGTTCGCGTTCTTGTTCGACGCTCAGTACCGGAATTTGCCTGATTTCACGCAGGTAAGCCTCCAGGCTACCGCTGGGTACCGGCAGCTTCATTGTGTTAGTCAGGGCTAATGCGTTTGCCATGATGTGCAGTCCTTTATATAAAAATCTAATGGTTGAATTTTAGCACTCTAAGCGTATGAGTGCTAATTTCTCAGGAAGTTCCATCTAATACAATGGCTTAATGACATAAATGTTTGAGGCTGAAGGATTTTAAAGCCTTATATATAAAATGGTATTAGGGTGCCAGCCTGACAGGTTTACGGGCATGGCGATGTTTCCAGGTTAAAAAGTTTGTACCAAATGAGTATTCGATTCCGATTAAAGCGGCTTCAGGTGGCGGCCCACGGCAATCCAAGAACCGAGCAAACCAAGCACGGCGCCCGAAATCAATAATAAAAATGCTTCGCTTATCGAAAACACAGTCAACCTGAATGCGCTGTCGTACAGGCTGGCGAGGTGCATTGCCGGTTGCTTCAGGAATAGAAAAGCGGCCTGGATAAGTAGCCACGCCAAAACTGCTCCGGCCAGGCCGTACCAGAGCCCACTATAAAGAAAGGGCCGGCGAATAAATCCATGCGTCGCCCCAATCAGGTTGGTGATTTCTATTTCCTGCTTGCGGTTCTGGATTTCCAGGCGGATGGTATTGCCGATGATCAGCAACACGGCAAGCCCCAGTAAACTGGCAAGCAACCAGATCCCTTGTTTCACCAGTACGAGCAGGGCATTGAAACGTTTTACCCATTGCAAATCGAGCTGTGCCATCTCGACCTCTGACAGGGCTTTTAGCTTCTCAAGCAGCTGGCTGATGTCGTCAGGGTGTGAAAATTGCCGTGTTGGTTTAACGGCAATGACCGGTGGTAGAGGGTTTTCCTGCAGAATTTCCAGGGCGTCACCGAAGCCTGACTGGGAACGGAATTCTTCCAGTGCTTGATCGGGTGTGATCACCTGGACGGCTTCGATTTCTTTCCATTGCTTAATTTGATGCGCCAGATTTTGGGTTTGATCGGCAGCGGTTTGCAGTTTCAGGAACAGGGATATCGTGGTGTCGCCGTCCCAGTGTGTACTCAGTCTTTGCAGGTTATTGGTCAATAAATAAAGCGCAGAGGGCAGGGCAAGCGCAATGGCGATCACCGCAACCGTCATTAATGAGGCCAAAGGCTCCCGCGTGAGGCGGCCGAGGCTGTGCAGGGCAACCTGCGCGTGGCGGGTCAGATAAGTATGCAGAAAATCAGGCAGCATCTTCAGTATGCGCCTCCAGTATTCTGGATCCGGCCGTGCTGCAGGGTTAATTGGGAATACGGCAGCCGTGATATCAACTCGAGATCATGGCTGGCAATCAGGGTGGTAACACCAACCTGATTGAACTGCGAGAATAGCTGCATGATCTCCCATGACAGGTCTGGATCCAGGTTGCCGGTCGGTTCATCAGCGAGCAGTATTTTTGGTTTGTTTACCACGGCGCGGGCGATGCCGACGCGCTGCTGTTCACCACCCGACAAGGTAATAGGCATAGAACGTTCTTTTCCAAGCAGACCGACTTTATCCAGAGACGCGCGTACACGGCGGCCGATGTCTTGATGCCGATAGCCTGCAATAACCAGCGGCAGGGCGACGTTATCAAATACCGTGCGGTCAAACAGCAGTTGGTGGTCCTGGAAAATCATACCGATGCTGCGGCGTATATAGGGAACGCGGCGTTTGCTAACTTTGGTCAGGTTTTCACCGTCGATGAACAGTTGTCCGCGCGTGGTACGTTCGATCAGTGCAATGAGTTTCAGCAGGGTGCTTTTACCGGCGCCGGAATGACCGGTGATGAAGGCCATACTACCTGCCTCAAGTTGCAGGTTGATGGCTTGTAAAATATCACTGCTGCCTGGATAGCGTTTGCTGACGTTGTCGAAGCGGATCATGGTGGTTTGATATTGAATCACTATGCACCGCGTTCAAACAAAGCCTCCACAAACTCCTCCGCATCAAACGGCCGCAGGTCTTCTATCGCCTCACCCACGCCAATAAACCGGATCGGTATTTTAAGCTTTTCAGCCAGCGCAAACAGCATGCCGCCCTTGGCAGTGCCGTCGAGCTTGGTCAGCGTAATGCCAGTCAGGCCAATCAGGTCATTAAATTCCTGTGCCTGGTTCAGCGCATTCTGGCCCGTCCCCGCATCAACAACCAGCATGGCTTCGTGCGGCGCATCTGCATCCAGCTTCTGGAGCACACGTTTAATCTTTTTCAATTCTTCCATCAGGTTCGACTGCGTATGCAAGCGGCCAGCCGTGTCTGCAATCAAGACGTCAATATTACGGGCTTTGGCCGCTTCCAGTGCATCAAAAATAACCGAGGCCGAATCCGCGCCGGTTGGCTGGGCAATCACCGGAATATGATTGCGCTCCCCCCAGACCTGCAGCTGCTCAACCGCAGCCGCCCGGAAGGTATCCCCGGCCGCCAGCATCACGCTCTGTCCACCCTCCTGCAGCAGGCGGGCAATCTTGCCGATGGTGGTGGTTTTGCCAACACCGTTTATGCCGACCATTAAGATAACAAAGGGTTTATGTTCATCAGTGATGGTTAAGGGTACGGAGACGGGCGCCAGCAAAGCCTGCATATCTTCTTTCAGGGCGGCCATCAGGGCATCGGCATCGTTAAGCTGCTTACGCGCCACCCGCTGGGTGAGATCCTTTATAATAGCGCCCGTCGCGTCGACACCGACATCGGCGACCAGTAGCTGGGTTTCCAGCTCTTCCAGTAGTGCATCGTCGATTTCCTTGCGGCCCAACACCAGATTGGCAACGCCATCGGTGAGATTGCCACGGGTGCGCGATAAACCGGCTTTCAGGCGGCCAAATAAACCGGGTTTTTCCAGAGATTCCTGAGATGGCGTAGAATCTGTCTTCGTTTTTCTGAAACCAAACATAACTAACTTTGTCTTAGGGTGGCCGCTTATCCTATCATTCCCCTTTCTCATTGGGTA
>CAYPEL010000032.1:0-22229 GCA_964409635.1 uncultured Gammaproteobacteria bacterium | reverse complement strand
GAACCGTGGGCGCCGGTGTTGTGGCTAAGATTATCGAGTAATTAGAATTTAAAGAATTTAAAGGGGTCAGATCCCTTTTTTTACACGACTATTTTTTAAGGATAAAAAAGGGATCTGACCCCTTTAAATTCACTGGATTGTGGGGTGATTTTAACGCCACCCCTGTTCTTTAGAGGTTAAGATGGCAAATCAAAGAATTCGCATTCGCTTGAAAGCATTCGATCATCGCTTGATCGATCAATCGGCGCGTGAAATTGTCGAGACAGCACGGCGCACAGGTGCGCAAGTGCGTGGCCCGATTCCGTTACCTACCAAAAAAGAACGCTTCACTATCCTGATTTCACCGCATGTGAATAAGGACGCGCGTGACCAGTACGAAATCCGTACGCACAAGCGCCTGATGGATATAGTCGATCCTACTGACAAAACAGTTGATGCATTAATGAAGCTGGATCTTGCAGCGGGCGTTGATGTGCAAATCAAGCTGAACTAAGACCATATATCAGGGGTTAGCGCGATGACAATCGGTTTGATAGGACGTAAAGCGGGCATGACGAGAATCTTCACTGAAGAAGGCGCGTCTGTGCCGGTCACCGTGTTGCAGATAGAGCCTAACAGAGTGACGCAGGTTAAATCTGCGGATGCTGATGGTTACCGGGCTATCCAGGTCACCACGGGCAGCCGCCGCGCCTCGCGTGTTAATAAGGCCGCTGCAGGCCACTTTGCAAAAGCCGGTACCGAAGCGGGTCGCGGACTCTGGGAATTCCGCCTGCGAGATGGCGAAGGCGATGACATCCAGGCCGGTGCGCAGGTGAGTCTGGATATGTTTGCGGCCGGACAGAAGGTCGATGTGGCGGGGACGACCATTGGTAAAGGTTATGCGGGCGGTGTTAAACGTCATCATTTCCATATGCAGGATGCTACCCACGGTAACTCGCTGTCGCATCGCGCGATTGGTTCAATTGGTCAGTGCCAGACGCCAGGCCGTGTCTTCAAGGGTAAGAAAATGGCCGGTCACATGGGTAACGTGCGCCGTACAGCACAAAACCTGGAAGTAATCCGGGTTGATCAAGAGCGGAATCTTTTGCTGATAAAAGGTGCCATCCCTGGCTCCAAGGGCGGTAACGTGATTGTTACGCCAGCGGTCAAGGCGCGGTAGAGGTCGGTTCAATGGATATTCAAGTGCAAGACGGTAGCAGTGTGAGTGTCGCAGATGCGGTATTCGGACAGGCATTTAATGAAGCGCTGGTGCACCAGGTCGTGGTCGCCTATATGGCGGGTGGCCGGTCTGGAACACGGGCTCAGAAAACCCGGTCGGAGGTTCGCGGTGGTGGCGCCAAGCCCTTCCGTCAAAAAGGCACCGGTCGTGCGCGTGCGGGTACGTCACGCAGCCCGATATGGCGCGGTGGTGGTAAGGTCTTTGCGGCAAAACCGCGTGACTATTCACAAAAGGTCAACAAGAAAGCCTATCGCTCGGCCGTCCGTTCAATATTGTCAGAACTGGTTCGTCAGGATCGTTTGGTGGTGGTTGAAAGCTTTGCAGTCGATGCACCCAAGACCAAGCAGTTGGTTGAAAAACTCAAGGCGATGGATCTGGAAGATGTGTTGATTGTGAGTCATGAGCCGGATGAGAATCTATATCTGGCTGCACGCAATCTGCCCCACGTTGATGTGTTTGATACAGAACTGGTTGATCCGGTTAACCTGATTAATTATGACAAGGTCGTCATGACGGTCAATGCGTTACGTCAGTTCGAGGAAAAATTATCATGAATATGGATCGCTTGAGTAAAATTATTGTTGCACCCGTCGTGTCGGAAAAGAGTACGCGGGTTGCCGATGACCACAGGCAGGTAGTTTTCAAGGTTCTCAAGGATGCATCGAAGCCTGAGATCCGCCGGGCGGTTGAAAAAATGTTTGACGTATCGGTGATGACGGTTTGTACGGCCAACGTGCGTGGCAAGGTAAAACGTTTCGGCCAGGCTGTTGGACGCCGTTCCGATTGGAAAAAAGCCTATGTGACGTTAGCAGAAGGCTCAGATATTGATTTCGCTGGCGCAGACTAGGGCGCTTTGAACTAACAGGGTTTAATCATGGCAATCGTAAAAACCAAGCCAACATCAGCGGGACGCCGCTTCGTCGTCAAGATTGTCGACCATCAGCTGCATAAAGGTGAGCCGTATGCACCGTTGCTGGAAAAGAAAAGTAAGACCGGTGGGCGTAACAATGCCGGCCGCATAACCACGCGGCATCGTGGTGGTGGTCATCGTCAGCACTACCGTGTGATTGATTTCAAACGCGATAAAGATGGTGTGCCGGGTAAAGTTGAGCGGCTGGAATATGATCCCAACCGCAGTGCTAATATTGCGCTTATACTCTATGCAGATGGTGAGCGCCGGTACATCCTGGCGCCACGCGGAGTAGCCGCAGGCGCTGAAATAAATAATGGTGTGCATGCACCTATTAAACCAGGCAATGCCATGCCCTTGCGCAATATCCCGGTGGGCACCATGGTGCACAATGTGGAAATGAAGCCCGGCAAGGGCGGACAAATCGCGCGCAGTGCCGGCTGTGGTGTGCAACTAGTCGCGCGTGAAGGTGGTTATGCAACTTTGCGGTTACGCTCTGGTGAAATGCGTAAAGTGCCTTCTGACTGCCGTGCGACAATCGGTGAAGTGGGTAACCACGAACATAATTTGCGTTCGTTAGGCAAAGCCGGCGCCAAACGCTGGCGTGGTGTACGACCAACGGTTCGCGGCGTTGCCATGAATCCGGTCGATCATCCGCACGGTGGTGGTGAAGGCCGTACTTCAGGCGGCCGGCATCCGGTATCGCCCTGGGGTATGCCGACCAAGGGTTACAAAACCCGTAAAAACAAGCGTACCGATAATATGATCGTTCGCCGTCGTAATAAGAAGTGATTGAGTAGAGGTTAATACAGTGCCACGTTCAGTAAAGAAAGGACCCTTCATCGACACGCATCTGTCGAAAAAGGTTGATGAGGCTGTTAGCAGTAATAGCCGCAAGCCTGTTAAGACCTGGTCACGCCGCTCAATGGTGTTGCCGGATATGGTGGGCTTAACGATCGCTGTACACAACGGCCGCCAGCATGTACCGATCCTGATTAATGAAAACATGGTTGGACATAAGCTGGGTGAATTTGCGGTGACGCGTACCTTTAAGGGTCACGCGGCTGACAGGAAATCGAAATAAGGGGCAAGATGATGCAAGCCACAGCTAAATTAAGTCACGTGCGTATCTCGCCTCAGAAGTGCCGCCTGGTTGCAGACCAGATTCGTGGCCTGGCTGTCGAACGTGCATTGGAAACACTGACGTTCAGTCAGAAGAAAGCAGCTCAGCTGGTTCGCAAGGTACTTGAATCGGCGATTGCCAACGCCGAGCACAATGAAGGTGCTGATATTGATGAATTGAAAGTAGCTGTCATCTGTGTGGATGAAGGCCGGGTATATAAACGCTGGAATGCACGCGCCAAGGGCCGTGCCAACCGGATATTGAAACGCACCAGTCACATTAAAGTGACTGTTGCTGAACAGTAAATAATCAGGACTGAGAGTACGGCATGGGTCAAAAAGTACATCCAATCGGTATGCGTCTGGGAATAGTCAAAGACTGGACCTCGACGTGGTATGCGGATTCCAAAGATTACGCAAATTTCCTGAACCTGGATTTGGAAATCAGGGATTTTGTCAGAAAGCGCTTGTCGCACGCGTCAGTGAGCAATATTAAAATCGAGCGGCCGGCCAACAATGCGGTTTTGACCATACACACAGCGCGGCCCGGTATTGTCATCGGCAAGAAAGGCGAAGATATAGAGAGGCTGCGCGGCGAAGTGTCCCGCAAAATGGGCATGCCGGTGCATATCAATATCGAGGAAATACGTAAACCGGAAATCGAGGCTCATCTGGTTGCGGAAAGTGTTGCCCAGCAACTTGAACGCCGCATCATGTTCCGCCGCGCAATGAAGCGCGCCGTGGGTAATGCCATGCGCCTTGGTGCACAAGGTATCAAGATTAAAGTCGGCGGCCGTTTGAACGGTGCAGAAATAGCGCGCAGCGAATGGTACCGCGAGGGCCGCGTGCCATTGCACACCTTGCGCGCTGATATTGACTATGGTTTTGCAGAGGCCAGCACAACCTACGGGTTGATTGGCGTTAAAGTATGGATTTTCAAGGGTGAAATACTGAGCCGCGGTGAGCAAGAGGCTGAGGCGGAAACACCTAAGAAATCGGCAGCGAAGAAGTAACGGGGTTTAGATAAATGTTACAGCCAAAAAGAACGAAGTTCCGTAAGCAGCAGAAAGGCCGCAACCGTGGACTTGCACAAAGTGGCAGCAAGGTCAGTTTCGGTGAATTTGCGCTGAAGGCTACCACGCGTGGACAGGTGACTGCGCGCCAGATTGAAGCGGCTCGCCGTGCCATTACCCGCAAGGTAAAACGTGGTGGTAAATTATGGATCCGGGTTTTTCCTGATGTGCCTATTACCAAGAAGCCTATCGAAGTACGGATGGGTAAAGGTAAGGGTAACGTCGAGTACTGGGTTGCAAAAATTCAGCCGGGCCGTGTGCTTTACGAAATGGAAGGTGTGTCTGAGGAAATAGCACGCCAGGCGTTTAAATTAGCGGCCGCAAAATTGCCGGTGCGGACAACCTTTGTTAACCGGACGGTGATGTGATGAACGCCACTGAACTACGTCAGAAATCATCGCAGGAGCTGCAGAAGGAACTGGACGACTTGTTGCGCGAACAATTCAATTTGCGTATGCAAAAGGGCAGCGGCGAGTTGGCTCGCCCAGATCACGTTAAAAAAGTACGCCGCGATATTGCGCGAATTAAAACGGTAATGAATGAAACCCAATCAGGTGGTGCGTCATGAATGAAACGGCGAAACTTATCAGGACGCTGACGGGCCAGGTTGTGAGTGACAAAATGGATAAAAGTGCTGTCGTGTTGGTGGAGCGCCGTGTCAAGCATCCCCTCTACGGCAAGTATATCCGCCGCTCGACCAAGTTCCACATCCACGATGAACAAAATGAGTGCAAGCAGGGCGACAAAGTTACCATTCAGGAATGCCGCCCGGTTTCCAAGACGAAGTCCTGGAAACTGGTAGAAGTAGTGGAACGTCCTGCAGGCTAGTTGTCAGGCGTACGAAACCGAAATAGCGATAGAGAATCAGGTAAAAGAACATGATCCAGATGCAGACCATACTTGATGTAGCGGATAACAGTGGCGCACGGCGTTTGCAGTGCATCAAGGTGCTGGGTGGTTCACACCGCCGGTATGCAGGCATCGGTGATGTCATCAAGGTGAGTATTAAAGAAGCCATCCCGCGCGGCAAAGTCAAGAAGGGTGAGGTTTATAATGCAGTCGTTGTCCGCACAGCAAAGGGTGTGCGCCGTCCGGATGGTTCCCTGATTCGTTTTGACGGTAATGCGGCTGTCTTGTTGAATACCAAACTTGAGCCAATCGGTACACGTATTTTTGGACCAGTAACCCGCGAGCTGCGCAGTGAACGCTTTATGAAAATTATTTCTCTCGCGCCGGAAGTACTGTAGAGCAAACAGGCAGGAGTACAGGTCATGCATAAAATTAGAAAAGGCGATGATGTGGTCGTAATGACCGGTAAAGACCGGGGTAAGCGTGGTAATGTGCTGCGTGTGATTCCCGAGAAAGACCGGGTAGTGGTTGAGAATGTGAACGTCGCCAAAAAACATACTAAGCCAAATCCACAGGCAGGTGTTGCTGGCGGTATTGTGGAATCGGAAATGCCGATCCACGTTTCCAATGTGATGCTCTATAACCCGCAGTCAAAGAAAGCCGACCGGGTTGGTTTTCGGCAACTTGAAGACGGACGCAAGGTGCGTGTATTTAAATCCACTAATGAAGTCCTCGACGTATAAACGAATTGAGTAATTGACATGGCAAGATTACAGGAAATTTATCGCGATCAAGTAATCAGCAAGCTCACTGAGCAGTTTGCTTACACAAATGTTATGCAGGTGCCGCGTATCAGCAAGATCACGCTGAATATGGGTGTAGGTGAGGCGCTTGGCGATAAAAAGGTAATGGAACATGCGGTCGGCGATATGATTAAGATTGCAGGTCAAAAACCGATTGTCCGTAAGGCGCGTAAATCTGTCGCTGGTTTTAAGGTGCGTGAAGGCTGGCCAATTGGTTGTAAGGTGACGCTACGCCGGGAACGGATGTATGAGTTCCTCGACCGTTTAATCAGTATCGCTATACCACGGGTGCGTGATTTCCGGGGCTTAAGTCCAAAATCATTCGACGGCCGTGGTAATTACAACATGGGTGTCCAGGAACAGATTATTTTCCCGGAAGTGGATTACGACAAAATTGATACGCTGCGTGGTTTAGATATAAATATCACCACCACAGCCCGAACTGATGAGGAAGGCCGTGCGCTATTGGCGGCATTTAACTTCCCGTTCAAGAACTGAGGTCGAACCAATGGCAAAAGTTTCAATGATTCAGCGCGAATTAAAGCGCACTAAGCTGGTTAGAAAATATGCGGCCAAGCGCGCGCTGTTAAAAGCGGATATTCGCGATTTGCAGAAGTCCGATGAAGAGCGCTTCGAAGCACAACTGAAACTACAGGCTATGCCGCGGGATGCATGCCCGGCGCGGCAGCGAAATCGTTGCCGGATAACGGGCCGGCCGCACGGTTACTACCGCAAATTCGGTTTATCCCGAAATAAGTTGCGTGAAGCGGCGATGCGCGGTGATGTACCGGGTCTGGTCAAGGCCAGCTGGTAATTAGAGTTAGGAGTACAAAGAATATGATGACGGATCCGATAGCAGACATGTTGACGCGTATACGCAATGCGCAGTCTGCCGGTAAGGCGTCGGTGACTATGCCGGCTTCGAAATTGAAACAGGCCATTGCCAGTGTGTTACAGGAAGAAGGCTATATTACTGGTACAGAAGTTGATGCAGCCGGTGGCAAGCCTGAAATGACGGTTACTCTGAAATACTACGAGGGCAAACCGGTGATAGACAATATCAAGCGGATCAGCCGTCCAGGCTTGCGTATCTATAAAAACAAGGATGAGTTACCTAAGGTGCAGAATGGTCTGGGCGTTGCCATCATTTCGACATCAAAGGGTGTCATGAGTGACCGCAGTGCGCGCAGCTCTGGTGAAGGCGGCGAAGTGCTGTGTTACGTGTCCTAACAGCTGTGTAATCTGAATACTATATTGAGCTAAAGCCATGTCGAGAATTGCAAAAAAACCGGTTGAGTTGCCCGCTGGTGTTGAAGTGAAGGTGCAAGGTCAGCGTGTCACCATTAAAGGTGGTAAAGGCTCGCTTGAGCATGAAATTAATACCGCTGTAGAGATGAAACAGGATAATAACGTGCTGACATTCTCGCCGCGCGATGGGTCAAAAGCATCCCTGGCGTTGACGGGAACCACGCGGTCTTTGATCAATAATATGGTCACAGGTGTCACCAACGGGTATGAGAAAAAGCTGGAACTGGTTGGGGTTGGTTATCGCGCCCAGGCGCAGGGTAAAAAACTCAATTTGACATTGGGTTTTTCGCATCCGGTTGACCACGAAATACCGGAAGGGGTGAGTATTGAAACGCCTAGTCAGACAGAGATAGTTATAAAGGGTATAGATAAACAAGTCGTGGGTCAGGTGGCTGCAGAAATACGCGCCTACCGGCCGCCTGAACCTTACAAAGGCAAGGGTGTTAAATACGCAGGTGAAATCATTGTGCGTAAAGAAGCCAAGAAAAAATAATTGCTGAGTTGTGGCGGTTATACAGTAAACAAGATACGAAGGTAGAGGCATGGACAAGAAAACATCAAGAATTCGGCGGGCGCGTAAAACGCGCGCAAAAATACGCGAGTTGGGTAAGCCTCGCTTATGTGTGTTCCGGACACCGCGTCATATCTATGCGCAGGTGATTGATGGTGCGGGTGACAAGGTGCTTGCTTGTGCGTCTACTCTGGATAAAGAACTGCGCAAGAATATCAACGCGACTGGAAATTCTGAAGCGGCAGCATCGATCGGTACAGCCGTTGCTGAGCGCGCCAAGGCAGCGGGTATAACGCAGGTTGCGTTTGACCGCTCCGGTTTTAAATATCATGGCCGTATCAAGGCGCTGGCTGATGCCGCGCGTGAAGGCGGACTGGAATTCTAAAGGGTAGAACTATGGCAAATGTCGAACAACAGGCGAACCCTGATGGTTTGCAGGAAAAACTGATTGGTATCAACCGTGTAGCCAAAGTGGTCAAAGGCGGACGGCAATTCGGTTTTGCCGCGTTGACTGTCGTTGGCGACGGCGAAGGCCGGGTCGGGTTTGGCCGGGGCAAGGCGCGTGAAGTGCCGGTGGCGATTCAGAAGGCTATGGAGAACGCGCGTAAAAATATGCACACCATCGCATTGAAAGAAGGTACTTTACAGTATGCGATCACTGCCCGGCACGGTGCGGCAAAGGTATACATGCAACCGGCTTCCGAAGGCACCGGGATCATTGCTGGCGGCGCCATGCGTGCTGTGTTTGAGGTCGTCGGCGTACGTGACGTGTTGGCGAAGTGTATTGGTACCAATAATCCGATCAACGTGGTTCGCGCTACCATGCGGGGGCTGGCTGAGATGACATCTCCCGAAGCGGTGGCAGCCAAACGCGGTAAATCGGTTGACGATATTCTGGGATAGACCATGGCAGACAAAAAACTCAAAGTAACTCTAACCAAAAGTACCAGTGGCCGGCTCGAAGCACACAAGGCTTGCGCGCGTGGCTTGGGGTTGCGCCGTATTCGCCACAGTGTCGTGGTTGCGGCTACAGCGGAAAATCGTGGCATGATCAACAAAATTTCTTACCTGCTGCAAGTAGAGGAAGTCTAACATGCGCCTGAATACAATAAAGCCGGCTGCAGGTAGCCGGACACCGGGTAAACGGGTCGGGCGCGGTATCGGTTCTGGCTTCGGAAAAACCTGTGGACGTGGCCATAAGGGGCAGAAATCCCGCTCAGGCGGTTTCCACAAAGTGGGTTTTGAAGGGGGTCAAATGCCTTTACAGCGCCGCTTACCTAAAATTGGTTTTGTCTCCCGCAAATCGAGATTCATTGAGGAAGTGCGCTTGCATGAGCTTGCCGGTATTGAGGCTGATGCGATTGATCTCGCGGCATTAAAAGCGGCAGGTGTCATTGGCCATCATATACTGCGCGCAAAAGTAATCGCATCTGGCAAGATAGAGAAAGCGGTAACACTGCGCGGTCTAGGCGTTACTAAAGGCGCCCGGGCTGCAATTGAAGCCGCTGGCGGCAAGATCGAGGCTTAGGCTAAATACTTATGGCAGGTCCAGCATCAATGGCCAGTGGTTTAGGCGATATCGGTAAACTGGCTGAATTACGTCAGCGCATTTTCTTTGTGCTGGGCGCGATATTCGTTTTCCGGGTAGGCTCGTTTATTCCATTGCCCGGTATCGATCCGATGGTTCTGGCGCAATTAGTAGAACAGCAGAGAGGCACCATACTGGACATGTTTAACATGTTTTCCGGTGGTGCCTTGAGCCGCTTATCACTATTCGCGCTGGGCATCATGCCGTACATTTCTGCATCGATTATTATGCAGTTGCTATCGTATACAGTCCCTACGTTAATGCAGCTGAGGAAAGAGGGCGAAGCAGGGCGTCGTAAAATTACCCAGTACACCCGCTATAGCACGTTGGTTCTCGCAACATTTCAAGCCATAGGTATATCAACTGCGCTGCAGGGGCAGGCCGTTGGCGGCAGCAGCCTGGTAGTTTTACAGGGGCCGGCTTTTGTTCTGTCAGCCGTTACCTGCCTTGTGACCGGTACTTTATTTTTGATGTGGTTGGGCGAGCAGGTCACAGAGCGCGGAATTGGTAACGGTATTTCGATAATCATATTTTCAGGCATTGTGGCAGGGTTGCCCTCAGCGATCGGCGGTACTTTGGAATTGGTGCGTACCGGTGAAATGAATACCCTGACGGTTCTGTTCCTGTTTGCAGTGGCTATCGCGGTGACGATGTTCGTGATTTTTGTCGAGCGTGGGCAACGCCGGATTACAGTGAACTATGCCAAGCGCCAGCAGGGGCGGAAAATGTATGCCGGTCAGAGTACTCATCTGCCACTGAAGTTAAATATGGCGGGTGTTATCCCACCCATTTTTGCATCGAGTATTATTTTGTTCCCGGCAACACTCGGCAGCTGGTTTGGTAGTTCTGAAGGCATGGGATGGTTAAAAGATATCTCTTCGACCCTGTCGCCTGGGCAGCCCCTTTATGTGATGTTCTATGCCTTTGCGATTATATTTTTCTGCTTCTTTTATACGGCGATCGTATTCAATTCAAAAGAAACAGCGGAGAATTTAAAAAAATCCGGGGCATTTATTCCGGGTATACGACCAGGTGAACAAACAGGTAAATACATTGATGGGGTGATGACGCGGTTGACGCTAGCCGGCGCTATCTACATTACATCGGTTTGTTTGTTACCCGAATTCCTGATTTTGTACTGGAACGTACCCTTCTATTTTGGCGGTACTTCTCTGTTGATCATTGTCATCGTGGTGATGGACTTTATGGCGCAAGTTCAAGCGCATATGATGTCCCACCAATATGAAGGACTTATGAAAAAAGCCAATCTGAAAGGCCCGGGCCGTTCAGGTTTGCTGAGATAAACGAACAGGTGAAATCATGAAAGTGCGCGCATCAGTAAAACGAATCTGCCGGAATTGCAAAATTGTCCGCCGCAAGGGTGTGGTACGGGTGATCTGTAAAGACGGCCGTCACAAACAACGCCAAGGCTGAATGCTTGGGCCTGTAAACCAGTATTAATTGATTTTAGGCGTAGCTACAGGTATCCTTTCGGGTTCCCTGCAAGGCCATCAGCTGCGTCTCTGAGGAGAGAAATTCATGGCTCGTATTGCCGGAATTAATATTCCGACCCATAAGCATGCGGTTATCGCATTAACCTCGATCTACGGAATCGGCCGTGTTTCTGCGCAAAAGATTTGCCAAGCAACGGGCGTCAAGCCGGATATAAAGATCAAGGATTTGTCTGAAGCTGAAATCGAGGGTATGCGTAATGCGGTCACTCAATATACAGTTGAAGGTGACTTGCGCCGTACGGTGTCAATGAATATCAAGCGCCTGATGGATTTGGGCTGCTATCGGGGCATGCGCCACCGCCGCGGTTTACCGCTTAGAGGCCAGCGCACCCGTACTAACGCCCGTACCCGTAAGGGGCCCCGGCGTCCTATTCGTAAGTAACAACGGTTCAAAGAAGATAGATCATGGCAAAAGCGACAGCTTCGCGCACACGCAAAAAAGTTAAAAAGAATGTGGTCGATGGTATCGTTCACGTTCATGCGTCTTTCAATAATACGATTATTACAATCAGTGACCGCCAGGGTAATGCTTTGGCCTGGGCGACTGCCGGTGGATCCGGTTTTCGTGGCTCACGAAAAAGCACCCCGTTTGCTGCCCAGGTAGCGGCCGAGCGTGTCGGTGAACTTGTAAAAGAATTTGGCATGAAAAATCTTGAAGTTGAAATCAAGGGTCCGGGGCCTGGGCGCGAGTCTGCAGTGCGCGCCTTGAATAATATTGGCTTCCGCATTACCAATATCACTGATGTTACACCGATACCTCATAATGGTTGTCGTCCACCCAAGAAACGGCGCGTGTAGGCGGAGATAGATAATGGCGAAATACACTGGACCCACCTGTAAGCTTATGCGCCGCGAGGGAACCGACCTGTACTTAAAGGGTCGTGGCAACTCGCTGGAAAATAAATGCAGGCTGGATAAAATACCTGGCGTTCATGGTGACAGGCGTACACGTATGTCTGACTATGCGCTTCAATTGCGTGAGAAGCAGAAACTGCGGCGTATGTATGGCGTGCTGGAAAAACAATTTCGCAACTATTTTAAACGTGCTGCACGGCGGAAAGGTTCTACCGGTGAAAATCTGTTGAGTCTTCTGGAATCACGACTGGACAATGTTGTCTATCGAATGGGTTTTGGTGCAACCCGTGCTGAATCCCGCCAGCTGGTTAGCCATAAGGCGGTACTGCTGAATGGACAGACTGTAAACATAGCCTCTTGCCAAGTGGTGCCTGGCGATATCGTGACGATTCGCGAAAAATCCAAGCAACAAGCCAGGATCCTAAGTGCTATACAGATTGCGGAACAAATGGGCTTGCCGGAATGGGTTAATGTTGACCCTAAAAAGCTTGAGGGAACATTCAAAAGCGTTCCTGAGCGTACTGATTTACCAGCTGAGATCAATGAGCATCTGGTGGTCGAATTGTACTCCAAGTAAGTCTTAAACAAACTGAATTAAAGAGGGCTTTTCATGCAGGGCAATGTTAACGAGTTCCTGAAGCCGCGAATTGTCGATGTGCAATTCAGCAGTGATAATCAAGCCAAAGTAGTATTGGAACCACTAGAACGTGGTTTTGGACATACACTTGGGAATGCTTTGCGGCGCATATTGCTTTCGTCCATGCCTGGTTGCGCAATAACCGGTGTGGAAATCGAAGGTGTGCTGCACGAGTATTCCACGCTTGAAGGTGTGCAGGAAGATGTGATGGATATTCTTCTAAACCTCAAGGGTGTTGCATTACGCATGCATAACCGTGAAACAGCCATCTTGCGGCTGAACAAGAAAGGGCCAGGTGTAGTGACTGCTGGCGATATTGTGCTCGATCACGACGTGGAAGTGGTCGATCCGGGTTATGTCATTGCCAACCTGACCAAGGGTGGTGAGTTAAAAATGACGCTGCATCTTTCTATGGGGCGTGGATATGAAGCCGCGACAGCACGTACTGGCCGGGATGAAGAAAGTCGTCCAATAGGCAATCTACAACTGGATGCATCTTATAGCCCGGTGCATAGTGTTGCCTATAACGTGGAAAGCGCACGTGTCGAGCAGCGTACCAATCTGGATAAGCTGATTATCGATATAGAAACTAACGGCACGATTGATCCGGAAGAATCGATACGCCGTGCAGCGACAATTTTACAGGATCAACTGTCTGTATTTGTTGATTTGCAGGGCAAAGAAGAAGTCCAGCCTGCCACCAATGAAGCGGATATAGACCCGGTACTGCTGCGTCCAGTCGATGATCTGGAGTTGACGGTTCGGTCTGCAAACTGCCTCAAAGCGGAAAGCATTTACTTTATCGGTGACCTGATTCAGCGCACTGAAGTTGAGCTGTTGAAAACGCCTAACCTTGGCAAGAAGTCACTCACCGAAATAAAGGATGTGCTGGCTTCACGCGGATTGTCTCTGGGCATGCGGCTTGAAAACTGGCCGCCGGCCGGGCTTCGGGATAACGATAAAATTTCTGCCTGAGCCGCTCAGGATATTGAGAATATAGAGATAGGTATAAGGTTATGCGTCATCATAAGAGCGGACGAAAATTTAACCGTAACAGCAGTCACCGCAAAGCCATGTTTAGTAACATGGCGGTATCACTCATGCATCATGAAGTGATTAAGACTACTTTGCCGAAAGCAAAGGAATTACGCCGTGTAGCTGAACCGCTAATTACTATGGCCAAAGTGGATACTGTGCATAAACGCCGCCTGGCATTCAACCGCTTGCGTGACCGGGATGCGGTAACCAAGCTGTTTAATGAGCTAGGCCCGCGTTACAAAGAACGTCCTGGCGGCTATCTACGGATTTTGAAAATGGGATTCCGCTCTGGCGACAAAGCGCCAATGGCGTTGGTAGAGCTGGTGGATCGTCCACAACAGGACGAAGCTGACGCGCTCGTTGATTAAGTTTGTTAGAAACAGCAGTTCTAAAAAAGCCGGGTATAACCCGGCTTTTTATATTAATGCGTCTTGCAATAGTGAGCGGTGTACTACTGCAGGAGCGGTTTTAACCGCGATGGGCAGTAGCGTTAATCGCGGTTGAAACCGCTCCTAGCTTTTGGTGATTAGCTTTTTATATTCAACATATATTTGGTCACGCCCGAATTTTACGATATCTGTATCTTTAATGCTTATCCTAGTATTGAGTGCCTTATCGATCTTATTCGCAAGAGCAACCGGGTTATTAATTGGAACTAACCATTCTTTCAAGTCGCCCGTTAATATTTCCCGCGGGCCTGATGGGCAATCCGTACTGACAACCGCTGTGCCTAAAATCAGTGACTCAATAATCACGGTTGGTAACCCTTCGCGGTCAGAGCAAAGCACCAGGAGTTTTGCGGCTTGCAGGAAAGGATAGGGGTTTTCATGGTGGCCTAGGATCAATACCGTATCCTGTAACCCCAGTTTTTGAATCATATCGCTGAGTCCCGGGGATGGGTCGGCGAGCAGGATAAGTTTTATATTAGTTTTAATCCTGAAAAACGCTTCCAGCAATAGGTCGTGCCTTTTTACCGGTCTGAATGCGCCCGCATGAAGGATGAATTCAAAGTCCGGTAACGAGGCGGATTTATCAGCCGACAGATTGCGTAACTGTTCGAAATCAAAGGGATTGAATATTGTTCGTATGGTTTTAGGTTGGATATGTAGATGCTTGACTAAGTCCTCTGCTACACCTGTTGAGACTGCCACAAGCTTTTTATCCTGGTAGAGTGATCTGTAGAGGCGCTGTTTCCTGAAGGCGCGAACCCCTCTATTTTGCCGCCTGAATTGTTCGATTTCGCCCGAATAGCTGGTATGAATGCAATGCCAGGTATTAGGTATACGGCAATGCGATACAACTTTATCTGCGGCCGGAAGGTGCGATAAAAAAAGGTCATAGGGTGCTGTGCCGGATTGCGTAAGCTTATCAATCTGGGTGCGTAGTTTGTTTGCCAGTAATCGATCGCCGAGCGCGCCCAGCCATTTATAGAGCTGACGTTTTTCTGCTAAGGCGTGCAGATTGATCGCAGGATGGACGCTCAAAGCAACGTAATTCTCCAGCAAAAACAAGTCAACTCTATGGCCATATTCTATAAACATTTCAGCAAGATTCAAGGTCACTCTTTCGGCGCCTGAGCCTGAAAGATTGGTGATTAGCATACCTATCCTGAATTTCTTTTTTGTTTGTGCCTGCATGAATAGATTGGAGGAATTTAATCCGCACCTCGGTGTAGATTAGACGCTTGCATCAATGCAAGCGAGAATGCGAGCAGGCCAATAAAGTGAAAGCTGAAAAATTTCAGATCGACCAGGCCGCGTGACAGACAATAAATAAGTAAAGTTGACCCTGCTAAGTGAAGGAATAATGAAGTGGTATTCTTGACCGGTGCAGGGTTTTTAACGCTGGCTATAAGCCATGCCAGTCCGGTAAAAAACAAGCCGGTTCCTAACAATCCCCAGGCGTAGAGCTGCTCGATATAGATATTATGCGGCATGATGTAAGGCTCGCCGGCAGGATTAATAAGTCCGCTCGAATACTTAAATGTATTCATGCCGTGCCCTGTCAATGGTTGTTGACTGAATAGCGCTAGCGTATCTGCATTAATAGATTGCCGGATTTGAATGGTGCTCTCAAGCGATAAGGGAAACGAACAGCTATCGGTGCAGAAGAAAAAAATGTAGAGGTAGGCTGCTAGAAACAAGGTTAAGGTAACGTACCAAATATAGTGAAATTTATTTATGCAGATTAGATAGCACAGGCATAACAGCACGGATGCCCAGTTGCCTTTGGAGGTCGTTGCTAGCACAACGATCATTAACAACGCCGCAGGTAGGATTAGCCAGTGCTTTGTTTTCAGGTTTGCGATATACAGGCTGGCCAGCATTAAAAAACAGACAGCAGCCAGGTTGGCAAATTCGTGCAGGTTGCCTATGTATTGACTCAATACAGCATTGTATCTGAGGGAAAAAGAGTCGCCGGTTACACCTATCGTTATCCATACCATAAAGATCCCAATGGCTGCTGATAAATTCAGGTATTTAGCGCTATTCAGAACAACCGATCCAGGCAGGTAAGCAATAATTGCTGAGACTGAAAAGAACACTGCAAATGCACGCATAGCATTATAGAAACCAGTGAGCGATTTTGCGGCCATATCAGAGCTGGCCAGGCCGACGATAAAGGCTGCGGCTACAAGCAACCAAGCATGTTTCGTGCGCTTCCATACGGCAGTAAGCGGCTTTCTATAGCCAATAAGCGCAGCAGCTATGATCAGTAAAGAGATACCGCTGGCTTGTAGCAAGCTGGGTACGGTGAGTGCTAGCGGCAAGTACCACAGCATGCATAGCAAGAGGAATTCAATTAACTCTTTATTGCGAGTGTTGGATGCAATCATGAGCCAGGATTATAATCTGCTTCATGTTGGCGTGCGTACGCTTGAGTGTACTGTAACGTATTAAATGCACATTTAGACGAGATAAATTTGAACTGAGCCTTAAGTGGCTTATCTCGCCCTACGGGAAGCCATTCAAGCCGCGATTGCCGCGTTGCAGACCTTGAAAAGGGGCTTGCCCTTGCCTGCGGCCTGCGCCTTGCACTCGCAGCTTGAATGGCTTTCTAAATGCACATTTAATACGTTACAGTACACTGGGACTATAGATTGGCATGATTACCTTATTTACAGATTTTGGCGCTGCAGGCCCTTATAACGGCCAGGTGCTAGCAGTGCTTGCCCGGCTTTGTCCTGAAACAACGGCAATTCCTGTTTTCCCCGATATGCCTGTTTATAATGCAAAGGCATCAGCTTATCTTCTGCCGCCCTATACCCAGTATCTGCCGCCCGAAACAATCTGCCTATGCGTGGTTGATCCAGGTGTTGGGGGTAAGCGAAAAGGCTTGGTGATCAGGGCCGATGGCCGTTGGTTTGTGGGGCCTGACAATGGGTTGTTTTGCCTTATTGTGCGTGCGGCGGCCGAGCTGGAGATTTACGAGATTAGCTGGCCGTCGGATAAGCTGTCAGCCAGTTTTCACGGCCGTGATCTGTTTGCGCCGGTAGCCGCACAGCTGGCGCGGGGGGAGCCTGTGCCCGGGAAGCTGATTACACTCGATGCTATCTGCTTGCCCGGTTGGCCGGACAATTTGTTCGAAGTGATTTATATCGATAATTTTGGCAATGCTATTACCGGTATCCGCGCCAGTCAGCTAGCATCTGATGACCTGATAAACGTTTCCGGCAGCAGACTCGCGTCAGCCCGCACCTTTACAGAGAGCACGGCAGGGGCGTGTTTCTGGTATGAAAATTCAAATGGGCTGGTTGAAATTGCTGCCAATCAGGCGCGTGCGGCTGATCTATTGAAGCTGTCTATTGGGTCAGTAGTGGAGGTGCTTAAAACCTAGTTTTAAGACGCCTGGCGCTGTTTTTCTTCCCGCTCCAGGAGCGGTTTTAGAAAATGCCCGGTAAATGAATCCGGGTGGTCAGCAATATCTTCCGGCGTACCTGCCGCAATAATTTCACCCCCCCCATTACCACCTTCAGGACCCAGATCAATTACCCAGTCTGCGGTTTTTATAACATCCAGGTTGTGTTCGATGATCACCACCGTATTGCCATGATCGCGTAACCGGTGCAGTACGATCAGCAATTGCTCAATATCATGGAAATGTAAGCCTGTGGTCGGTTCATCGAGTATATAGAGCGTTTTACCCGTGTCGCGCTTGGAAAGCTCGCGCGATAATTTAACCCGCTGAGCTTCACCACCGGAAAGAGTCGTTGCATTTTGACCCAGCCGGATATACGACAGACCGACATCCAACAAGGTTTGTAACTTGCGTGAGAGGACGGGTACTGCACTGAAAAATACCGCCGCTTCTTCAACGGTCATATCCAGTACAGCGTGAATATTTTTCCCCTTGTAGCGGATATCCAGGGTTTCCCGGTTATAACGTTTAGTTTTACAAATATCACAGGGTACGTAGATGTCGGGCAGGAAATGCATTTCAACTTTAATGACACCGTCACCCGAGCAGGCTTCGCAGCGGCCACCTTTGACATTAAAACTAAAACGGCCTGGTTTGTAACCACGCGAACGGGCTTCCTGGGTACCGGCAAACAGTTCGCGAATCGGTGTAAACAGCCCGGTATAGGTGGCCGGGTTGGAGCGTGGCGTGCGGCCAATCGGACTTTGATCGATGTCGACGACTTTGTCGAACTGATCGATGCCCTTGACGGCGGCGTGCGCGGCAGGGCTGGTTGACGCACCGTTTAATTCCATTGCTGCAATACGGTACAGAGTGTCATTGATTAAAGTCGATTTACCAGAGCCAGAAACACCGGTAATGCACGTCATCAGACCAACCGGGATAGACAAATCAACTTTTTTCAGGTTGTTGCCCGAGGCTTTACGGACGATCAACTGGTGTTGCGGATTATTCACTGTGCGCAGTGCTGGGCCGGCTATGCACCGTTTGCCGCTTAAATATTGTCCGGTCAGGGAATCTTTACTGGACATGATGTCATTCGGTTTACCTTGGGCGACCACTTCACCGCCGTGCGCCCCGGCGCCTGGCCCCATGTCGATGACATGATCCGCCGAGCGTATAGCCTCTTCATCGTGTTCTACAACAATGACGGTATTACCGAGGTCGCGCAGGTAAGTGAGCGTATTCAATAGCCGTTGGTTATCGCGTTGATGCAGGCCAATGGAAGGCTCATCAAGAATGTACATCACACCCACCAGGCCAGCGCCGATCTGGCTAGCGAGGCGGATACGCTGTGCTTCGCCACCGGAAAGGGTGTCGGCACTGCGTTCGAGCGATAAATAGTTAAGGCCGACATTGACCAGAAAATCAAGACGTTCACTTATTTCCTTGACTATTTTTTCGGCGATTTTACCGCGGCTGCCAGAGAGCTGGAGACCAGCAAAGAATTCCCGGCAGTCACCAATCGACCAGGCCGTGATATCGGGCAGGGTGTCTTTATTAATAAAGACATGCCGGGCTGCGGTATTTAACCGGGCGCCATGACACTCTTTACAGGGATGTGTATTGAGATAACGCGCCAGCTCTTCGCGAACCGCATTGGATTCGGTTTCGCGGTAACGGCGTTCCATGTTGCATAGAATGCCCTCAAATGTGTGACGGCGAATGCTAAAGCCACTGCGTTCATTGATGTACTGGAATTCGATGGTTTCCTTGCCGCTGCCGTACAATACGACGTGCTGTATTTTTTCCGGTAATGTATCGAAGGGCGTATCGATTTCGAAGCCATAATGATCTGCCAGAGAACTGATGAGTTGAAAGTAATAGGCATTGCGCCGATCCCAGCCGCGCACGGCGCCACCGGCCAGGCTTAAATGCGGGTGAGCAACGACGCGCAGTGGGTCGAAGGCTTGCTGATTACCCAGTCCGTCGCAGGTAGGGCATGCGCCAACTGGATTATTGAATGAAAACAGCCGCGGTTCGAGTTCGTTGATTGAGTAACCGCACTGGGGACAGGCAAATTTGGCAGAGAATACGATTTCCTCGCCATCGGCATCATCCATCGGAATGATCCGCGCCAGGCCATCCGAAAGCCGCAGCGCGGTTTCAAAAGATTCCGCCAGGCGTAACTTGATATCGCCGCGCACCTTGATGCGGTCTATCACCGCTTCTATGCTGTGCTTCTTTTTTGGATCCAGATCCGGCGTATCTTCGAGATTAAATACCACGCCATCGATTCTTGCCCGGATAAAACCTTGCGCACGCAGCTCTTCGATCACCGCAATATGTTCACCCTTGCGGCCTTCAACGACCGGCGCCAGTAACATCAAGCGTGAACCGGCGGGCAGGGCAATCACTTGATCGACCATCTGACTGATGGTTTGCGCCTCCAGCACCGCACCGTGATCCGGGCATTGCGGGATGCCTACACGTGCAAACAACAGGCGCAGGTAGTCGTAAATTTCGGTGATAGTGCCTACGGTTGAGCGCGGGTTGTGTGAGGTGGATTTTTGTTCGATAGAGATCGCCGGTGATAAACCTTCGATATGGTCGATATCGGGCTTTTCCATCACCGATAAAAACTGCCTGGCGTAGGCAGATAATGATTCAACGTAGCGGCGCTGCCCCTCGGCGTAAATAGTGTCGAAAGCTAATGATGACTTACCTGAACCGGACAGGCCGGTAATCACAATTAATTGATCGCGGGGAATTTCTACATCGATATTTTTCAGATTATGGGTGCGAGCCCCGCGTATTCGAATACTCTGCATACTGATTCCGGCAAATTAGCGAACCTGATACTATACGGTGTTTGACTCAACACGACCAAAACCAGTTTATCCGCATGCCCCCAAGTAGCCATCCAGTCTCGCAGATGAGCGCAACAGAGCGCCGTGCCGCGCTGTCGCTGGCCGGAATCTATGCCCTGCGAATGTTGGGGTTGTTTATGATTCTGCCGGTGTTTGCACTCTATGCCGACGAGCTGCGGGGGGCGACACCGGCGTTGGCGGGGCTAGCGATTGGTATCTACGGTATGACCCAGGCGGTATTACAGATTCCCTTTGGTTTGGCGTCAGACCGGTTGGGCCGTAAACCGGTAATAATTTTTGGCCTGCTGGTGTTTGCCCTGGGCAGCATTGTGGCGGCCTCTGCCGATTCGATGCAGGGTGTTATTTTGGGCAGGGCGTTACAGGGTGCCGGCGCAATTGCGGCGGCTACCATGGCACTCGCTGCAGATTTAACCCGTGAGCAGCACCGGGTCAAAACCATGGCCATCATCGGTATGAGTATTGGCGCCTCCTTTATGCTGGCAATGGTGTTAGGTCCGGTGTTGAATACCCTGGTGGGTGTGCCAGGAATTTTTATGCTCACGGCGGTGCTGGCCGTCATCGGCATGGTTGTCGTCTGGAAGGTCGTGCCCAGTCCGGTCATTAGTCGCGTGCACCGTGATGCTGAACCGGTGCCTGCGCAGTTCGCCTCCGTGTTGAAAGATACCCAGCTACTGCGGTTGGATGCGGGTATCCTGATCCTGCACATGATATTGACAGCCAGTTTTGTTGTTTTGCCGCTGGTGCTCCGCGATGTGGCCGGACTTGATCCTGCGCAGCACTGGAAGCTGTATTTAACGGTACTTGTATTATCCATCCCGCTGATGCTCCCCTGCATTTTTCTAGCTGAAAAAAACCAGCGCATGAAGCCCGTATTCATTGGCGCCATTGCGGCAATTCTGGTGGCCCAGTTGGCTTTGTTTGGGTTCCATCAACAGGTGTGGGTAATAGCGGCGATACTCATTATTTTCTTCGCGGGTTTTAATTTGCTGGAAGCCATTCTTCCCTCCCTGATTTCCAAGCTGGCACCGGCAGATAGCAAGGGAACTGCGATGGGCTTTTATTCCAGCTCGCAGTTTTTTGGCGCCTTTCTGGGGGGTGTGATGGGTGGTTGGCTGCATGGTAAATTTGGCCTGGCGGCGGTGTTTTTATTTTGTGCGGTGGCAGCGATGCTCTGGATGGTCATTGCAGTTGGCATGAAACAGCCGCGCCACCTTAGTTCCAGGATGATAAGAGTGGAAGTATCCGACTCAGGTACGGCCAAACATCTGGCCAGTCAAATCAGCCAGGTTGCCGGGGTAGCTGAAGCGGTGGTCATCGCTGAAGAGGGTATGGCCTATCTCAAGGTTGATCCTGACTCGCTGGACGAACAAGCGCTGAGCGCACTGGCGGCGCCGGGCTAATCTGATGCTGGCCCACCGCCTGGCGCCGGGGTATCATTTACACTCTGTACAGGGATTGTGCAGCTACACGAATAGTTGAGGAGAATAAAATGGCACGAGGTATCAACAAAGTTATTTTAATAGGCAACCTGGGTAAGGATCCCGAGGTGCGCTATATGCCGAATGGCAACGCCGTGTGTAACCTCACACTGGCGACCAGTGAATCCTGGAAAGACAAGCAAACCGGTGAACAGAAGGATCATACCGAATGGCATAACCTGACTTTCTATCGCCGGCTTGCCGAGATAGCGGGCGAGTACTTACGCAAGGGTTCGAAAATTTACGTGGAAGGCAAGCTGCAAACGCGCAAATGGCAGGATAAAAACGGCAATGACCGTTACACCACGGAAATTATTGCTAACGAAATGCAGATGCTGGACAACAAAGCGGGGGGTAGTACCGGGTTTTCAAATGCGGCACCAGCGCAACAACAAGCCAGTAGCCCCGCACCAGCCGCCGCCCCTGCGGCATCGAATACTGATTTTGACGACGATATTCCGTTCTAGGGGTCAATAGTAATCACTCAAGTTTCGGCGTTCGGATGGTAGTAATCAGCTTTAGAGCCAGGCGGTGTGTCTCTTAATTTGGAACCGTTGCCGGCAGGGATGCCGGCT
>CAYPEL010000031.1:0-22324 GCA_964409635.1 uncultured Gammaproteobacteria bacterium | reverse complement strand
TGGTAGTTCAGCTGGTTAGAATACCGGCCTGTCACGCCGGGGGTCGCGGGTTCGAATCCCGTCCACTCCGCCATACTTGAACACATGGGCGTCCATCCGGACGCCCTTTGTGTTTTAAAGCATAAATTTAATTTCAATTCGACCAAAGACTGGGTATTAAATATGTTGCAAGCAATGCGCGATAAGGCAACCGGGGTTCTGGGCTGGATAGTTGTTGGACTCATTATTGTCACTTTTGCACTCTTCGGCTTGGGGTCGTATTTGCAAGATCAATCCATGCTGTACGCTGCTAAGGTAAACGACGTTGAGATATCAAACCGGGATTGGCAGCAGGCCTACCAGCAACGGCGTATCCAGATGGAAAACCAGATGGGTGATGCCTTTGATCCGGCGAAACTGAATGAAACACTTATGAAAAAAACGGCGCTGGATTCACTTATCCAGAAGCAGTTGTTGTTACAGCATTCAGAAGCTGAAGGGCTGACAGTCAGTGATCAATATCTGGCCAATTTTATCCACTCTATACCCGAGTTACAGGAAGAGGGTGTTTTCTCTGCTGATCGATATAATCGCCTTTTGTCGAATCAGGGTACAAAACCAGCTAAATTTGAAGCGAATACCCGCGAACGGTTGTTGTCTTCGCAATTGCTTCAGGGGCTGTCCAGTACCTCTTTTGTAACTGATCCTGAAGTCCGGAATGTATACAAACTGCAAAACCAAAAGCGGGATTTTGATTATTTAACCGTTTCACATATGGCCATGCTCGGTACAGCAGAAGTTAAAATCGAAGAAGCTGAAAAATTCTTTAACGATAATCCAGACAAATTCATGGATGCAGAGAAGGTTAAATTAGCCACAATTACGCTCCACAAGGCAGCGTTAGCAGAGGGAATAGAAATCGAGGCTTCTGACTTGCAAGATTTCTATGCAGAGAAAAAGCAAACGCTGGTCAAGCAAGAGCAACGCCGCGCCAGCCATATACTGATTCAATTGGATGCCGATGCAGATGAGGCGGCTGTCGAAGTGGCGCAGAACAAAGCAACAGATGTATTGAAAAAGATTCTTGACGGTGAGTCTTTTGCAGAAGTCGCCAAACAAAATTCGGATGACCCCGGTTCAGCAGAACAAGGCGGGGATGTTGGATTTTTTGCACGGGGCGCTATGGTTCCGGAATTTGATGCAGAAGTTTTTTCCATGCAGGTTAATGATATCAGTGAACCGGTTAAAAGCCAGTTTGGCTTCCATATCATCAAATTGACGGAAATTCAGGCGAGTAAAATTTTCACTTTCGAAGAAGCCAAAGCTGATCTGGAGATGGAGCTGAAAAATAACGAGGTGGAGGATATCTACTATTCTCAGATCGAGCAATTAACCGATCTGGTTTTCGAAAATCCGGAATCATTGCAACCGGCTGCAGATGCACTGGGCCTTACAATAGACACGACTGACTGGTTGTGGCGAGATAACCCAACGGGTCTTGGTCTTTACCCCAAAGTGATAGCGGCTGCCTTCAGTGAAGACGTGCTTGAAGCTGGAAATAACAGTGAGCCTATCGAAATCAGTTCTGATGAAATTGTAGTCATACGGGTTCTGGAACATAAAGCAGAATCCTTAAAAAAATTCGATACGGTTGTAGACAGCCTCTTAGCTGATCTAAAGGTGAAAAAAGCCAGTGAATTAGCAAAGTCTAAAGGTGAGGAATTGCTGCAACAGGTACGTGATGGAAAGCCCCTTAAAGACTTGGAGAAGGCTGAGGAATTTAAATTCTCTGAAGCTAAACAGGTGACACTGGGAACACAAGGTTACAGCCAGGACATACTCAGAGGCGCATTCCAGTTACAGAAACCAGCCAATGAAGATGCAGTGCTTGACGGCTATGCTTTGACCAATGGCGACTACGTCATCGTTAACCTGAAAGCGGTGCATGATGTGGATTTAGAAAACATTCCGGAAACGGACAGCATGCTATTACGCAGGGGGCTGGAAAGTGTACATCAACAAACAGCCGTGTTTTCACTGGTTGCAGCCCTACGCAGTAGGGCGGCAATAGAAATATCCGAGAGTGAGGAATAATCAGCAGGACTAAATTTTTCTGTATAAACGGGTTTAGCCCTCAAGTGGCGGCATGCCAACGGTGCTATAGCCGCCATCAACGTACGTTACTTCACCGGTAATACCAGAGGCTAGATCTGAGCATAAAAATGCGGCCGCATTACCCACTTCTTCAATGCTTACATTTTTGCGTAACGGCGCGGTACGCTCCATCAATTTAAGCATTTCTCGGAAATTGCTGATGCCTGCTGCGGCGAGTGTTTTGATAGGGCCAGCGGAAATTGCGTTGACCCGGATGCCATCCGGCCCGAGGCTTTGTGCCATATAACGGACATTGGCTTGCAGGCTGGCTTTAGCCAATCCCATCACATTGTAATTTGGCATGGCCTTCTCGGCGCCTAAATAACTCAGGGTGAGCAGTGCGCCATCACGGCCTTCCATCATCCGGCAGCCGGCTTTGGCCAATGCCGAAAAGCTATAGGAGCTGATTTCGTGTGCAACTCGGAAACCTTCCCGGCTGACGGATTCCAGGTAGTCACCTTCCAGTTCAGCGCGCGGTGCGAAGGCTACTGAGTGTATGATGATATCCAGGTGATCCCAGAAATCATCCAGATGGTCAAAAACAGCTTCGATTTCCTCATCTTTTGAGACATCACAGGGTACGGTAATTTCCGTTCCGCATTCGCCCGCAAGTTTTTCTACCCGATCCTGGAGTTTGTCATTCTGGAAGGTGAAGGCCAGTTCAGCACCTTCGCGCTGCATGGCCTGAGCGATGCCCCATGCAATGGAGCGTTTGCTGGCAAGACCAACAATCAGTGCGCGTTTTCCGGTTAAAAACCCCATGACAATCTCTCCAGCCTGAATAATTTTGATAAAGGTACCGGAAAAAGGCAGGCACGGGAAGACCTGCCGAACAATTTGTTAAATAGTGGCTGTGCCGGTAAAAAATATTCTGTCCAGCGTGGCGCAGGACATAAGACTTCACCTATAATCACCAGCCATGCAAGCAAACTGCACTTCTGGCGGCGAACGGCTTGGTTTAGTTCTGCTGTTAATTTCTGTACTGCTGATCGCTGCCTGCGACGGGCAGCCATGGAACAGCCCCTATCCGGCCGAGCAGGCGGGCAAGGATATCCTCTATTCCTCTTTTAGCTTGCGCCCCAAACACCTGGATCCGGCCCAATCCTATAGCTCAAATGAAATTCAATTTACCGGTCAGATTTATGAACCACCGCTGCAGTACCACTATCTTGAGCGGCCCTACAAGCTGGTGCCATTAACCGTAACAGAGATCCCAATACCCTATTATCTAGGCTCAGATGGCGAGCGTTTAGCGAATAATGCAGCTATAGACCGCATTGCTTACAGTGTTTACGATATTCAGATAACCCCGGGTATCCACTACCAGCCCCATCCAGCCTTTGCCCGTGATCCACACGGAGGATTTCTATACTACCCACTTGCAGCAGACGAATTGTCGAATAAAAATCGTCTGGCGGATTTTCCGGAAACGGGCAGCCGTGAACTGGTTGCCGAAGATTATGTTTACCAGATTAAGCGCCTGGCGCATCCCGGGTTACATTCGCCAATTTATGGCGTGATGTCGGACTATATCGTCGGCCTCAAGGCGTATTCGCAAACCTTGACGGATGCGAAGAAACAACTTGAATCAGAACCTCAAAAAGGCTTTCTGAACCTGAAGGATTACCCGCTCAGCGGGGTAAAAGTGCTGGATAAATACCGTTACCAGATTACCTTGCGTGGCCAGTACCCACAATTTATCTACTGGTTGGCCATGCCGTTTTTTGCACCCGTACCTATGGAAGTCGACCGTTTTTACAGTCAACCTGGCATGAAAGAACGTAACCTGACGCTGGATTGGTACCCCGTCGGTACCGGCCCCTACATGTTGACGGTGAACAATCCTAATCTGCAAATGATTTTGGAAAAGAACCCCAATTTTCACGGTGAGACTTATCCTGATACCGGTCAACCGGAAGACCAGCAGAATGGCTTGTTGAACGATGCCGGTAAACCGCTGCCTTTGATTGATACGGTGATTTTCAGTCTGGACAAAGAGGCGATTCCAACCTGGAATAAATTTCAGCAAGGCTACTACGATACCTCGGGTATTAGTTCTGACAGCTTTGACCAGGCGATACAAGTCGGTGCTGGCGGTGACATGGCCCTGACCGAAGAAATGCAGGAAAAAGGTATTAAGCTCAGTACGGCTGTTCAGTCGTCGATTTATTATACCGGCTTCAATATGCAGGATCCGCTGGTTGGGGGCGACAGTGAGCGGGCCCGGCTGTTGCGACGGGCTTTAGCAATTGCAGTTGATTATGAAGAATACATTTCGATTTTTGTAAACGGCCGTGGTATCCCGGCCCAAAGTCCAATTCCACCTGGAATATTTGGCTATGATGATTCACCGGCCGGAATTAACCCGTATGTATACGACTGGACGGATCAAGGGCCACAAAGAAAATCTATCGACGTTGCGCGTGAGCTTCTAAAGCAGGCAGGTTATCCCGATGGCCGCGAGCTTAAGACGGGAAAGCCGTTGGTGTTAAATCTTGATACCACTGGATCGGGTCCTGACAGCAAGGCACAACTCGATTGGTACCGCAAACAATTTGCAAAGCTGAACATACAATTGGTAATCCGCAGCAGCGACTACAACCGGTTCCAGGATAAAATGAGAAAAGGCACGGCACAGATCTTTCAGTGGGGTTGGAATGCCGATTACCCGGATCCCGAGAATTTCCTGTTTTTACTCTATGGCAAAAACAGTAAGGTCGAACATAATGGCGAGAATGCGGCTAATTACAAAAATAAAAAATTCGATCAATTATTTGAGCAGATGAAAAACATGCCCAATGGTGCCGCACGTCAATCGGTTATAGATGAGATGATTGAAATACTGCGTAAAGACAGTCCTTGGTTGTTTGGCTTTCATCCCAAGTCTTTTGCTTTGTACCATCGCTGGTATTTCAATGTAAAACCCAACTTAATGGCAAACAATACTCTGAAATACCGGCGCCTGGAGCCAGAGGTACGCGAACAATCACGCCTGGCCTGGAACAAGCCAATTGTCTGGCCACTGGGTTTGTTGGCTGGATTGCTTGTGCTTTCGGTATTGCCGGCTTACATCGTCTATAAACGCCACGAAACTGGCCGTGCTGCCGTGGAGGCAAGTTGATGCTAGCCTATATTCTGAGACGCGTCCTCTATGGCATACCCATTTTAATAGGTGTCAATTTAATTACCTTTGCGTTGTTTTTTGTAGTCAATACACCCGACGATATGGCGCGTATGCACCTGGGTATGAAGCATGTTACGCCCGAGGCGATTGAAAAATGGAAAGCCGATCATGGTTACGACAAGCCACTGTTATATCAATCCGATGCAGAAGGCATAAACCGGCTAACCGATACCATATTTTTTGATAAGTCAGTCAGATTGTTTGCCTTCCAGTTTGGCAGTGCCGATGATGGTCGCAATATCGGTCAGGATATAAGGCAACGCATGTGGCCCTCGTTGGCTATTGCAATACCCGTTTTACTATTGGGATTGTTGGTCTATATAAGCTTTGCAATGTTGCTGGCTTTTTTCCGTGGCAGTTATTTTGATCTGTCTGGTGTGGTGTTGTGCGTTGTGCTGATGTCTATATCAGGGCTTTTTTATATCATCGCTGGGCAGTACGTGCTGAGCAAGGTGTTTCATTTATTGCCAATCTCTGGTTATCAGCCGGGCGCATTGGCCTGGCGTTTTGTGTTGTTGCCAGTGGTCATTGGGGTGTTGTCTGGTTTGGGTTCTAGCAGCCGCTGGTATCGGACCATCTTTCTTGAAGAAATCAATAAGGATTATGTGCGCACGGCACGCGCTAAAGGGTTGGGAGAAGTGCGATTGCTGTTCAGGCATGTGCTTAAAAATGCAATGGTACCGATCTTAACGGGTATCGTCGTTGTGCTGCCAACCCTGTTCATGGGCAACCTGATCCTTGAATCATTTTTTAGCATACCCGGTCTGGGTAGCTACACCATTGACGCAATCCAGAGCCAGGATTTTGCCATAGTGCGGGCGATGGTTTTTCTCGGTTCCGTGTTGTACATCATTGGTTTGATTTTAACTGATATTTCCTACACGTTGGTGGATCCAAGGATACGGCTGTCATGATCATGCCGGTGATCCTCTGGACCGATGCGCTGGTTTTCTTGCTGGTAGCCGTGATCACCGGTTTTATGTTTTACGCGCGTAATAAAAGCCACTTGCGCGAGCCCTGGCTGGCCGTGATACACAATCGCCTGGCCATCGCCTCACTGGTAATTTTGTTGGTGTATGTGGTGATTGGTTTGCTGGATTCGCTACATTTCCGGGAGGCTTTGCCTAACCAGGCGGGTCAGCACGAAACACAATATTCGGTTGAAGTGATCAGCGTACTCGATAAGCTGCTGGGGCCAGTCCGCACCCAGGTTGAGACTACCTACTCAGCACCTTTTGCTGTCAGGGCCTTCGCCAAAGAAGCGATAATAGGTGAAGACGGTATGCAGCGGCGGGAATACCCACGCCTCAAATATGGCGGGGCGCATCTTGAAAACCCGGATGTTGAGCGAGCCGCTGATATTCTCGCCAGAACCGGTAGCGCATTGATGCAAACTGGCATCGTTATATTGATCATGCTGTGCCTACTGACTTTTTTATTGGCAAGAAAACGCCAGGATAGCTTTTCCTATGCCCTGAAAAAAATCCTTACCGGTGGAATGCGTGTTCCCTGGCGCACCGCTTTATTGACCTTGGCGGTGGTGGGGCTTGCGTTGGCATTGGGCTACAATCTTGCCAGTTATTATCATGTGTTGGGTACCGATAAAGTCGGTCAGGATGTTTTATACCAATCGTTGAAAAGTATTCGTACCGGTCTGGTGATTGGGACTTTAACAACCCTGATTATGCTCCCATTTGCAGTGCTGCTGGGGATGATGGCTGGCTATTTCCGCGGCTGGGTTGATGATGTGATTCAGTATCTGTACACCACACTGAGTTCAATACCGGGTGTGTTACTGATTGCGGCCGCCGTGTTGATGCTGCAGGTGTATATGGATAACCATCAAGACATGTTTGAGACCATGGTTGAACGTGCGGATATGAGGTTACTGTTTCTCTGCATCATCCTTGGCATTACCAGCTGGACTGGCTTATGCCGCTTGTTGCGCGGTGAAAGCCTGAAACTAAAGGAACTGGAATATGTTCAAGCAGCCAACGCCTTCGGTGTATCCAGATTCAGAATTTTAATCCGCCATTTGCTGCCAAATCTGGTGCATTTAATTTTGATTGCCGTCGTCATCGATTTCAGTGGATTGGTATTGGCAGAGGCGGTGTTGTCCTATGTAGGTGTAGGCGTTGACCCGAGCATGATAAGTTGGGGCAACATGATCAACCGTGCGCGTCTGGAAATGGCGCGTGAACCGATGGTCTGGTGGTCTTTGTTATCAGCGTTTATATTCATGTTTACGCTGGTGCTGGCGGCTAATTTATTCGCAGATGCCGTTCGGGATGCGTTTGACCCGCGGCTGCGTGAGAGGGGTTGAGCCGGATGGCTGATGCACTGTTAGTCGTAGAGGACTTGCATACCCACTTTGGCCGGGGTGAAAGCGCAGTACGTGCGGTCGATGGTGTGAGTTTTGAAATCCGGCGCGGCGAAACATTCGCCTTGTTAGGTGAATCAGGGTGTGGCAAATCGATGACCGCTTTGTCACTGATGCGCCTGCTGCCTCAACCTGCCGGACACATTACAGGTGGCCGCGTCCTGTTGGAAGGTGAGAATCTGTTTGATCTGCCGGAAGCGTCCATGCGCCGCTATCGCGGTGGCCGGATTGCGATGATTTTCCAGGAACCCATGACGTCCCTAAATCCGGTAATGACCGTCGGACGCCAGATTGGAGAAAGTCTTGAACAGCACAAACAACTGCGTGGAGAGGCGGCGAGAAACGAAGTGATCACTTTGCTCGATGCGGTGGGTATACCGGATGCGACACGTCGTTATGGTGAATATCCGCACCAGTTATCCGGCGGCATGAAACAGCGTGTCATGATAGCCATTGCGTTGGCGGCGGATCCGGATCTATTAATTGCGGATGAACCGACTACGGCGCTGGACGTGACTATCCAATCACAAGTTCTGGATCTGCTTAGCAAGCTGCAAGAAGAACGCGGTATGGCCATTCTGCTGATTACCCACGATTTAGGGGTAGTAGCGCAAATGGCCGACCGGGTTGCAGTGATGTATGCCGGACAAATTGTCGAACAGGCGCCACGTAAAGCATTTTTTGAAACGCCACAACATCCTTACAGCCAGAAGTTGTTTGCCGCCTTACCCGATGAAAGCCGACGGGATGAACCGCTCGCGGTGATACCCGGCAGTGTGCCCCCGCTAAACCAGGCGTTTCACGGATGCCGGTTTCTAGATCGTTGTGACCGCGGCTGGTTGGATTGTAAAACCGCCGTGCCAAACTGGATACACACCGATACGGACAAGGGTGTGCGTTGCCATCTTGCGGATGATGCTAAATTGCCGGGTGAACCCTTGAAGACCTGGGATCTGGCGGGTAGTGAAGTCATGCAGTTAAATGAGACGGTGAAATCAGGTGGCAGATTGCTTGAAGTCGAGAATCTGAAAGTGCATTTCCCTATCCGGCGGGGATTTTTCAAACGCATTGTAGGTTATGTCAAAGCAGTTGATGGAATAGACATCTCTATTCCAACGGGAGAAACACTTGCTCTGGTGGGCGAATCGGGCTGTGGAAAAACAACAGTGGGTAAGGGAATTTTACAGTTATTGAAACCGACGGCCGGTAGCGTTCGTTTAGAAGGTGACGAACTTACCGAGCTGCGGGGCGAAGCCTTACGCCGCCGCCGGGCCGATTTTCAAATTATATTTCAGGATCCGTTTTCCTCGATGAACCCGCGCATGACGGTCGGGGAAATTATTGAAGAGGGTATGGTCGCTCAGCGTATTGGTGATAAAGCCAGCCGCCAACTGCGTGTCGCAGAAATGCTGCAGCAGGTTGGTCTTCGCAAGGAACATAGCCGGCGCTATCCACATGAATTCTCCGGTGGTCAGCGGCAACGTATTTGTATTGCCAGGTCACTTGCAGTCGCACCCAAATTATTAATTTGTGACGAACCAACCAGTGCGCTGGATGTTTCAGTGCAGGCGCAGATTTTGAATCTTCTTAAAGAGCTGCAACAAAAACTCGGCTTAGCCTATCTATTTATTACCCACGATATTTCAGTGGTGGCCTATCTTGCAAACCGTGTCGCCGTAATGTATCTAGGCAGGATAGTGGAAGAGGGGATGGTCGAAGAAGTTCTGAACAATCCACGTCATCCTTATACCCAAGCCTTGCTATCTGCCGTACCCACCCTTAAAGCAGACAGCGGGCGTTCTATAATTCGCTTGGTCGGTGATATGCCCTCACCCGCCAACCCGCCCGCTGGTTGCCATTTTCACCCGCGGTGTCAATTTGTAAAACCAGAATGCCGGATGCACTATCCTGAAGTTACTACACTTAGCGGTACGCATAAGGCTAGCTGTTATCTCTTGCATGGGCAATGACGCGATGATCATTGCCGTGTGCGCCATATTGCTCACTTACTAATACGTACGTTGATTGTGCATCACATTATTTGCAGACTCGCTGTGAATACATCCCTGTACACTCAGCGGCAGCTTCCCTGCTGCCGATGGTCTGCAAATAATGTGATGCACAATCAACGTACTGCTTGGTAATTATCTGATAGTTCCAACTTTCTACGCTATGCGAGAATTGAGTAAGCTAAAAACACCCCTCATTATCTTCATGTTGGCCCTGTGTATCAGGCTGGCATTTTTAGCGGTCACTTATCCTGGCGATAACCATGTGGCTTATTACGAAGACGTCGAAATAGCTTTAAATGTTTTAGCAGGCAATGGCTACTCGATGGCATATTCAGCAATCGAGGTTACGAATGATGTGTTTGGCGCGCCGGCAGCTTCAATAAATAAACCTATTCCCGTTCGTGTTTCGGCGATCAAAACACCGGTCTATCCGTTTATTATTGCCGGTAACTTTTATTTATTTGGGGAAAATAACTTTTTTTCTTTGTTTGTAATCCATGCTTTGATGGCGGCAAGTACAGTGGCACTTGTTTATTGTGGCATGAAAACATTTTCTGGCCTTGCGGCTCTAATTAGCAGTATTTCAATCGCGCTATACCCACCCTTTGTATTTCACGCTGTCACTACACCTGAATCAACGGTGGTTACACTATTTTTGATTTCTATATTACTTTTTCTTCTATCAAGGTACATAAATAATACGTCGAAATTTGCGTGGCTGGGTGCGGCTTTGACAGGGGGCTTGTTGGCATTAGTGGAAACCGTTGCTATTCCTTTTGTGGCCATAGCCCTTGTTTATGCGGCTATGCTTAAATCAGGTGTCTCTGTCTACACGGTACGTAACATTACTCTGGCGGCTATTGTGGGTTGCGCAGTGACATTGCCATGGATGGCTAGAAATTATCTGGTCTCCAGTGAGTTTCCGATGCTGCGTACAGGCATAGGCGCTAATTTATTGTTCAGCTTACGTTCTGCGGAGGTATTGCCAGAGCATAAATTACTAGAGATCGCACAGCGTACCAGCGGTACTAGTGAATTCGTTGAAGACAAAATTGTGTCTAAGACGCTTTTTTCCTGGATAAAACTACACCCTGATGAGTACTTAATAACTATAAAAAAGAATTTTAAAAACTTCTGGTGGCAAACGGATCAATTCCAAGGTGAAAGATCATTAAAATATTTATTTGGCAGGCTGATCCCATACACGCTATTGTTGATACTCAGTCTCCCAATGGCATGCTTGATACTCATTAAACTCTTCAAGTCACTCAAATCCGGCGGCTACCCTAATATCTATTATTTTTCAGCTTTAATTATTATTGCAAGCTACACGGTGGTCTACACACTTTTTGGCGCCAATAACCTGCGCTATCATTTTCCGGTTCAATTAATGTTGTTGTTTCTGGCAGGAGAACTCATTAAACGAATTATTGAGCGGAATATTCCAGTGAGTAGTGAGTAACTGCTTAGGCCTTATTTTCTTTGTATAACCTCGCAGGTTACTATCACAGTGCGGGTAGCGGGTTTATTACCGTATTCTGAGCATGTGTTTGCCCCGTTGCTGTAGTGCTAGACTTCGCGGCTGTAAATTAAGAGATATCCATCATTATTCTTACTGGGACGAGACAATAACCATGAACGTAAAATCTTTTCATCCACCAATCCGCACTTTGATGGGTCCAGGGCCCTCTGACGTAAACCCGCGAATTCTTGAAGCCATGTCGCGGCCGACTATCGGTCACCTTGACCCAGAATTTGTCGGCATGATGGATGAGATGAAAGGCCTGTTACGGTATGCCTTCCAGACCGATTACGATCTGAGCATGCCGGTATCTGCACCGGGTTCTGCAGGCATGGAAACGTGTTTCGTCAATCTGATTGAACCGGGTGACAAGGTGCTAATTTGCCAGAATGGCGTGTTTGGCGGCCGCATGAAAGAAAACGTTGAACGTTGCGGCGCCACGCCCATTATGATCGAGGACGAGTGGGGTAGCGCAGTTGATTGTAATAAGGTAGAAGCGGCGCTCAAGGCTAACCCCGATGCACGAGTGCTGGCGTTTGTTCATGCGGAAACCTCTACCGGCGCAATTTCAGATGCTAAAACATTAGCGGAGTTGGCGCGTAAACATGATTGCATGACGATTGCCGATACCGTGACCTCACTGGGCGGCTCACCTCTAAAAGTCAGTGAATGGGGGCTGGATGCTGTGTATTCCGGCACCCAGAAATGTTTGTCCTGTGTGCCTGGCCTGTCACCCGTAACCTTCAGTGATCGCGCAGTAGAATTTGTCAAACAACGCAAGTCGACAGTCCAGAGCTGGTTCCTTGATTTGAACCTGGTACTCGGTTACTGGGGTGGGGGTGCTAAACGTGCTTATCATCATACTGCGCCGATCAATACCCTGTACGCTTTGCATGAAGCGCTGGTGATATTACAGGAAGAAGGCATAGAAAATGCCTGGCAACGACACCAGGATAATCATCAGGCGTTGCGTGCTGGTATTGAGGCAATGGGCTTGTCCTTTGTGGTCAAAGAAAATGACCGTTTACCACAACTCAATGCCGTCAGTATTCCCAAGGGCGTGGATGATGCGGCGGTACGCAGCCGGTTGCTGGAAGATTACAGTTTAGAAATTGGCGCTGGACTGGGGCCGATGGCGGGCAAAATCTGGCGTATCGGTTTGATGGGCCACGCCAGTAATAAACGCAATGTGCTGTTTTGTCTTGGTGCGCTTGATGCTGTTTTGAGTGAGATGGGTGCGGAGATTAAATCCGGTGTGGCTGTCGCTGCCGCAGCTAAGGGTTAGCGTCAAAATCAATTCACATTTTTAGCGTCAGTCCTAAGTGATACCCATAAAAAAACGCCGCGTTTAGCGCGGCGTTTTTTGTTAAATTGCTGATTTATTCAGCCTGTGGTGCAGTCACCTCAGGTGCATGCGGATCAATCACTTGCTCTTCTACAGCAGGCGTATCTTCAGTTTTCGGCATAAAGGTATCCTTGATGTCGATAGTGGCTCCTTCACGCAGTTGTGTCACATAACCCTGTATCCGCTGGTTTTGAGCAAATGCCTGTAGTTGTGGCTTTAGTTGTTCAAATGGCGGGGGTGAAGATTCGCGTGAATCGTCGAGGATGATGATATGCCAGCCGAACTGTGTTTTGACTGGCTGTTTACTGTATTTGCCTTTTTCCAATGCGGCGGCGGCATCAGAAAATGGTTTGACCATTTGCTTGGAAGAGAACCAGCCAAGATCTCCGCCATTTTTACCGGAAGGCCCCGTCGAATGTTCCTTTGCCAATTCGGTGAAGTCGGCGCCGCCATCCAGTTTGGCAATCATGTCTTTCGCTTGGGCTTCTTCTTCAACCAGAATATGCCGTGCTTTGTATTCCTGACCGGCGCCGGAGGTTTTTTCGTCGTAGAGTTTTTTCAGGTCTTCGTCTGTAATTGGATTGTCTTCCAGTTGTTGCTTGATGGCTGCACCGGCGATAACCGCGCGGCGCTGTTGAGCGATTTGCGTAACGATATCTGCTTGCTTGTCGATACCTTTTTTGATGCCATCCTGCAGGGCCAGCTCAAGATTGACGATTTCATCGAGCACCGCCTGTGGTTCCTGGTTACCAGGACGGCGTTGCTGCCGCTGCTGACTATAGGCATCGAACAGGTTGCGGGTTATCGGTTGGCCGTTAACCGTGGCGATAACCTCACTGGTGTCAGTTGCAGCCGCTACCGGCGTGCTGGTCTGGTTGTCGGTTTGATTGCTGAGCGGAGCCTGATCACAAGCGCTTAAGGCCAGGCAGGCGGTTGCTAAAAGGGTGGTTCGTGAAATAGACATAGTTAAGTTCCTGTAGGTGGTTTAAGTGTGAGAAGTGGCTTCGGCAGGTGTATAGGCTTGAATGCTCAGGGCATGAATGTCCAGCATGTTTAGCGCTTTTATCCAGTATTTCCAGTGCGTCAAGAGAGAATTCTTCTGCCATCCGGTGAGTAATAATTTCGAGCTGTTTTGTCGTCATGCTTAAGGTAATACCTTTTTAAAGGGTTTAACGGTTACACGCTGATAAACACCTGCTTTTATATACGGATCCTGGTCTGCCCATTGTTGGGCGCTTTGCAAGGATTCGAACTCTGCAACAATCAGACTACCGCTGAATCCGGCATCACCTGGATCTTCGCTGTCGATAGCAGGCAGGGGACCCGCCAGGATCAACCTGCCATCTTCCTGCAGTGCTTTAAGGCGATGAACATGATCTGAACGGGCAACTAATCGTTTAGACAGGCTGTCTTCAGTATCTTCAGCGTAAATCGCGTACAGCATCAGGATTCACTCTCGGGTTTTTCATCCGGCATATAGCGGCTGAGAAAAAGTGCCTGCCCGATAACAAATACAAACGTTAACCCCATCATGCCAAACAGTTTGAAATTAACCCAGGTGTCTTCATCGTAGTTAAAGGCGACATAAAGATTGATGGCGCCCAGAAAGATAAAGAACCACACCCAAGCCCAGTTCAGCCGGTTCCAGATCGGTTTCTCAACCTGTATGGCGTGGCTCATCATGCGTTCTATCATGGATTTGTTGCCAATCCATGCGCTGCCCATAAAGACAACGGCAAATAGCCAGTTGATAACCGTCGGTTTCCATTTGATAAAAACCGGATCCTGCAGCAGCAGTGTGAGTCCGCCGAAAACCGCGAGTAGTCCAAATGTCACCAGGTGCATTTTTTCAAAGCGGCGGTGTTTAAACCAGTAACCTACCGTCTGCACAAAGGCGGCGGCGATTGCGACGGCGGTGGCGGTATAAATGCCGTATATCTTGTAGGCAATAAAAAACAGCAGGATGGGGAAAAAATCGTAGAGAAATTTCATAGGCTATGGACGCTGCTGGTATTCAGTGCAGCGAGTGTTCTACGCTCCATTGCTGGTAGTATTTATCCATAACCGTGCGCACATGCGGCGGATAGTTTAACAAGTCCATTTGCGCCATGCCTTCGCTGAAAAAACGTGGCGCTTCTTCAGGTAGGGCTTTGACAAAGGTATCGAAAGCTTGTTCCATCAGGGCAGGCTGGTGGGTACGCGTCGCGACAATTGCCCGGTTCAGGTTCAGAATGCGCCATGGCCTGCCAGGATTAGTCTTTTCAAGATCGCTTTGTATTGTCGGCGTGACGGCGTTGAGAATAGCGTCCATTACCTTGTAAAGATTTTCCAGTTCCTCTGGATTCGCGGTGTTGTTAGCGAATTTAGCGAGGCCATCCACAATCGATTCGAGCGTCTGAATCTCGCCGCCGTGCTGGACCAGCCAGAGTGCAAACACGACGGTCATCTCATGCAGCCCGTCGATAATATCATTTTGACCGAGCTGCTGGGCCCACCTCAGGGCTGAGTTACATAGGTTTAGGCCCTGTTCGCCAAATTTGGTAATGTGGTCAGGATCGGCGGGCAAATCACTGCGCTCGGTCGCGGTTAATACTTCCAGCCATTGCTCACAGGCGATGACAACGTGCTGTGGGTTGTCTTCTTTCAAGGCTGGTTTAGAGGCGCCCGTTTGCCAGGCGTCCAGCAGAGCGGGCATTAATTCCGCAGATTTTGTCTGGAAATAGTCGGTTGTGGGCTTAGGTAGGTACATACGGATTGGGAAGTGAACAATTTAACGCGCCATGATACCTGATTCATTCAGGATAAGGCAGCAGCGCGAAGCCGGGTCGAGTAGAATAGGCGGGATGTCCACTCTATACGATTTGCACAGTCACTCTACCGCATCTGATGGCACCCTTTCGCCAACTGAACTGGTAGAGCGTGCAGCCGCCATCGGTGTCGATGTATTAGGTCTAACGGATCACGATACCCTGGATGGGCTTGCGGAGGCGCAGGAAGCGGGTAGCCGGCAAGGCATTCTTATTGTTCCTGGCGTTGAGATTTCGGTCACCTGGCGTAAACGAACCATTCATATGCTGGGGCTGGGTATTGATAGACACAATCCGGTGCTGGCCGACAACCTGAAGACCTTACAAAAATTTCGCGACTGGCGTGCTGAAGAAATTGCTAAAAAGCTGGATAAGAAGGGTATCCCGGATGCACTGCAGGGCGCGAAACACTACACCAAAGGCCACATTGTCAGCCGCACTCATTTTGCCCGCTTTCTCGTTGAAAAAGGCCATGCCGCATCGATAGGTGATGTCTTTAAACGTTTTCTGGTGCCGGGCAAACCTGGCTATGTCAATGGCTGCTGGGCCACGCTGGCGGATGCCGTGAACTGGATCCGCCAGGCTGGTGGTGTGGCCGTGATCGCGCACCCGGCCCGGTATCGCTTAACGCGCACAAAATTGCGTGAACTGTTAACAGAATTTAAAGCGGCGGGCGGACAGGGTATGGAAGTGGTATCCG
This sequence comes from uncultured Gammaproteobacteria bacterium, assembly GCA_964409635.1. Lineage (GTDB taxonomy): Bacteria > Pseudomonadota > Gammaproteobacteria > DSM-19610 > DSM-19610 > CAYPEL01. Next base: position 6,241 of record CAYPEL010000031.1, on the reverse strand, counting down.
GCAGCCATTCACCGGACGAAATTCGCCATATGGCGGCGCTATGCCGGGAACATAATTTACTGGCTTCGCAAGGCTCGGATTATCATGGCCCGGAAAAACCCTGGGTTGAACTAGGCCGGTTAAGGGCGTTACCAGATAGCTGCAAGCCGATCTGGAAAGATGCTGTCTGGCGGCAGACACCTGCACCACTATGAGCCAGTTTTTCCACATTCATCCGGATAACCCGCAGCCCCGTCTTGTGCAGCAGGCGGTGGAAATTATGCGCGGTGGCGGCGTCATTGTGATGCCGACAGATTCCTGCTACGCGTTGACCTGTCACTTGGATGATAAGGCCGCGGTTGAGCGGATACGAACCATTCGCGAGGTAGACAAACAGCATAACTTCACTTTGATCTGCCGGGATTTATCCGAAATCTCCAGTTATGCCCGTGTTGATAACAGTGTGTATCGCCTGCTGAAAGCCCACACGCCTGGCCCTTATACTTTTTTGTTACACGCCACCGATACTGTACCTAAGCGCTTGCGGCACCCGAAGCGAAAAACGATCGGCATCCGTGTGCCAGGCCATAAAATCGCGGCTGCCCTCACCGAAGCGCAGGGCGAGCCGTTGATGACATCGACGCTGATATTACCCGGTCATGATTACCCGGAAACGGATGCAGTGGATATTCGAGAAAAGCTGGAACACCAGATTGATCTGGTCATAGACGGAGGACATTGCGGTATTGAACCGACCACCATTATAGATCTTGTGGGTGATGGGCCGCTGGTGGTTCGGCAGGGCAAGGGTTCTACAGAAGGTTTGACATGACAATAAAAGACTGGCTCAAGGTATAATGACACCATGTTAGAAATCTCATTGGCTCAAAAAATCTCCGCCTGGATACTACCGGTTCTGCTTGCGATCACCGTACATGAAACAGCGCATGGCTGGATCGCCAGTCATTTTGGAGATAAAACCGCAAAAATGCTCGGCCGGTTGACACTCAATCCGATAAAACACATTGACCCCGTCGGCACCATACTTGTGCCCGGACTAATGTTGTTGATGCCAGGCGGTTTTGTATTCGGCTGGGCGAAGCCGGTACCGGTTAACTGGCGAAACTTACGTAGCCCGAAACTCGATATGGTCTGGGTGGCAGCCGCAGGCCCCCTTTCCAATTTACTGATGGCAATAGGCTGGGCGATGCTGGTTCGTGTTGCCTTAATGGCGGGTGCAGATAGCTGGCTTTCGTTGCCTTTGTTGTTCATGGGCGTTGCGGGTATTTTTATCAATACGATTTTGATGGTACTGAACCTGTTGCCGCTGCCACCACTGGATGGTGGCCGGGTCATGACAGGATTACTGCCCGGCAAGGCGGCGCTTGTTTTCAGCCGTATTGAGCCGTACGGTATATGGATATTAATCGCATTATTAATGAGTGGGGTGTTGGGTAAAATCATGTGGCCGTTTGTAAATTTCGTTACCAAGACGATGGCATCTATAGCGGGTATGCCCGCGCATGATTATCAAAGAATACTCATGTCATTGATGGGGAGTTGACAGCTTGAGCAGTGATGCTAAAAACCGTGTTTTATCTGGTATGCGTCCGACCGGGCGTTTGCACCTGGGTCATTATCACGGTGTATTAAAAAACTGGGTGCAGTTACAGCACGAATACGATTGCTACTTCTTTGTCGCCGACTGGCACGCGTTGACTACGCATTATGAAGATCCGCAGGTTATCAGTGACAGTGTCATCGACATGGTGATTGACTGGCTGGCGGTTGGCGTGAATCCCGCGAATGCAAAAATATTTGTCCAGTCTGATGTGCCGCAACACGCTGAGTTGCATTTGCTGTTATCCATGTTAACCCCGCTAGGCTGGCTTGAACGCGTGCCCAGCTTCAAGGATCAGCAGGAAAAACTGCGTGAGAAAGATCTGGCGACTTACGGTTTTCTCGGTTACCCGCTATTACAGACGGCTGACATCCTGATCTACAGGGCAGGGCAGGTGCCGGTCGGTGAAGACCAGGTGGCGCACGTTGAGTTATCGCGCGAAATTGCCCGCCGTTTTAACCACCTGTACGGTCGTGAGCCGGGATTTGCAGAGCATGCCGAAGCGGCGGCTAAAAAGATGGGTAAGAAAAACGCCAAAATGTATCGTGAACTGCGCAAGCGGTATCAGGAAAAGGGTGATGCCGAAGCGCTGGAAATTGGCCGCGCCCTGCTCGATGGGCAAGCGAATCTAACGATGGCGGATCGTGAACGGCTATACGGATACCTGGAGGGTAGTGGCCGGATTATATTGCCTGAACCGCAAGCCTTGCTAACGCCGGCACCTAAAATGCCGGGACTGGACGGTCAGAAAATGTCCAAGTCGTATAACAACACGATTTCTCTTCGTGACAAGCCGGAACAAATCGAACAGAAACTTAAAACGATGCCGACTGATCCGGCACGCGTGCGTAGAACCGATCCCGGCGATCCGGACAAATGTCCGGTGTTCCTACTCCATGAAGTGTATTCTGATGAGAACCGCCGCAACTGGGTGCGCGAAGGTTGCACAACGGCGGGTATTGGTTGTCTGGAATGTAAGCAGCCGTTGATTGATGCCGTATTGAATGAATTGGCGCCGATCCAGGAACGGACTGCCGAACTGGAGCAGGATACTCAGCTTGTCAGGACGATTTTACAGGAAGGTGCGGAGGCGGCGCGTGAAACAGCCAATCAGACACTTGATGAAGTTCGTGATGTAATTGGTTTAAATTATTAGGAAAAATAGACTCTAACCATTGTTTATAATGGTTTTGGCTAGGAATTCTATAGTGTAAAGGAGACAAATCCACCCCTCTCCCATAGGGTGGGTGAAACCCGCCAAATACAGTAGCTTAATGGTGGGTAACCACACACCTTTGTACATTTACATTATTTGTTTCCAACCAACACCAACTAACATACAATTCACCAACATGACCGACCAGCCTTCAGAACAACCCCAGGCACCTAAACAAAGCGAAATGCCTTTTGCCTATGTACAAGGCGAAGCCGTCACCGCGCTCCCACAGGATCTCTATATACCCCCCGACGCGCTGGAGGTTTTCCTCGAGGCCTTTGAGGGCCCGCTCGATTTATTGTTGTACCTGATCAAGCGCCAAAACCTCGATATCCTGGATATACCGCTAGCCGAAATCACCAGGCAATACATGGAATATATCGATCTCATGAAGGATATACGTCTGGAGCTGGCAGCTGAATATCTGGTTATGGCGGCCATGCTGGCGGAAATAAAATCGCGCATGCTATTACCGCGCCCGGTTGAAGAGAACGATGAAGATGATCCGCGTGCAGAACTGATACGCCGCTTACAGGAATACGAGCGTTTCAAGAAAGCCGCTATAGATATTGACGAACTACCTCGAGTCGGACGCGATATCTTTCCACTGCAACTTGAGGCGCCGGAAAGGCAGGTAGTGGAAACGCCACCGGAGATTTCCCTGCAGGAAATCCTCATGGCAGCAAAGGAGGTAATGACCCGGGCCTCAATGTTTTCTCACCACCATATCCAGATGGAGCCGTTATCTGTCCGCGAACGTATGTCAATTGTTCTGTCGCGTGTTACCACGGGTGAATTCACAGCGTTTGATAAGCTCTTTAATCCTGGAGAAGGGCGTAGGGGTGTCGTTGTCAGCCTGCTTGCCGTACTTGAGTTGATCAAAGAATCTTTAATAGAGCTTGTACAGTCCGAGCCATTTGCGCCTATTTACGTCAAGGCAGTAGGTGATGCGCTGCAAGAGGAACCGCAAACTGCAGAAGAGATGGCCGAAGCCAAATGACTCTATATAAACCAGCCACCAAAGATATTATCGAAGCGGTATTAATGGCTGCGGGTAAACCCTTAACCGTGGATCAAGTGCTCGCCGTTTTCAGGGATGACGAAAAGCCGTCCCGCGAGGTTGCACGTCAGACAATTGAAACCTTGCAGGAAGAGTATCAGGAGCGGGGCATCGAATTGGTCAGGATTGCCAGTGGTTACCGTATCCAGGTTAAACAGGATATGGAACCCTGGGTATCCAGGTTAATAGAAGAGAAGCCCACACGCTATTCGCGCGCCTTGCTGGAAACGCTCGCCCTGGTCGCTTACCGGCAACCGATTACGCGCGGTGAAATTGAAGATATTCGTGGCGTGAGTGTTAGCAGCTCCATCATGAAAACGCTGCAGGAACGCGAATGGGTGCGTATTGTCGGCCACCGAGATGTACCCGGCAAACCGTCAATGTTTGGAACCACGCGGCAGTTCCTGGATTATTTCAATCTTAAAAGTTTAGATGAATTGCCAAGCTTAATGGAATTAAAAGACCTTGATACACTCGGTGCTGAACTTGAACTCGTGTTACCTGTTGCCGGGGAAGACCAAGCCGAAGCGGCTAATGACGATGCTGGTTCAGTTGAAGAAGGTGATGCAACTGCCGCCGCTAAACCCGAAGTAGATCCACCGGATAATCCCGAAGTCCTTCACTGATAACTCCCGGGGCAGTCCCATTTCCGAACAACGCTTGCAAAAATTTCTGGCCAATGCCGGTTACGGTTCCCGCCGCCAACTCGAAAAGCTGATTGAGGAAGGCCGTATCGCCGTTGACGGAACGCGAGCCGAGTTGGGGCAGAAAGTGACCGGTAAAGAGCGCATTCAGATCGATGGTAAAGCGGTCAGGCAAAGCACCACCCAGCATAAGCATGCTGTTCTGGCTTATCATAAACCGGAGGGGGAAATCTGTTCGCGCGATGACCCGGAAGGGCGTGCTACGGTATACGATAGTTTGCCTGCAGCACCACACGGCCGTTGGATCGGAATCGGTCGCCTCGATATAAACAGTTCCGGTTTATTACTCTTCACGACGGATGGTGAATTGGCCAATCGCTTAATGCATCCATCAAACATTGTGGATCGCGAATATGCTGTGCGGGTGCTTGGCGAGGTTGGCGGCGATGTTCTGGATCGCTTGCGGCATGGTGTGGATCTGGACGATGGTGTGGCCAGGTTTACTGATATCCAGGACGGGGGTGGGCGTGGCGCCAATCACTGGTACTACGTGGTGATCCAGGAAGGCCGCAACCGCGAAGTACGCCGTCTCTGGCAATCACAAGGTATCCAGGTTAGCCGTCTGGTGCGGGTGCGGTATGGTACAACCATCCTTGAAAAGAAACTACGCCCCGGTAAATGGCAATACCTGGATCAACCGCAAGCGTCTGCGCTGTATCGCACAGCAGGTTTGCGTGCCGGTAAAATATTTATTCCAAAAAAACAAGCGGCGTTCAAGCCAAAGCAGCGCAGGAAATCCGTATGAGTGATGAAGTTCAATACTGGCCCTTATTCATGGGCTGGATGGTCGTTTGCCTGCTGCTAATATTCGGCTGGAAACGCCCGGCATTGGTCGCTGCTGCCGGCATGTCGATTGTAACCTATGCGGTGATATCCGTAGGGTTGCAGCAGTGACCACAACGCGGATCCGCGCAGCCGAAGACTTTCTGAAAAATACCGACCCAACAATGCATGGCCTGATCGACACCTACGGCCCGTGCAAACTGGCAGCAAACTCTAAACCACCTTTTCATACCCTGGTATGGGCCATCGTTAACCAGCAGCTTTCTGTCCGGGCGGCGAAGACCATAGAAGACAGGTTATTACATCACCTCGATACAGATTGTTTTGAAGCGGAGTATTTTCATGGCATTCGCGAAAAATCCTTACGCGCCTGCGGGCTATCCGGTTCAAAAATCCGTTATATCCGTGAGCTGGCAAAACAGGTAAGAACTGGTGTTCTAACGCTGGATGATTTGCAGCAGCTGGATGACACTGAAATTGCGGATACATTAATGGCTTTGCCGGGCATTGGTCCCTGGACAGCGGATATGTTCTTGATGTTTGCGCTGGGGCGGCTGGACGTTTTACCGGTTGGAGATCTGGCGTTGCGAAAATCTATTCAGCAGCTCTATGGGGTGTCAGCGGCTGCTGATCCCGATGAGTATATTCAACTCGCTGAACGCTGGCGGCCGTATCGTACAGTTGCCAGTTGGTACTGCTGGGCAGCAGTGGATTAACCAATGCAATTTAGGGAAGCCTGGTTATTTCGGGTAATTTGTCATTGTGACTATTAACAATCTGTCAGCGGGGGTTTTCCCAAGCCATCGGATACACCAGATCTAAGACCTGATTAAACCCACAAGCACTGGCATCAATCGCTTTCTGAATGTTAGCTGCGG